>CAYPBW010000386.1:0-1507 GCA_964409055.1 uncultured Chitinophaga sp. | reverse complement strand
AGCTTCGCCGCAGCCCCACTCGGATGCTTGTCCGCCGCAGGCGCCTCCCACTTCTGGACCGTCGACACGCTCACGTTCAGAAGCCTGGCGAATACCGATTGGCTCATCCGGGCACGGTGGATCCGGATCGAAGCCACGCGGGCGGGCGTGAATACCGGGGGCTCCTCGAAGCAGAGCGTCTTGATCCGGGCAAGGGTGTGCTGGTCGATGAGCCCGAGCGCGTCGAGTTCGAGCGCGGTTTCCGCGAGGCCGGCGGAGACGCGGTCTGCGACGACCTGCCTACTCTTCTGCGATGTCCTCTTCCTCACACCAGATCTCCTTCACGGCCCCTCTCGATATGGCCAGCTCGAGTTGGTGGCGATCGAGCCGGGCGAACGCCTTGGCGAGTTCCATTGCGCTTTCGGCCTGGGCGTCGGAAAAATCCGTCCCCGGATCCGACTTGTCTCTGCCAACGAGAAACACCATGCAAAGGCGGCTGCTCCGAGCCACCAGCACGCGCGCGCCGCCGCTCTTTCCCCGCCCTGAATAGGCGATGCGCTTCTTGACGATCCCACCACCAAGATCCGCCTCGAACCGGCCCGCTTCGATTTCCCAGGCGGCCCGGCATAGCGCGGCTTCACGGAGCGTGCACCAGCGGGCGAAAGCCCTCGTGACCAGTACTCGCTTCATCGGGGAGTTTATAGCACCAAGTGCTATAGCAGCAATGGGGTCTGCCCAAGCTAGCTATTCGCCGACCTGGAGCCGACGAGAAATCCGTGAAGCCTGCGCGCAATTTGAGGGTGCAAGCTACCCTTCAAGCAGCAACAGTCCCCTCCCTCGGCTTCCGCGGCCGCCCGCCCTTCTTGCCGTTCTCTCGCGCCGCCGCGGCCTTGGCCTCCGACCTGACGCGCCCTGCGCTGCGCGCCAGCGACATCATCCATGTCCGAGTGCCGAAGCACCCCGCCACGAGGTCGGGAACGGAGAGATCCGCGTCGAGTGCCTCCCACCGCAGGCTCGAACCACCTCCCGTGACATGTACCGCGCGTATCGCTTCCGGCTTCGCTGACGCCAGGCACTGCACCTGCGCTATGGGAATGGCAATGGCGACCCCCGACATCAACTCGATCTTCAGACGCCTGCGCCGGGCATCGTATGCGACCGACTTCGCGAGTTCGCCGCGCGCACGCCGGGCCTTGCCCGCAGCCAACGCCGCTTCGAGGTGTGAATCAACGGCCTTTTCGATTTCCGACCTGGTCGCCATGGATTGCCTTCCAAAGTTCCTTGCACTTGCCGGCTCGTGGTCGTTGGAGTAGATGACGACCCGGTATGGCCCTACGAGAAATAGCGTAGGCATGATAACCGAACGGTTGGGTTTTGTCCCAGAGCTGTTCGGTCCAAGCTACCAACTCGTCGGCCCGATACCTGCAAGAATTCCGTGAAGCCAGCGCGGCATTCACAGAGGCAGACTTTCCGCCCTACTTCTCCGGCGGCCGCTCGTACAGGTGCTGGTAGGGAAGCCGCGGGGGCG
>CAYPBW010000385.1:0-1524 GCA_964409055.1 uncultured Chitinophaga sp. | reverse complement strand
TGTGACTTCAAATGCAGCTATACTCACGGTTAACCCGCTGCCAGTAGTAAGCGCTACTGACCTCTGGAACCGCAGAATCTGTATCAGTGATACGCTGGTTCCGCTGGTGGGTACACCTACGGGAGGTAGCTGGAGCGGCATTGGAGTATCTGGTTTCAATTTTGTACCGTCAGCTACAGCGGTAGGTACTTATACACTTACCTATACCTTCACTAATAGCTTTGGCTGTACAGTTTCAGATACAACTAAGGCAATAGTAGTTGACTGTCCGGAAAGAATCAGGTTGCTGAGAGACAACGCAGAGATCCTGTCCCCGAACCCGAACGGTGGTCAGTTTAATATCAGGATCAATAGTGTACTGTACAATTACCTGGGCATGAATGTGTACACATCAACCGGACAGTTGGTGAGCCAGAAAACATTCAGTGGCCTTGCATATGGCAGGGTAGTACCAATTGATCTTACACACTTGCCTTCTGGTACTTATATGGTTAAGTTCTTCTACGATGATGGTATCAGAACATCTGAGAAGACCTTCCCGGTAATTATCGGAAGACAATAAGATAAACACTTATCAAATCATACAACACCCCGGAAACCCGGGGTGTTTTTTTGTACAGTGGTATGTCTAATTTTATACAATGAACCAGGCTTCAGCCTTAGAAAATATTATAAAAGCATCAGCTATTTCTTTTCACCGCATTGTGCCATTCAATCCCCAAAAAGACAAATTGGTTTCATTGGATTTTACAGCAGCAAATGAAGAACTGGTGCCGGGTATATTGAATGATATAACCCGGTTCAGCCAATGGGTTAATAATAAACTGGAGCATAGCCATGCACGGTATGGAATTGGTGGCTATGCAGAACACAGGACAGTGTACAGTGCCAGTAAAGTATTTGATGGACATAAACATGGCGAAGAGCCAAGAAGAATGCATTTGGGAACAGATATATGGGGAAAACCAAATACAGCTGTAATAGCTCCTTTAGAGGGTATAGTGCACAGTTTTGCTTTTAATAACCGCTTTGGCGATTATGGCGCCACCATTATTCTTTCGCATAACCTGCAGGACTTTTCTTTCTTTACTTTATATGGTCATTTAAGCCTCAATTCAATCAAAAATATTCAGGAAGGACAGCGGATTTCCGCCGGCGAAATATTTGCAGAATTTGGAATACTTGCAGAGAATGGACAATGGCCGCCACATCTTCATTTTCAGATCATGCTGGATATAGGTAACTGGCAGGGAGATTATCCGGGGGTCTGTAAATTTTCAGAAAAAGAAAAATGGCTGGCTAACAGCCCGGATCCGGATATCATTCTGCAAATGAACCAGTTCCTGTAGCAGCTGTTATGCTTTTAATAGCTTAAAGGCATGTGACCATTGGTTACGGATAAAACCAGGAATACACCAAAGAATACAGAGTGGTTCAATAGCCCGGGCAGCTTCTGCCCGGCCCATATTCTCTGTTTCCCATCCAAATGATGCAAGGATGGCAGATACAGTTTCTTTAGCAGCT
>CAYPBW010000384.1:0-1526 GCA_964409055.1 uncultured Chitinophaga sp. | reverse complement strand
GGTAATCGAAATTTCGTTCATTCATAAGGTCATATTTAATTGTTAGAAAATCTTCCTTGTAAGCTTCCATCGGATGCCCCTCCCAATAAGTAGCCGCCAGTTGCAAGGCAGCTTCGGGATCCCTGTTATAAAGGTTCTCCCACTCAACAAGCAGGGTTTCCATTCTCGCCAGGTCATCTTTCTCCTGTTCTGTGGATGCTTCTATGGTATCATGCAAAGGATCATACCTGGCCACAGACCAGTCAAAAGTCTGGAACAGGTTTTCCAATTCCTGCTGTGACATATTGAAATGAATATCTTCCCCATACGGCAACTGGCGCATGAGCGATATAATGGAACTGGCATGAATAACAGCATAAGCATCCCGGTCGCTGATATTATCATTAGCAAATTCAATTGCCTCATCCTTATCCCTGAAGAACCACATATCTGCATTGTCAAGATAATAGGTCTTGGTATTGTAGGCAATCCAGTTGCGGCCCACTGCAAATTCCGCCTGCGCTTCATTGAACAGGCTGTCTGAAATAACATGACTTTTTTCCATAGGTTAATTAAGTTCAGGCAGCATCCTTGCTTTCAGTATCTGCCTGTTATATACTTTCAGGTTAAAATGTCTTCCACCGTTTTTCTCCATGAGCTGAATGCCGAGAAACTTTGCATCAGGTATGGTGAACTTATCCAGCGCCACCACAATAACAGAGAAGTTATACGCCTTCACCTTCGACCTGTTGCCCGCCACATACAATGGTACCAGTTCGTTTTCCTGAACAGAAGTTCTTTTCGACTTTTGCTTATCGGTAATGAAAAACTTCAGCAACTCAATATCAAAGTCCAGCGGCGAATGATTGTGTATCTCCATTTGATAGTAGATCACTTCGTCTTTGATATAAATACCTGATAATTTTGCGATCACAGCTCCATGCTTCACCCTGGAGATCCTTCTCGGAGGACTGTTCAGTATCGCATTAGCATAAGCAGAAATAGTTGCCTTCTTGTTCGGTGGCAAATGGAGTACCAGCACGGTAGGCTGCGGTGTATAATTCACGGTGAATTCATAGACATTTCCGTCACCGGTGACAACACTCAGATTCGTTTCTGTAAATTGCTTATTGGCCGCTTTTACGAGCAGGATGCGTTCATCTTCTTTTACCGGCTGTACCAGTATATCCCTGGTTCCCCTGTCCACATACTTAATGGGAAAAGGGAAGATCAGTGAAGTGGTTTTATCCGTGCTGATGGATAATGGCTGTTGTGCCAATGCAGCATTCATGAATGCAAGAAAAATGGATAAGATTTTTTTCATGGGTGTTGATTTTTATTGTTAAGTAATACCTTATAACCAGCCTTTAACTGTACACGGACTAACTTGGCCTTTTTACTCACCAGTGATTTTAAGGCGCTGATACCGGTGGTAGTGGCCTGGGCTTTAAAAGAAGGATCGAGGGAACTGACATCAGCCAGGGAGAGTGAGTTATTCAACGATTCTTTGGCCACATCCCGGTTAATGGTTCCGGGGATATAAATAC
>CAYPBW010000383.1:0-1529 GCA_964409055.1 uncultured Chitinophaga sp. | reverse complement strand
GGTGGACTCGGTGCGCACGGACAAGGACTACCTCGCCTGGGAGATCTTCGGCAACCGCGCGGTGCGGCAGGGCGACTGGAAGATCCGCTGGGGGTGGAAGCCGTACGGAACCGGCGCGTGGGAGCTCTTCAATCTCAAGAGCGATCCTGGCGAGCGCGCGGACCTGGCCGCGACGAATCCCGGCAAGCTGAAGGACATGATCGCGCTCTGGGACGACTACGCGCGGGCGAACCACGTGGTCCTGCCCAGCCGCGGGCCGTTCGAGACGCTCGTGGACGTGCTCCCGATGCGGGTCCCGGTGGACGAGGGCTTCCCGCCGATGATCTACAAGAGGCAGTTCGTCCCGCCCAAGGACATGGTGACCGATCCGAAGCCCTGATTGCCGCCGACGCATGAATCCATCGACAAGAACGGGAACCCCATGAAAAGCGAAGGAACTCACATGAACAGACTGTCCTGGTCGCGGCTGGCCGCCGCATCGCTCGCCGTTGCCGGCGCGCTCGTTTCAACGCAGGCCCAGGCCCAGGTGCCGGGGCGCTTCTACTGGCATGGCCTGGCGGGCTCGAACGGCGTGCCGCTCATCTTCAACTCGATCACCGGCAACACGAACCCCTTCGATCCGTCGCACCAGGTGACGCCGGGAGCGGACTTCGACGCCACGCTCACCATGATGGGCTACGCGAAGATGTTCGCCATCGGCGACCGGTCGGCCATGGCCGCGGTTATCCTGCCCATGGGCCGGATCTCGGGCGAGGCCGCGCTGGCCGGCAGGACGGCCAGCCAGTCGGCCACGGGCTTCGGCGACCCGATGCTCGAGTTCGCCGTCAACGTCATCGGTCCCAAGGCCCAGCGGAACATCCCCGACGTGCTGCGCTACGAGCCGGGATTCTCCGTCGACCTGCTGGCAGACCTCGCATTGCCGATCGGGGAGTACGACAACAAGCAGGCCCTCAACGTGGGCCAGAACCGCTGGTACGGGCGAGTCGGCGCGCCCATCGTCTGGCAACTCGGCGACTGGGTGCCGGGCCGGCGCACGACGCTCGAGTTCCTTCCGGCCGTGTGGCTCTTCGGGGACAACACCGACTACATGGGGCAGAAGCTCAAGACCGATCCCATGTTCCAGCTCGACGCGCACCTGACCCGCGACTTCACGGAGCACTTCTGGGGGGCGCTCGACCTCGCCTGGTACAACGGCGGCAAGGCGAGCGTCAACGGCGTCGAGGGCAGCAAGCTCAGCAACGTCGGGATCGGACTCACGCTCGGCTACAAGATCAACGAGAACCTGAACGTGACCGTCGGCTACAAGTCGACCGTCAACGACAGCGCGCCCGGCGACCTGAAGATGGACGGCTTCATGATCTCCTTCGTGTACGGGTGGCACCCGCTCATCGAGGGCATGAAGCGCCTGAAGGAGTAGCGGCAAGCCATGGCCGCGACCGCGCCGCGGGGCCCCGCGAGGCCCGGCATCCAGGTGCTGGCCAAGCCCATCGGCTCGATCTGCGACATCGCCTGCGACTACTGCTTCTACC
>CAYPBW010000382.1:0-1544 GCA_964409055.1 uncultured Chitinophaga sp. | reverse complement strand
GCTGTTATTGAAGAATCCATAGGAGAAGCCACCGCCGCTTGCAAAATTGTCAACAAAAACTGATTGAGTCGAATAAGGCGTATTCAAACGGGCAGTACCGGCCAATGATGTACGCAACTTCCAATAGCTGATAAGATTATTTTTCTTCAAAGATGGTATCATATCACTCATGATGATACTCAAACTTCCGCCCGGATAATTATATTTTCTGTTTTGTTTAGGCACAGTAGAAGCTTCTTCGAAACGGTGTGTATAGCTTAAAAAGATATAGTTTCTGAAACTAATAGAAAATTCTCCGAAATAAGCCATTTGCCTTGATATCTGCTTATTATATTCTCCGAATTTGTTTCGAAGCAACCGAAGCCTTGTATTTGGTCTTGTTACTGTGCTGTCCATATAGTCACCCAGTAATACCTGGAGATCTCTGTCGCTAATAATGGTCCCGTTTTTATACATCTTACCATTTCCAGCAAGATTGGCTACTCCACCGGTAGAATCAACAATATTTGTTCCGGAAATAGCCCACATCCTTGTTTCATAATCCTGCCACATGGTACCTACCATCAACCTAAGATTCAGATCCTTGCCAATAGTTTTTTTGAATGTGGAAGTTATAGTATGATTATAGCCTATATACTTTCTCCAATAATTATCTAATGAGCCGCCTGAACCCGCAGTAACATAAAATGACTGTGGATGATAGAACCAGTATCCAAAGAGATCATAGGTATCATATCCGAAGCGGCCGGAAAGGCTCCACCATTTGGTTGGATTGATATTGATACCTAAACTGGCTGTTTTACGTTCTGTTTCATCGTAAGCCCTGTTCTTTTTTACATTAAACAGCGGATTATCATATTCACCGTTGGCACTTGTTGCTGCGAAAAGGTCTAGTTTGTCACCTGTAGTCAGGTCTTCATAATTCCTGATATCATTATTATCGGGCCACACCAGCAAACTTAACAGGTAACCACCGGCACTGCGCAATACTTTATTGTTTTCTGATTTGATATAGGCGATAGAAGGATTGATCTCAATTTTGTCTTTCCAGAATTTGGTGGTATTGGTAAGACGGAGATTAATCCTTCTGAAATTATTTTCAGGAACCACACCATTCTGGTCAAAAAATGTTCCGGAAAAACGGAACAAAGATTTTTTGATACCAAAATCAACTCCGAGGTTATGTGTTTGCGCAAAACCGGTTTCGAAGAATTGGTTTTTATTATCAAATAACTGTGTGCCTGGTGCCCAGGCTGGACCAAAATATTGGAAAAGATTAGAAGCTAAGCCATTCGAACCATTGCTGTATGTATTTATTGTCTCCGGCCAGCGGGTTACTTTCTGGAAACGGAAACTGTTGTCATACTGTACACCCAGTTTATTATTTTTTGCTTTTCTGGTAGTAATTACAATGGCACCGGAACTTGCCTGGCTACCATAAAGGGCAGTAGCTTCAGGACCTTTCAGCACAGTGATTGTCTCAATATCATTGGGGTTAATATCGGCGATCCTGTTCTGGTAATCGTTATTTCTGTTGGGACGGT
>CAYPBW010000381.1:0-1549 GCA_964409055.1 uncultured Chitinophaga sp. | reverse complement strand
TGATGATCGTGGCACCGGTACTCTTGCCCACATTTACAAACAAGGATTGCATTAATTCAAAACTGTTCTTCAGCCCAACATGTTGCTGCTGCGGCTGATCGATGATTATACCCTTTGCTGCTAATCCCAATGAATCAGCCATTTTCTGCATAGCAACCCCTTCTTCCTTATCTACTTCACCGCTGTGGCAGGCATCTATGAACATCAGCTTCTTCCGGGCGGGGATACCATCAAGCAGGTTCTCCAGTTCATCATAGGGCAACCCGTTCTCTTCCGGCTTGCTGAAGTTCACAGAGTAAGTACTCAGGTAATAATCATAATCCTTGCTCAGCAGGCCATGACCGGAATAGGAGATGATCACTTTGTCATTGACCGTTGTCTGTAGCAGCTTTTGTTTTAAAGCTTTTACTTTTTCGGTGGTTACGTTTTCATTGAACAGCGTATCAATGATGATATTGTCTTTGTACTTTTCTTTCAGCTTCACCGCCAGGTCACGGATATCCTTGCTGCTGTACTGCAGGTTGTGCTGGCTTTCTTTAAACTGATCAATGCCAATGCCGATAAACCTAGTCATCTCTTTCTGCTTTACCGCCGGTGTATAGTTCACATACAGGGGCATACGGTAACTCTCTGTTCCGTTTACATTGGTGATGCTGGTCTCTATCCGGTTTTCGCCTTGTGACAGTTGAATGGTTATCGTTGTATCAATGCTGTTGCTGTTCTTCTTTTTAATACTGATACCCCGCTGACCAAATAAAGGTGATTCATTCACCCATACATTGAAGCGATCTAATTTATATGAGCTGTCATTTCCTTTTATGCGAAGCGATAATTTTCCGTTCTTCTGTTCGTATTCAATTTTATCTCTGTCAGCAAAATCACATTCAGGTACACTGTAACCATCCCGGAACTGCGTGGTATCAATGCCCAGTTTCTTGATTCGCTTTTCCCATGCCTTGCGGTAGCTTTTGATCAGTGCGGTATCGGTGTTACCGATGGCTTCCAATACTTTATCAGGGCGGTTGTACTTGATATCCAGTTGTTCAAAACTAATCACTTTTAAATCCTTGGTAACGTAGTGGAGGAGTTTGGCTGCATCCTGGGAGCATTGATATTCGCCAGATGGAATTTGAGCAAAATATCCGTTGCTGTCTACCGGGAAGAAAGTGTAAAGCAGCTTACCATTATCAGCATCCCACAATTTTGAAGTATGATCTCCGGAAGTCGTAATGATTTTTTTACCGTCTTGTGAGAAAAAAGCCGTATGCACCCATCCTTTATGATCGTTCAATACAAATAATAATTGTCCGGTCTCTGCATCCCATACTCTGGCTGTAAAATCTTCTGAAGCAGTCAGTATTTTTTTTTCGTCTGGACTAAAAAATGCTGTCCGTACGTTTCCAGAATGACCCTTTAGTACTAGTTTCACTTTACCCTTTTCAGTTTCCCATAACCGGGCAGTACCGTCAAAAGAAGATGAGAGCAGTAGCTTTCCATCCCGGCTAAAACCAAGACAAGTTATTGTATTACTATGACCTCTCAACAGAAC
>CAYPBW010000380.1:0-1563 GCA_964409055.1 uncultured Chitinophaga sp. | reverse complement strand
GGGCAGGGAAAACGCATCATAATGTTTTAAATATTGCATCTCTGAAGGTTGAGTTAGTTGCGAAATGAAGCATTTTAACTTTATGGTTTTTCTTTTCAGGTATATTTTGATAAATACCCAGTACCAGTCTTCTCAATGCAGCCAGATTAGCAGCACAATTTTTTGTTCTTGAACTACAGGCATCTTCCTGCACGATAACATCTAATACCCAATGTAATTTATTTTCTATCCCCCAATGTTGTCTGATTTTATGGTGTAAAACTGCTGCATTGGCTGCCTGAGAACTAATGTAATAAGCGGTTTCTTTGCTTGTTTTACCTGCAACGGTTCTGCTCCTGTCTATCTTAGCAATGCTTTTTATGCCTGTCCACTTTTTGAATAGCGGGTCCGTTTCTTGTACGGGTAATGCATAGCAGGTTCTTTTTTCTGTTCTGCCTCTGTTCCTTTCTTCACTCTGAACTATCTGCAATTTTTCTGTTTCCGTGTTAAAAGCATCAATTATATACTCCTTAGTCAGTCGGTTGTTCCCTTTGACTGCCAGCAGATAATCAGCACCCACTGCACTTAGCCTGTCTACAATATTTTTACTCAGATTACCCGCATCTGCTATAACCAAAGCCCCTTGGAGCGGAAGCGTATCTATCAGCGCTGTTATCAGCATTTTTTCTTTACCCATGTTATCGCCCGATTTCTGACCAATGCAAATGCCCAATTCATGGCAATAAGCATTGGCAATGAGCGTACAGGTTCTGCCGTTTGCCGATTGTTTAGTCTGTTGCTCTTTTACCGTAGCGCTTCTTGCTATGCCCTTCCCATCTAAAGAAACGGTCGGCTGGCTGTGTGCCTCCATAACTAATTTCCGTTTGCCAAAAGAAGCCAGTATCGACTCCAAACAATCCGGAGGTAGCAAAGATACTACCCGATTAAGCGTATCATGAGAAGCTACCCCGTTTTTAAAAGGAAAATACTTGCGCATCCAATCAAGATGTAACTTACCAAATTCACTCATTAACATCCACGAATTCTGACCCGCCATCAAACCACAAAAAACAGTAAAAATAACCTCACAAAGCGGGTAGCGTATAATAGCTGACCTCCTTGGGTCTTCAATACCTGTTAACTCCCGCGATAAAAAAGCAATTTCGGCATTAGTAATAATTTCCATGAAATAGTATCTTTGATTAAAAACTCAAAGTTAGCCGTTTCTGTTTTAAATCAAAATACTCTAAAAATATGATGCGTTTTCCCTGGGGGGCAGGGGGGGATCCCTTTGCCAACCAAATGGTATTGGTACAAGGCGGCACTTATACCATGGGCTGCACCGAAGAACAGGGTAACGATTGCTATGATGAAGAAAAACCCGCCCACAGCAGAACAGTACGCAATTTCTACATCAGCAAATACGAGGTCACCCAGGCGCAATGGCAAAGTATTATGGGCAACAACCCCAGCTATTTTGAAAATTGCGCCCAGTGTCCTGTTGAGCTAGTGAGCTATGATGATATACAGGAGTTTTTAGAAAAGCTAAACCGGAAAAAAAAAAAAAACTACCGCCTGCCTACC
>CAYPBW010000379.1:0-1564 GCA_964409055.1 uncultured Chitinophaga sp. | reverse complement strand
ATATGCTGGTGAGAGAGCTGTTGCTTATACAGCGGTGAAATGTTTTTTATCGTATAGCCATTGGGCTTTAGCCATTTTTGTTGTACAGCCTGTTTTATTATCCCGGCCGGTTCTGCAGCCGATGTAGTTTCTATCAAGGGAAATTCATACAGGCCCTGCCAGATATCTTTAGCGGTGCGCTGGCAGATAGCAATTTTGTTATTGTATTCTAATACGAGGTAGTAAAACCAGCGTTTCTTGATGCTGATCTTTTTTTCTTTTACGGGCAGTGTATTCACTTTGTTGTGCCGAAAGGCGTAGCATTCTTTTTTAAATACACAAGTATCACAAAGGGGTGCAGCGGGTTTGCATACTACGGCGCCAAAATCCATAATAGACTGGTTGTAGAGGCCGGGTAGTTTTTTATCCAGCAATTCTTCCGCCAATGCAGTGAACTGTTTTTTGCCTTCGGTACTGTCAATCGCCTTACTGATACCAAACACCCTCGACAGTACCCGGAATACATTACCATCCACCACAGCATGTGGCAGGTTGTAGGCAAAAGAAGAAATAGCAGCGGCGGTATAAGGACCGATTCCCTTCAATGCCTTAATACTCTCATAATTGTCAGGAAATTTTCCTTTCAGTTCTTTGGAGATAAACCGTGCCGTAGCCAGCAGGTTGCGGCACCGGGAATAATAACCAAGGCCTTCCCATAATTTGAACACTTTTTCATCCGGCGCTTTGGCCAGGTGATGAACAGTGGGAAAAGTTTCAATAAAATTATTGTAATAGGCCAGGCCCTGCTCCACCCTTGTTTGTTGCAGGATGATCTCGCTGAGCCAGATTTTATAAGGGTCATTTTCGCCTTTCCAGGGCATTTGCCGTTTATTCTGGTTTTTATTCCAGCGTAAGAGTTGGGAGGAGAATTTTTGCTCAGGTTTCATGTTTGGTGATCTGGGTTCAACGCCAATGGTTCGCTGGCAAGGTCTGGAAAACCGCTAAAATTGGGAATAATCCGGCAAAATAACACCCGGAATGCACAGGGGGTTGAAAAAAATTATTCCTATTTGCTTGACTATCATCTAATTTTATCATAAATTGGCATCAGAAAACCACTAAAAACCTGCAATCATGAGAAAAGCCGACCTGGTAAATCAGATTTCTGAAAAAACAGGCATACCCAAGGTAGATGTGCTTGTTACTCTTGAAACTATGTTCAAAGAAGTAAAAGACACCCTTGCCGGTGGCGAAAATATTTATATCCGCGGCTTCGGCAGTTTTATTACCAAGAAAAGAGCCGCCAAGATCGGCCGTAACATCAAGAAGAACATAGCGGTACATATCCCCGAACATTATATCCCGGCCTTCAAACCTGCCAAGGAATTTGTAGCCGAAGTAAAGAAGTTGAAAGAGCCCAAGCCAGACGCCGGCCCGGGTGAGGATGGAGAATAACAAATTTATTCCCACTCATCTATTTTCAGTTTCGTCAATCCGCTGGCTTCGTAATTCACTGACTGTGGTCTTATAATACTGGATTCAAACCAGCGGATAGATTTTTGTTGCGCATCACCCCACAATAAGA
>CAYPBW010000378.1:0-1587 GCA_964409055.1 uncultured Chitinophaga sp. | reverse complement strand
GTTTCATAAATGAAATAACCATATCCCTCCAGGTAATCCTTCAGCAAAAACCTTGTATTGACTGCAATTTTCATCGGTGCCGCAAAGTTACCGGAAGCGGTAGTATTCCTACCGTAAAAAAACACGACAGGGTACGAGGTACTGCTATTAACTTCTCCGATTGAATTCATTGATTTTTTCTATCAGTTAGTGATATAAAATACAGGAAGATTTGCTGTGGATATTCATTTAATACGGCTAAGAAAACAGGGCATATCTGCTCTTGTATCACTATGAGTATACCTTTAGTTTTACATCGCTAACAATTATTATCCGGTAACCAAAACTGTAGCCTGTGAAAAACTTCTGCACTTCAGTTTTAATACTGATCATTCAATTGCTTAGCCACCATTTCAGTTCAGCACAATGCCCTTACGGTTTTCCGCCGGGCACCACCGCCTACGATACCACTATTGCTACACCGGCAGGTATCAACACATTGTTTGTAAAGTTTCCGCAAGCCGATCCCTATGCAGGTATGGTTACCTGTTTGCGATTATGTATCACCATAACCGGTGTAGTAGATTCTGTGAGTGTAGAAAATAATTCTGCTTCAGCACAGACGGCTAATGTATATTATATAAGAACAGACCAGATTACCGGGCCAGGCCTCAGCGGACCGTTAACCAACAGTGCCAGCCACACTTATGGCCCCTATACTCTGGCTGCCACTAATGGCGTTTTAGGTTCAGGCCCTGATTTTGTAGCCATATCCAGAGATACGGTATTGAATGCTGTCACCGTTTGCACCACCATCAATAACCCGGATTCGCTGTTTCAGTTTTATGGTCACGACAGTGTCACATATTTATATAATATAACTGCATTTACCAATGTGACCTGCACAGGCGGTAACTATAACAGTACGGTAGCCACATCTGCATTGGTAAGGTTCAGGTTTGAATACTGCACCTGCCCCGGCTATATTCTTCCGCTGAATATGACCGATTTCAGGGTAAATAAAATTGCTGCTAATAAGGCCAGATTAACATGGCATGATGAGGAGTATAATGAAGTGCCTTATCACTATGAACCCGAGGTCAGCAGGGATGGTGTAAATTTCACTAGCCTCGGAAAATTGCAGCCACAAAATACCGGTCCGGAAAACCGGATGAGTTTTGATTATGCCAGCTACCGGCAAAGCGGAATATTCTTGTTCAGGATCAAACAGCTATATGCCAATGGGTTTGTCCGGTTCAGTAATATCCGGCAGGTAGAACTGGAAAATTCCGGTAAGCCAGAATTTATTCTATATCCCAACCCTTCTAATGGGATCGTTGGTATCAAATTTGCTAATAATGAGGGCGGAAAATTCCGCATGGAATTATACAACACACAGGGACAATTGATGATGGCGAAGGATATTGTGGCGACAGGCTCTTCGGTTCATCAGTTTGCCACGTTACTAAAGGGAACATTTTGGTTAAGGGTTGTGGACGTAACGAGCCAGCTGTCCTGTGTCAATCAACTTTTCATTAAATGACCTCTTAGGTGGAAGAGGATGGTGGCTTGTAAAAGGGGCCTTGGTTCGGGGCCCCTTTCTTTTTT
>CAYPBW010000377.1:0-1596 GCA_964409055.1 uncultured Chitinophaga sp. | reverse complement strand
ATTGAATACCTGACCAATAAACTGATAGATGCCGGTGTGCCGGTAATGCAGCCGGCGGGCGGACATGCCGTGTACTTAGATGCTAAAGCATTTCTGCCGCATATACCTGTTGAGCAATATCCCGGTCAGTCACTCGTATGCGCCTTATATGAAGAAGGAGGCATCCGTGCAGTGGAAATCGGCTCACTGATGTTTGGCAAGTATGATGAAAATGGTAAACTGGTTCCTGCACAAATGGAACTGGTTCGCCTGGCCATTCCACGAAGAGTGTATACGCAAAGCCATATTGATTATGTGGCAGAAGTCATCATTGAAGTCTTTAACCGGAGAAATGAACTGAGAGGGTTGGTGATAACCGAGGAAGCTCCGCTTCTGAGACATTTTACAGTAAAGCTGAAACCGACCCTATAAGCAACAATAAAATATTCAATAAATCAATTTTCAATAATTAACACATGAAACATAACATTTATAAAAGCTGGGCCGAACCTTACAAGATCAAAATGGTGGAGTTGTTAAAGATGACAACAGCAGCACAACGAAAAAAAGCTTTGCAGGAAGCCGGCTTCAATACTTTCTTATTAAAATCAGAAGATGTATATATTGATTTACTTACTGACAGCGGCACCTCTGCCATGAGTGACCGGCAATGGGCCGGACTAATGCTGGGAGATGAAGCCTATGCAGGCAGCCGAAACTTCTATCACCTGGAAGAAACGGTGAAAGAATATTATGGTTATAAATATTTAGTTCCTACTCACCAGGGCCGTGGCGCCGAACATATCCTGTCAAAGATCATGATCAAAAAAGGGGATATTGTTCCCGGCAATATGTATTTCACCACCACCCGCCTGCACCAGGAACTGGCCGGCGGAAAATTTGAAGACATCATCATTGATGAAGCCCATGACCCCGAAAATGAATTTCCTTTTAAGGGCAATGTAAACCTGGAAAAGCTGGAAGCCCTGATTAAAAAACACGGTGCGAAGAAGATTCCATATGTGAGCATTGCCACCAGTGTAAACATGGCGGGCGGACAACCCATCAGCATACAAAATTTGAAGGAACTAAGAGCATTAACCAAAAAATATGGCATTAAGATCATCCATGATATGACAAGGGTGGCCGAAAATGCCCACTTTATTCAAAAAAGAGAAAATGGTTTTGAGAGAAAATCAATCCGCCAGATCGTAAAAGAAATTTGCTCACTCACTGATGGCGCTACCATGAGTGCGAAAAAAGATGCGCTGGTGAATATCGGTGGCTTTCTTGCCATCAACGACTGGGATGTATTTGAAGAAGCCAGGAATATGGTGGTGGTATATGAAGGTTTACATACGTATGGAGGTCTTGCCGGCCGTGATATGGAAGCGATGGCGATCGGCATCAAAGAAAGTGTAAATGATGATCATATACATGCAAGAGTTGGACAAGTAGTTTATCTCGGAGAGAAAATGATGGACTTTGGTGTGCCTGTTGTAAAGCCCATCGGCGGTCATGGTATTTTTGTTGATGCTAAAAAATTCCTGCCGCATATACCGCAGGATGAGTTTCCTGCACAAACATTAGCCGCAGAAGTTTACCTGGATTCAGGTG
>CAYPBW010000376.1:0-1605 GCA_964409055.1 uncultured Chitinophaga sp. | reverse complement strand
ACCTTTAATATCAAAGGCAATGTTAGAAACATTATCTATGACCTGAATTCTGACCTGAATTTCATAAAGAACAGTAATCGCACCCGGAACCGCTTTTCTGATGATCCTCCGGCAAATGAAAGAAGTATTCTTGGATTTAGTTATAACACCCTTCAGTTTCCGCAACTGATGATGGGTTACAACTACGATGACGGATTTATGATTGGTGCAGGTATTTCCCGGAGAACTTACGGATTTCTGAATCTGCCCTATGCCACCGACCAGCAGTTATCTGCCATCTATGCGGTTGAACGAAAAGCATTACAACTCCGTTACCGCGGAGAATTCAATCAAATTGGCAGGAAAACTGACCTGCTGATCCGGGCAGCTCTCAACACACCTAATATCACCAACTTTACGGGGTTTGGCAATAATACAAATGTACCGGATGGTAAGAATTTTGATTTTTACCGCATTCGTTATCGTACCGTGGAGGCAGAGTTGTTGCTTCGCCGCCGGCCCTTTGAAAGCCTGCACCTGATGGCCGGCCCTTATTTTTATCAGTACAGGAATAATTATGCTGATAACAATAAAACCATCCTGGCCGAGCCAAGACAATTGGGGCTCGACTCTGCCGACATCTTTGGCAAAAAAAGCTATGCCGGCCTCAAACTGGCCATGCAGTTTGACAACCGGAATAACCTGTTATTTCCCACAAGAGGTTTGTTGTGGACAAACGAAATTATAGCCACGGCAGGTCTTGGTGACAAAGCTGATAATTATACCCGGTTCTCGTCTGATATGACGATTTATGTAAGCCAGCGAGACCCCGCAAGAGCAGTGCTGGTACTCGGTTTTGGCGGCAGCAAAGTGTTTTCAGATGATTATGAATTTTTCCAGGCGGCCAATATCGGGAATAACAATATCAATATTCATGGCTTCAGAAAGTACAGGTTCCTGGGAAAATCTTCCATTTATGCCAGTGCAGAAGCCCGGATAAAATTATTCAACATCAACGGTTACCTGTTGCCGGGACAATTTGGTATTACCGGTTTCTATGATGCCGGAAGAGTATGGTACGCCGGCGAATCTTCCAAAAGATGGCATGGCGCTTATGGCGGCGGGCTTTACTTCATTCCTTTTAACCGGTTTATTATTTCTGCTGCTGCAGGTTTTTCAGAGAATGAAAGAATGCTGAACTTTAGCCTGGGTACCAAAATGAATATTTCTTTCTGATCAATTACGCTTCAGCA
This sequence comes from uncultured Chitinophaga sp., assembly GCA_964409055.1. Classification (GTDB taxonomy): domain Bacteria; phylum Bacteroidota; class Bacteroidia; order Chitinophagales; family Chitinophagaceae; genus JJ008. The sequence goes on along the minus strand of CAYPBW010000376.1, from coordinate 373 downwards.
TGACCAAAAGACTGATAGCAGGCACCGCCCTGCTGACATTGATTTTTGTAATATGGCTGGTATTTATTGCCAACAATACAAAGCCTGATGAAGTTGTATTTGACCTGGTAGCACCTTATACCAATGGTGAAAGAACCGGCTGGATGAAGAAGATCAGCTTTTTGGGCAACCATCAATTCCTGATCCCTGCCAATCTTTTATTGATCGCTTTTTTTATTTCCGTAAAAAAACATAAAGATGCCTTATTGGTGGCCATAGTGGCATTGAGCAGCCTGGGCCTGATGTCATTATTAAAGAACCTTGTTCAGCGATACCGGCCTCCTGCTCCGCTGGTGGAGGGTATTACCAATTTTAGCTTTCCCAGTGGTCATGC
>CAYPBW010000375.1:0-1609 GCA_964409055.1 uncultured Chitinophaga sp. | reverse complement strand
CCAACAGGGGGAGCTAAAAGTCTTCGGAATAATATTTCTGAAGACTTTTTTGTTTTAAAAACATTCTATCCTTTTTCCTAAATGATAGCTTACCACAAGGTTTAGAATTCAAATACTTCTCCTCATGCAAAAAAATTAGCTACCAGTACCGAGGCAACACCCACTGACAGGCCACCATATATTTCCTGCGGTGTATGATCAGATACTATAAAACGGGAAGTGCATACAATACCCGCAATTAATATGGCGGCAGAAAGATAAATACCAAAATTCAGGTCCTGCGAAAAAGCCAGCCCGAATAAAAAGGCCAGCATCACACCGACAGCAATGGCATGCAAGCTTACTTTCATAATGATATTTGCCAGCAAACCAATACTGGCTGATATCCATACTGCCAGTGTCAGTTGCACCGCTTCAGCCGGGTAATCAGGCAGGTTGCGCCACACATACCAGATCCAGAAATACCATACACCACAAGCGACCAAAGGAATAATCCGGTCTTTTTGTGTACTGAGCCGGAATGTCTGTACAAACTTCAACGCCTTTAACAGCAATACCGTTACCACCGGGAAAAAGGTGTACATCACAAATGCCATTACTACTGTTCTTACTTTATCAAACGGAGAAAATCCGGCAAACAGGTATGGATGCACCAACACCATGAAGATCACCAGGTACACCGGAACAAATACGGGATGAAAAATATACGAGAACAGTTCTGCTAAAAACCTTACCGGCGCCGGCTGCTTCGGAAAAACCGGAACCCTTACTTCCTGCAACTGGCTCTTTTCATCAACCATCATTTGAGTGCTCATAACAGTACCATTAGGGGCTGCAAAGTAATGCAATTGGGCAAAAGGGTGCGGTTTTTGTATATTGAGTTACCCTTGTATCCGTTTTAAAACCCAATGGCTATTCTTAACCAAAGAAACAAGTATGAAGAAAATTGTTTTTGCATTATTACTGTTGGTTTTCAGCCAGTCTGCTCAATCCCAGCAATCCAATGTACCCAAATTACAGGCTATGTATGATGCCATCAAAGCGGCAGGCATACTGCACCCCGATTTTGTGATGGCGCAATGCATACAGGAAACCGGGTGGCTTAACTGCAAAAAATGCTGTCTTCGTTACCATAACTTGTTCGGCTTCTATATCAAAGGGAATAAATGCAAGAAATTTTCATCCGATGAAGAATGTATCGCCTACTACAAAACATGGCAGGATAAACGTTATGCAAAATGGAGACAAAAACATCCCAAAGCTGATTACTATCATTTTCTGAAACATGTAAAATATGCTACAGGTGATAAGTATACGGCAGAACTGAAACCCAAAGTAGCCTGGGTAAGAAAAAACCTTAGGTTATAAGAATTTTCCCGTTATTTTTTCAAGCCTTTGATCTTCTCAATATGAAAGGGTGTATGTGCAGCAAAGATATTGTTGATAAATAACAGCTCATTAATACCTTCTGACTTCAGCATGCCAATAAAATCTCCGGTATAATAACGTTGGTCCACCACAATTACTTTTTCATAATTATTGATAAGGTAGGGGGCAAATGCATTTCCGTATGATTCTTTCACAATAGCAATCTTCCTTCCGTTCTTGT
>CAYPBW010000374.1:0-1624 GCA_964409055.1 uncultured Chitinophaga sp. | reverse complement strand
TATGGAAATCAGAATTGGAACAAAACAAATTTTAGCAGTGCTGAATGTCCTGTCATGGGTCATTTTCCTGGGCTTATGCGTAGAGGCCGGGGGCATGATTTTCAACACCGTATTTGCCCTTTACAAGCCGGTTGTAGCACAGCATTTCTGGAATGAGGCTGATCTCTCGGCGCTCTATGCACATGATAAAGGACATTTCATTACCCAAACCACACTGATGATCATTCCGGCCGTAATGAAAGCCCTGCTCTTTTACCTGATCTTAAAATTGTTTTACAACAAAAAGCTGAACATAGCCCGCCCCTTCAACCCGGAACTTACCCGTGTAGTGAATCTTATTGCATGGCTTTGCCTGGGTATTGGTTTTTTCTCCTTCTGGGGTATCAGCTATGCGGGATGGATAAAAAGCAAGGGAATAAGTATGCCTGAAATAGAGTCATTGCGGATTGGCGGGGCCGATGTATGGCTGTTCATGGCCGTGGTACTTTTTGTGATAGGCCAGGTATTTAAAAAAGGAACCGAATTACAAACAGAAAGCGATTTAACCGTATAACTATGCCGATAATTGTAAACTTAGATGTGATGATGGCCAGGCGTAAAATGTCGCTTAACGAATTGTCGGAAAAAGTAGGGCTGACGCTGTCAAACCTTTCCATCCTGAAAACAGGAAAAGCCAAAGCGATACGCTTCAGCACATTGGAAACTATTTGTAAAGTGCTGAAATGCCAGCCGGGGGATATATTGGAGTATGCAGATGAAAAAGGAGATGAATAAATGAAAGAACCACAAAATATCTTTCTTAATTTCATCGAATCAAACACCTCATCGTGAAAATACGCCTTACTCCCCTACTGCTTTTGTTTGCATTCGCTTTACAGGCACAACCCGGTTTAGAATTCAACAAACGATTTGTGGAATCGGAAGACCGCTGGGTGGCATTTGCCATGGGCAAAGACAGTACGCAGCCTTATGGCTTTATTTATATTGATGCACAGGCAGGACTGACACTGCAATATGAGGGCAATTTTACGGTTGGGCCTGATGGAAAGTTTATTTCCAAAAAATTATTGGAGAATGGCTCCTACAAAGTACGCCTTGAACCCAATAACGTAAAAGTAGCTTTCCTGCCGAAGGAAAGAGTAAAAGAACTTGGACATGATTGGGTGCCGGACTGGTTATCCATTTACAAACAAACCAGTGATACGATCGGCCGCATGGTTCGCTGGGGCTATTTCTATAACCACTGGGGAGAATCGGCCAAAGCCCTGACCTACCTGGAAAAAGCATATGCCCTTGACCCTGCAAAAGAAGGACTGGAGTTTGAACTGGCCTATGCTTATAATGCACTGGACCGCTTCAACGAGGCCATTGCAGTGCTGGACAAAGCGATAGAACGTAAACCCGCCGAATGTCTTTATTACAAAGAGCTCTCCTATGCGCAAATACATGTAAACAATATGAGCAAGGCTGATGAAGCCACCCGCAGGGGTGTACAGTATTGTGAAGACAAGAAGATGAAAGCAGAGATCTGCTATAACCTTACCTATACTTATTTCAAGAATAAGGACAAGGCCAATTTTGCTAGTTGGGCAGCCGAAACAAAAAAATGGGCAGAAGCAGAATC
>CAYPBW010000373.1:0-1625 GCA_964409055.1 uncultured Chitinophaga sp. | reverse complement strand
GCCACTTTTAGTTTACCATCGGCTACAGTAATTGTACCCTCAACCTTAGTTGGTTTGCTTACACCTTTTACCGTTATAGTTCCGTTTACCTGCACTTTATAAGTACCATTTTTGTCAAACTTTACTTTATTTACTTTCTCAATAGTACCGGTATAAGTGAATTTGGGAAACTTGTCAGAATCGAGCCAGTTGGGAGCATTAAAGTGCTCCTGGATTTTTGGATTGCTGAAAGCAAAATTCTTTACAGCTGCTTCAAAAGCTACAGCGCCTGATTGAGTGTCAATGGAACCAATAACCGTTTTGTTTTCAGCTTTGGGCAATGCATCTTTTGGTGTAGTTGCATCAAAAGTTACTGTTGCAGATGAAGTGGTTTTCTTTTGGGCGAATACAGCGCCTGCTGCAAAAACTAAAGCCAGTACGAAGGTTGTTTTTTTCATGTGTGATTTTTTAGGTTTATTTTTTATTTATTGTTGATCTTTTGAAAGTAATTGCGGTGGTTCCCAGTATTTCACTGTAGATGCTGCCGCTGCAGGATCCCTTTAAAGAAACTTCATCGCCTGTCTTAATCTCCTTTACCTCTTCATATTGTTCCTTTTCAAAAGAGAAAGCAATATATGAGCCTGTAGAATCAGCAAACTGTATAATGGTTGTCGAGTCGCTTAATTTTTCTACTTGAGTTGTTTTTCCGTTGACAATGAGAATCTTTTCTCTGTATTTATTATTGGCTGCTGTATCATTAATGGTAAACTCCCTGACCAGGTCTGTAGCATTTACCGTATAATCCGCTTTTATGTCCTTTGTATTAGTGAACGTTTCTGACATCACAAATTTTTCTCCCATTTTATAAGCGGCAAAGGCAATAACCGGGCCTATAAGGATCCACGCAAACTTTTTTAACCAGTTATTAAATGGTAATGTGGTCAGAATAAAGACTATGGATGCAACAACTGTGGCGAAAGCCGACGGCTGCATCATGGCCAGGGCAGATTGCCCAACTCCCAGGTCAACCAGTGTATTGGTGAATAGATAATAAACAGTTACCTGAGATAAGGCAAGGGCTCCGGCAACGAATGCAGGAAACGCTGACTTTTTATTTTGCCAGGCAAGAGTAATAGTCAGTATCACCAGCAAAGGGATCAACCCAAAAACATAGAAAGTGAAGGCAAACTGGGGGAAAGGATTTCCCAGTTTGAAATTTGCTTCCGATAACGTAAAGAAGTTCCCAATAGCCAGGTCGTATCCATTAATGTTTATAGTTTGCCATTTTACCCATGGTAAAAAGAAGCTGATGGATAAGATCAAGCCTGAGACCCGGTGTAGCCATTTTGCTATTTGGTTGCTGGTTGCAGAATTAGTCATGAATTCGATATAACGAGTGCCGCTTATAAATGGTTGCGGCCTTGCAAAACAAAAATACAATGTTTAAACATTGAATAATCAAAAGAACATAAAATTTTTTGTGAAGAAACAAAAAGCCCCAACAGATCTGTTGAGGCTTGTACTTGCTAACCCATTGAAAACTAATCATCAAAATGATTATGCCTGCTGCATTTCCTTGATCTTCTCCCGAATCTTGGTTTCTATTTCTTTGGCCAGTTCAGGATTATCCACCAGCAACTGTTTAA
>CAYPBW010000372.1:0-1658 GCA_964409055.1 uncultured Chitinophaga sp. | reverse complement strand
CCTGAAGGAGATTTAACAGACTATTTACAACTGTATAGCGACCTTGCAGGCAAATAAAAATCAAACCAACCCTGACCTTAAATTTACTTTGTGAAGAACAGATATATCGTATTTTCTTTTATAGCAATCGTGGCTTCGGTTGCTATTCTTTTTTCGGCCTGCAGAAGGATCAATGAAGCTACTGAACTGGGTGGCGGCCTCATTCCGCCGGTTGATGGTATCAACACCTTCGATACATTGATCAATGTTCAGGCTTTCAATGATACATTTGGCCTAGCAACAGATTCTCAATACCTGTCTAAGAACGAGGAATATTTCCTTGGCCGGATCAACAGTGATCCCTTTTTCGGAAAAACAGATGCCCGGATGTTTCTCGAGTTAAAACCACTCTTTTATCCCTGGTATTTTGCCAACAGTAAGCCTGATAGCCTGTACATCGATTCGGTTGTGCTGGTATTAAATTATATTGAAACCTACGGAGATACCACGACTCCCCAGACTATTAACGTATATGAGTTAGACCAGAGTAATAACTTCAGGAGCGATACTTCTTATCTCATCCGTAAAGATTATTTTACTTATTCGAGTTTACTTGGGTCCCGCACTATTACTCCCAGCATGCTGAATGATTCGGTGAAGGCTTATAAAGACACTACGGTTAATCAATTGCGTATCCGGCTGGACAACACATTTGGTCAACGATTGCTTTCTTATGATTCCGTCAGCACATCAGTGAATGGCGCCTATGCCAATGATTCTGCTTTCCGGAGCAAGTTCAAAGGTTTCGCCATCCGGTCTATGAGTTCGGGTAATGCAGTGATGGGTTTTGATCTTACCGGGGCAAATACCAAACTGGCTATCTATTACAGGTACAATAAGAACGTTCAAATAGACACTACGGTTACTTATTTTAGTTTTTCCGGCAATTTCTGTGCAGCTGCAAATTATATTCAGAGGGATTATGTGGGCTCACCACTTGAAACTGCCCTGGGAGGCGCTGCACCTGATCCTGTTGTTTATATTCAAAATACCCCCGGCACATTTGCCAATATTAAGATTCCTGACCTGAATGTGATCAACAACAGACTCATCCACCGTGCTGAGCTGATTGTGGAGCAGTTGTACGATATCAGTGACAGTACTTTTTATAGCCCCGGGCTACTATACCTTGATGCAAGTGACCCTACAATTACTTCTCCCTATAAATTCAGAACCATACCTTACGATTTGTCATTTACGGCATCGGGTGCCTTAAATCTTGGTGAATTTGGTTGTGCCCCGGTTATCAGTACAGATGGTGCCGGTAATAAGATACGGGTGTGGAAGTTCAATATTTCCCGCTATGTGCAACATATACTTACCCGTACCCAGAGCTTATACGACCTGAGACTTTTTGCTCCGTTTTCTATCAATGAAAAATATGGTATTCCGCCCGGTGCAGACGTAACGGCCACCATTTTTGTAAATACTACCACTACAAAGGGAAGGATCAGAGTTGGCGGTGGCAATCACCCGTCTCAAAAGATGAGATTACGGTTAGTGTATTCAAAGCTTTAATATTCTATTTATCAAGATATGTTCAAAAGTCCTTGTGCAGCAGCATAAGGACTTTGTTCTTTATAAGCATGGCCCTTATCTTTGCGGCCTAAATTCATATT
>CAYPBW010000371.1:0-1660 GCA_964409055.1 uncultured Chitinophaga sp. | reverse complement strand
GCAAGATCTTTTTCATAACATCCGTTGGTACGAGTTAACGTAGCATTGAATGCAGCCAGTACCAGTGCCACTTGAGCCGAACTGGTAGCACCGAAAAAGTTAGCATATTCACCATTGCATGATTGAGCAAGGCGCATGGTTTTTAACTGACCGGCGCTGCTTTCAATCCGGGATGAATAAACCCGGTTGTTTAAACCTTGTGCCATTTCCTGGTCCTGCGTAGAACAAACCCAGGGAAGACCGCCTTTATTTCGCTGGGATTTGAATACTGCATATACAGTACGATCCTGCGAATACGGTTCAATGTATTCGTTGGGCTTGCCATCATTTCTGAATACCATAGTCTGGATACCCTGCGGAGAGATACTTATCTTAAGCATAGCCCCTTTATCGCTGATTCCTCTTCCGGAATAAGCCCTGATTTCCGGAAATCTGGCCTGCAATGCCGGTTCAAAATTTGAAGCTTCAAACACTTCAAACTGCTCCATTGTCCCTTCAGCATTGGGAAGGCTGATGATTGTTGTATTGCCACGGGCATTGGCACCCACGATGGAAAAAAGTTGCTGCCGTAAAGGCTCAATGTTCAGGTTGAATAATTTGAATTCCTTTGGAAAGGAAAGTCTTGCCACAGCTTTATCAGTGGTAATACCACTTGCATCACTGCGGGAGGACCAATAATCCTGCTGTGCCGTAGCCACAACAGAAATAAGACCCATAAAAAACAGGAGTGTAAATTTTCTCATAATAAAATAGTTTTTATAAATAGTAGTCCAGGAACCGCAATCAGAGGATATAATCAGTGCCTGAAAAAAGCGACTAAAATTAAGAATTAATTGACATGCCCCAACCGTTTTTTTTTACGCTGGTTTGTATAAAGACAGAAAAGTCTTGATTAGCCTCAAAAAAAGGCCCGGTCGGAATGACCAGGCCTTAATAATTGATTTTGATGATATTGATTATCGCTTATAGTAAATCACACTCACTGCTTTCTTGATGAAGCCATTCTGTGTGTTGTACATATACAACTGATAGGTGCCTGCTGGTAACCTGCTGAGGTCGGTTGATACCACACTGCCGAAGCCAAGACCAGTAAACACTTCGCTCTTCACTTCCTGTCCCATAGCATTAAATACCCTTAAACCAAGGCTGCTATACAAATCCGTATTCAACCGCATGTTAACAACACCATTGGTCGGATTCGGGTAAACAAACACTGCCTGGAAGGCATCCAGCAATAAATGGCGGTCTGCACATTCATTCACCTGGATGATGGAGGTCTTCGTAGTCACACAACCTGCATTGCTCAGCGTATAACTGATCGTCTTGGTACCCAGTCCCGCAGCCGATGGTGAAAAACTGCTGCCTGTTACACCAGAACCACTCCAGGTTCCACCCGCTGTTGATGCTGTCAGGCTGTATGAAGGATCTGACAGGCACAGTGTTACCGGTATATTCGTCAGCGTTGCCACCGGGTACGCATTCACGGTAATTGTGGCTGCATTAGAAGTGGATGATCCGCAACCGGCTGTTACAATCACCCTGTACTGGTAGCCGTTCTGGCCTACTGGTATGTTGGTTTGTGCAAAACTGTTGCTGGTAGCACCGGCAATATTGGTCCAGCTAACTCCGCCATTGGTGCTTACCTGCCACTGGTAGCTCA
>CAYPBW010000370.1:0-1663 GCA_964409055.1 uncultured Chitinophaga sp. | reverse complement strand
CGCTCAAATTCATGATGGAAAAAATGCCGCACCGGGCATTTGATGTGGGCATAGCAGAACAACATGCTGTAACGGTAAGTGCAGGCATGGCCACACAGGGGATGAGAGTATTCTGTAACGTCTATTCCTCTTTCATGCAAAGGGCATATGACTCTGTCGTACATGATGTGGCTATACAAAAATTGCCAGTCATATTCTGTCTTGACAGGGCCGGTGTTGTGGGCGATGACGGGCCAACCCACCATGGCTGTTATGACATTGCTTATTTCCGTTGTATCCCCAATATGATTATCAGTTCGCCGATGAACGAAAGTGAACTTCGCAACCTGATGTATACGGCACAGCTTGAATCAACTAAGCTTCCTTTTGTTATCCGTTATCCAAGAGGTGAAGGTGTAATGCCGGAATGGAAAACCGAAATGAAAGAAATTGAGATTGGCAAAGGCAGAAAATTAAAAGATGGAAAAAACATTGCCATTCTCTCCTTTGGCCATCCGGGAAACTTTGCTGCTGCAGCTATCAGAGACTTGAAAAATGACGGGCTGAATCCGGCACATTATGATATGAGGTTTGCCAAGCCTCTGGATGAAGAACTCCTTCACGAAGCCTGTCGCCAGTATGAAAAACTAATAACGGTTGAAGATGGCACTGTCAAAGGAGGAATTGGTTCTGCCATCCTTGAATTCATGGCTGAACATGGTTACAAAAACGAAGTAAGAATACTTGGCATCCCCGACAGGTTAGTGGAGCACGGCACACCTAAAGAACTGCACCGGGAATGTGGGTATGATGCCCGGGGAATAGCTGATGCTGTAAGGGAAATGATGAAAGAAAGAATTACTGTAAATCAACTCCTGGGGTAATTCAGAAGAACCGATAATTTATCAAACCGGCAATAATGATGTTGCCGGTTTTTTGTTTAATAGCTGCAAAAATCCCTCTACCTTTAGAAGGATCAAAAGCCATTTGTATGAAAAGACACACCTTACTATTGATGTGTATTATCATCACCAGTTCAGCACTTGCACAAATGAATATTTCAATCGGAGTAAAGGGGGGCCTGAATTTCGCCAATATTGCAGATGCTTCAGATATAAACAATAGCAGCAAAACCGGCTATATGCTAGGCGGATACATTGGCCCCAAAAAAAGAAATGGATTCGGGTTTCGTTCTGAAATTATACTTTCCCGCCAGGGCTATAACTATAAAACAAACACTAATACGGGCAATGTAAACCTGGATTACCTTTTGTTGCCCCAGCTCTTCACATTAAACTTCACTAAACTGGTTCAGCTACATGCCGGAGGGCAAGCTGCGATACTGCTTAACGCTAACGTAGACAGCACAGGCGGCAACAACAATGGCAGCCTGATGGAATACTTCAACCGGTTTGACTATGGTATCGTGGGTGGTGCTGAAATATCTCCCCTGCTTGGATTCTTTATTGGGGCGAGATTAAATATAAGTCTTAGTGCGGCAAACAAGAATGCCACAACCAACTGGCCCAACTATATTCCTAAAGTGGACGCCAAGAATAATGTAGTGCAGGTATATGCCGGATGGAGGTTCTGAAGTTTTCAAAAGCTTTAACGCATATTACCCAATCTGGTTTTATGGATTTTCGTTAACCGGTTATCTGAGCATTTACTCAACCGGATGTTA
>CAYPBW010000369.1:0-1670 GCA_964409055.1 uncultured Chitinophaga sp. | reverse complement strand
ACCGCATTAGGCGATAGCATAATTATGCGAGGCTGCAAGTCTTGCAGAGCTGGGGCGACAGTTTTCCTTTGGAGGGTGTGATGGTTTTACCGAGCCGGTGAATACTTTTCATGTTGTTGGTGAGTCGGCCTTGCCAGGCTCGGCTGCGAATAAAGACAGATGAGACGGAAGTTTAGCCGGTCTTTTATTATTATCACATTTTCAACTGATAATAATCATTGGTATTAGCCATACAGACATAATAAATTCAGACAAATTTTTTTTTATGAGAAAGAATACCCGGATCGTATTCAGGATACTGGGTGTATTTGCATTGATCCTTTTTTATACATCAGTAATCGCCCAGAATGGTCATTGGTTCAGAGAAAGCGTAAAGGAAAACAAGACAGACCTTACTGCACAAAAAGCCAAATGTCTGCCCAAGTGCAGTTTCTCCGGTACTTCAAAAGATCTTGGAATGAACTTCGAGTTCAGCTATTATTCGGATGTGGACAAGAAGCATCATTCCTATAAAGGGCAAAGCAGTTGGACATGGAGTAGTACAGAGGCTATATCCAGTCTTCTTCCCGGACAAAAAATAACTATCAGGATGATCATTAATAATCTCTCTTCTGAAAACAGCGGTGTTACAGGATACGCCATGTTTGGCAACTGGGGTTTTATGAAACCTGAGTCGGGCAAAAGCGGAGATGAAACGGCAAAACCCAACGGCTCCGCTATTATGGTTGGAACATTCGAAGTTCCCAAGAGTCCAGGATATAATAAGGATGGTTCGCTAAATCCTTACTTGCGGCTGACCTTTCTTCTTTCCGGAGGGAATGAACAGCGTTATATTGAAAGAATCTATACCTACAAATGGACACAGGCTACTGTACAACCACCCGGCAACGATGTGATTCAGGGAAACTGGAACACACAGGCCAACCATCTGAGAGGTAAGAACGGGCAACGGTTCACCTTTTACTTTCCGCCAAATGGTACACTGTCGAACCGGTGCTGGGGTACTAATGTGTATACCGATGATGGCTCTGTTGCCACCTGTGCTGTACATGCGGGGTTGATTACAAAAGAAAAGGGCGGTACTGTAACCATTGAAATCAGGGCTGGCCAGACTTCTTACCAGGGCAGCAGCCGCAATGGAGTAACAAGCGGCAACTGGGGAGCTTTTGATGGCAGTTTTACTTTTGTAAATAATGGTACCGTTTATCAACCCCCGGTGTCTAATACAGTACAAGGCACATGGGTTATGCAAGCCGACAGCTACAGGGGTCAAATCGGGAAACGGGTTACTTTTTATTTCCCTCCGGGGGGAACAATTTCCGGCAGATGCTGGGGCACTGATGTGTACACCGATGATGGCTCAATTGCCACTGCAGCCGTACATGCCGGATTAATTACTGCAAAAAACGGTGGCACTGTTACTATAGAGATCAGGGCCGGGCAACCGTCGTACCAGGGAAGTACCCGCAACGGTGTTACCAGTAAAAACTGGGGGGCATTTACCGGAAGTTTTGTATTTATCAGATAGAATCAGTTACGGCTTTTAAAATGAGAAGTGGACCGAAGAATACTTCTGACGGGTCAGAGGTTTCTTGTTGCTGGTGATTAGCTCTGCTACCTGCCTTTGCGCAACACCAACAACGGCATAAAATAATGAGAAAGTGTAAGCT
>CAYPBW010000368.1:0-1674 GCA_964409055.1 uncultured Chitinophaga sp. | reverse complement strand
AGGCTGGCATGTTCGAACAGGTATAAACAATCTTCGTCAGAAATACGCTGCCCGGTGCTGACCTTATCGTCAATCGTTTTCAATTCCGGAGAAATATCGGTAGTGGTAATCATAGTCGTTCAATCAATAAAACAACAAAGTTACGGTGGATAAAGTTGCCGCAAAACCCTAATCCGGCAGCATTAAAAATCCTTATCTTTCGCTTTTGCTTACCATATCGGATTAAAAACTGAAGTATGAATTTGAAACTAAGGTTAACGGTAATGAGCTTCCTGCAATTTTTTGTGTGGGGGGCATGGCTGATTACAATTGGAACTTATTGCATCAATGCAAAGGGGTGGTCCTTTCCCGAATTCGGAGCAATCTTTTCGACCTTGGCTCTATCCTCTCTTTTTATGCCGGCTATTACCGGCATTATTGCAGATAAATGGATAAATGCTGAAAAACTTTATGGCGCTTTACATATATTATATGGAGCCGCACTTTTCTATATTCCTCAGGTAAACGATCCTGATACCTTGTACTATGTCGTTTTTGGTGCAATGATCTGTTATATGCCAACCATATCACTATCTAATTCTATTTCTTATACAATCCTTAAAAGAGAGAATTATGATGTGATAAAGGTGTTTCCACCCATTCGGGTCTGGGGAACTATTGGCTTTATTGTAGCTATGTGGACAACAAACCTTTCAGGCAGTAAAGCCAACTCCAATCAATTCATTATTGGTGCCATAGCTGCTATTGTATTAGGGGTCTATTCCTTTACACTACCAAAATGTCCTCCACCCAGATCCATTGCTAAAGATGCCGGTATTATAGAGCAGTTGGGTTTAAAAGCATTCAAGCTGTTTGTCCGGTACAAGATGGCTTTGTTCTTTATTTTCTCTATGTTTTTAGGAGCTGCACTGCAACTTACCAATATGTATGGCGACTCTTTCATTAGCAGTTTTGAAGCCAACGCTGTATACAAGGACTCCTTTGTAGTCAAATATTCAACAATTATCCTTTCAATTTCGCAGATGTCAGAAACCTTATTTATTCTGGCCATTCCTTTCTTTCTGAAAAAATTCGGCATTAAAAAAGTGATGCTGATCTCCATACTGGCCTGGGTTTTACGTTTTGGATTATTTGCATACGGTGATCCTACAGGAGTAGGTACTACTTTAATCATCCTGTCCTGCATTGTTTACGGGATGGCTTTCGACTTTTTTAATATCTCGGGGTCTTTGTTTGTTGAAACCACTACGGATAGTTCAATAAGGTCCAGTGCCCAGGGCTTATTTATGATGATGACAAACGGAGTAGGGGCATGGATGGGAAGCAAAGTAAGTGGTTATGTAATTGGCAAATATTTTATCAATGCGGATGGCAGTAGTGACTGGCATGGAATCTGGCTAACCTTTGCCGCTTATGCTGCCGTCATTGCCGTTTTGTTCCTTCTGTTATTCAAGCATAAGCACAATCCCAAAGAACTGGAAACAGTACATCATTAACAGAAAAACCTCCGAAGTCCGGAGGTTTTTCTGTTAGAAGCATTTCAATGCCTGTCTTATTTATGTGCCTCAATCTTTTTTACAAAGTTTGCTTTTGGCTGTGCACCCACTAATTTGTCAACTACCTGGCCATTTTTAATAAACAGGATGGCTGGGATAGATGTAATGCCATAGTTCA
>CAYPBW010000367.1:0-1683 GCA_964409055.1 uncultured Chitinophaga sp. | reverse complement strand
CAATGCCGTTTTTAATTGCGTCCTTACATTTGCATATGTCCGAAAAAGCATGGTATAAAGACTGGTTCAACTCTCCTTTTTATCACAAACTTTATTTTGAAAGAGATGAAAAAGAAGCAGAGGATTTCATTCATCAAGTCGTTAAGCACTTAAAACCATCACCGGGGTCCAGGATGCTTGATGTAGCCTGTGGCAAAGGAAGACACAGCAAAACACTGGCTGCTCTCGGCTTCATCGTAACGGGTATAGATATTTCCCCCGACAGCATTGAATATGCTAAACAATTCGAAAACGATAACCTTGATTTCTTTGTGCATGATATGCGGTTGCCTTTCTGGGGCAATTATTTCGACTTTGCCTTTAATTTTTTTACCAGCTTTGGTTATTTCAAAACAAGGCGGGAGCATGATGATGCCATTCGTACCATTGCTAAAAGCCTGAAACCGGGTGGCAGCTTTATTATAGATTATCTCAATGTTCATTATGCAGAAGAGCATTTGCTCCCTGACGAAAAAAAGGAGATTGGCAGCACAACTTATCAAATTACCCGTTGGGATGATGAAACGCATTTTTATAAGAAAATCACCGTAACTGATCCTGTCATTATTGATTCAATCGAATACACTGAAAAAGTAGCCAAATTCAACCTGGGTGATTTTAACGACATGCTCAGTTTCCAGGGCATGCAGGTAAAGGAAGTGTATGGCGATTATCATTTCAACTCCTACGACGTAAAAAAAACACCCCGGATGATCATAATTGCTGAGAAAAAAAGCAACGATAAGGAAGGCAACAAAAAAAGGTTATACAGTGACGGCAGGAGCACAGATGCACTGACCTAATCTTTTTGATTGTTCATCAACAGGTATTTCGATGTCTCAAAAAAAGCATGGGTAAAGACGGATAAACTTTTCCGGATGGAGTCAATTTGAGATTTACTGTATCTTGTTAAAGCGCCGCTGTGCATGGGTACCAGTTCTTCATCAGGGAAGTTGATATTCTTAGTAAAGTAAAAATCATCTGTCACCATACCTATTCCACCGGCAGTGTTGGTAATGAAAGCAAAGTTGTTCTTCTTATCAGGATCCAGCAGGTCACGGCCCAGTGTGGTATTAACATAAGACTGATGCAACAAGCCGGCAATCGTTGGCAACACATCGATCTGTGAAACTACTTCTTTTCTGCGTTGCGGAGCGAGCAAATCGGGTGCATAAAATAACAAAGGCACATGTTCATCTGTAAGGCGATGCTCTGTCCAAACAGGCGGATACATGGCCCCGGCATCACCGGCAAGACCATGATCTCCTACAAAAACAAAGATGGTATTGTGAAAATAGTCTTCTTTCTGAGCTGCTTCTATAAATTTCCGGAAACAGTAGTCTGAATACCTGAAACAATTGTATTCATCCAGCGATTCAAATCCATACTTCTTCAACACTTCATCCGGTACGACTGTTTTCACAAAATCAGTATCGCTTTCAGGTATCGTCCGGTTATACGGCCTGTGGTTGCCGGATGTTTGGATATAAGCAAAAAATGGTTTGTTCTTATTCTTAAAAACCTCATTGGCCTCCAGGAAAAGGTCCTTGTCACTGATGCCCCATACATTTACTTTTGGTTCTTTGAATTGCTCTTCCGTATGCATCTGCAATCCCCTGATATTACTCAGCAATCCGTCAAAAT
>CAYPBW010000366.1:0-1703 GCA_964409055.1 uncultured Chitinophaga sp. | reverse complement strand
TTTGACCATTTTCAGCAACTGATGCGGAAGAAGAACCGCTATGACTTTGATGATATGATCAACTGGGTGATCAAAGCATTTGAAGAAAACAAAAATCTGTTGGCAAATTACCAGGAAAAGTTTCAATACATACTGGTGGATGAGTACCAGGATACCAGTGGCACACAAAACCGGCTGGTGGAATTATTGATCAGTTACTGGGACAAACCGAATGTATTTGTCGTAGGTGATGATGACCAGAGTATATACCGGTTCCAGGGAGCCAACGTAGAAAACATGCTGCAGTTTGCCGACAGCTATCAAAAAGACCTGCTGACGGTTGTGCTGACAAACAATTACCGGTCTGTACAGCCGATACTGGATATATCCAAATCACTGATTGACCGGAATGAAGAAAGGCTGGTAAAACAAATTCCCGGGCTGAGCAAGGAATTACTTTCTTCAAAAGAATCCCTGAAACAACTAACGCATCAGCCCCTGATATTGGAATATGAAACGCAGCGGTTGGAGATGATCGGAATTGTAAAAAAAGTACAGCAGTTGGTAGCACAGGGAACACAACCCGGCAGAATAGGTATTATCTATAAGGAAAATAAATACGGAGAGGAGCTTTCCCAATACTTCAAACAACTGAATATCCCCGTTTACAGCAAACGGAACCTGAACATATTAGAGTTGCCGCTTGCTCAAAAAATAGTGTTGCTGCTTAAATACCTCGCTGCAGAACATGACACCTCCTATAGTGGTGATGAAATGCTGTTTGAATTACTACACTTCGACTGGTTTGGTGTACCTCCTGTTGAAATTGCCAAGCTGACCATCGAAGTAGCGGATAAAAAGGCTGCAGGCAACGGCACTTCCATCAGGCAAACATTGACCGAAAAAGCAAACGCCCCTGCCAAAGACCTTTTCAGCAACGGGCTGCATGAGGGGTTGAAAAGAGCATCCGCCATAACCGAAAAACTGCTGGCTGATGTTTCAAACGTAACACTGCAGCATCTTTTTGAGAATATTATAAGGGAAACAGGATTATTATCGCATATTATGCAAAGCCCGGACAAACACTGGCAGTTGCAGGTACTTACCGGCTTGTTTGATTTTATAAAAGAAGAAACCCGCCGTAATCCTTTTCTCACTCTCCAGGACCTGGTCAGTCTTATCGAGTTGATGGAAAAAGAAGATATTTCTCTTCCGCTGGTGCAGGTAAGCGGTAGTGACAAAGGGATCAACCTGATGACGGCACACGGATCTAAAGGACTGGAGTTTGAACATGTGTTTGTTGCAGGATGCAACGCTGTATTCTGGGAAAAGAAAAGAAAACCCGGTGGCGGTTATAAGCTCCCCGATACTATTTTTTCTTCTCAGCCTGCCGCCAATGATGAGGAAGAATTAAGAAGATTATTTTATGTGGCGCTTACAAGGGCAGAGCAGCACCTGTACATCTCGTATAGTAAATTCAGGAATGATGGAAAGGAACTGGAACCTTCCATGTTTATTGCAGAAATACAGGACAAGCATAATTTACCTGTAGAGAAAGTTTTCATTGATACAGATGTGGTCAGCGAATTCGCAGCGCTAAGCTTCGCTGAGGCACAAGCCCCGGAAATTGACAAGATAGAAGAAGAATTCCTCAGCCGCCTATTGGACAAGTTTGTGATGAATGTAACAGCCCTGAACAATTACCTGAAATGCCCGCTGGAATT
>CAYPBW010000365.1:0-1710 GCA_964409055.1 uncultured Chitinophaga sp. | reverse complement strand
TCAATAATATCATTGTTAAAAAAGATATCAATATTGGCATGGCCACTGCCCTGCCGAGTGGCAACCTGATTGTACCGGTAATAAAAAATGCGGACCAGCTAAATATGGTAGGACTGGCCAAACAGGTAAACAACCTGGCAGATGCCGCAAGAAACGGAAAATTGAAAGCAGATGATACTCAGGGAGGCACATTCACACTTACCAATGTAGGCACTTTCGGCAGCCTGATGGGAACACCGATCATTAATCAGCCGCAGGTAGCCATCATGGCTGTTGGAGCCATTAAGAAAAGGCCTGTTGTAATAGAAACACCGGCAGGTGACAGCATCGCTATCCGACATATGATGTACCTAAGCATGAGCTATGATCACCGGATAGTAGATGGCAGCCTCGGTGCCACATTCCTTACTGCCGTTGCCAAAGAACTGGAGAACTTTAACCCAGAAAGAGATATTTAATTCATTGATTATACTTTAGTTTAAAAGCTTCTGTCTGTTTCAGGAGCTTTTATTGTAATTATGAGATTTATAAGCTTAGCAATCCTGCTTTCATTTTTCCAACCGGTTACAGCACAAATGGGGAGTTGGAACATCATCAATACCAAACTGGACCTGAATCAAAAATGGAACCTGTTTGGTGAATTACAGCTTCGATCATTAAAATTGTACGATGATTTCCATTATTATGAAATAAAGGGGGGCGCAAGCTATACAGTAAGTAAAGCCACTTCAGTCACCGTTGGCTTCGGCATTTTCGATACCTATTCTCCCGGAGGAAACTTTAAAACCCCAATGGCCAATGATGAATGGAGGAGCTGGATTCAGTTAAACATGATGCAATATGAAAAGAGACTGAAACTGGAACACCGTTACAGGGCAGAGCAGAGATTTACCAGCAATGGGTTTCGAAACCGCTTCCGGTACAGGTTAAATACAACATATCCGCTAAATAATAAAAAAGTGGAAGCCGGTACTTATTATCTCACTGCCAACAATGAAATTTTCTTTACGAACAAAGCACCTTATTTTGAACGAAACAGGATATTCATAGGCGGAGGGTATGAATTTTCTCCGCTATTCACCATACAGGCCGGATACCTTCATCAATTCGACTACAAGATCAATGACGAAACAGGAAAGAACTTCCTGCAGGTGTCGTTTCTTTTTGAATTGCAATGGAAAAATAAAACAGGTGAGAAAGTACCGGGAGGCATGGATTAATCAGGTGATTTTTCACCATATTTCTCTGCCTTAAAATGATACTCCTTTCCTTTTCGTTTAATGATATATAAATTATCATACTCGGAATCTTTCAAATCACCGGGAACGACAGTTGTGCCGCAAAGTTTATTAACAAGATCATCAACGGTATTGGAATGACCTACTACCAGTACATTTCCTTTTCCGATGCTTTTTAATCTTTCGATAAATGCATCAACTGAATCTTTTTTGCTGCTGTAAATTTCAATACGGGTATTGCCGCTGAGTTCATTCAAAGGCTGTGCTGTAGATAGGGTTCGTTTGGTATTTGTTGAATAGATATACCGGATACCTTCTCCCTTTAACCTGTCACGAAGTGCGATAGCCCTGATCCTGCCGGCATCCGATAACGGCGGGTCACTGGCCATCATCTGGCTGGCACCGGCTTCCACCGGGGCCTTCTCTGCATGGCGGACAATATAAATTGTATTTCCGCAGGAGAAAAGAAGAA
>CAYPBW010000364.1:0-1731 GCA_964409055.1 uncultured Chitinophaga sp. | reverse complement strand
ATTGCTTCTTTTTTCAGCCGTACAGATTCTTCCAGTTCTTTTGTTTTTGTTTCCAGTATGGCCAATGCCTGTACCACCCCGTCAATGATCTGCTCCGGCCTTGTACCACATCCGCATACATAGACATCCACCGGAATATACTGGTCGATACCACCTTCGCAATTGTACATACCCCTGAACACACCGCCGGTACTGGCACAGGCGCCGCAGGCTATCACCACTTTGGGTTCGGGCATTTGTGCATAGATCTCCACCAGTCGTTCCCGGCTGCGCTTGGTAACCGGGCCTGTCACCAGTAAAATATCGGATTGCTTAGGATTTCCGGTATTGATCATGCCGAAGCGTTCTATATCATATTTGGGGCTGAGGCAGGCCAGTATCTCAATATCACATCCGTTGCAGCCGCCTGCATTGTAATGCAGTATCCAGGGAGATTTCTTTCTGTATGAAGCCAGTTTCATGAAAAACTATTTATTAGTAAGTTGATAAAGGCAAGCGAAAATGAAATGGTTAATGAAAACCGCAGCATTTGTTTGTAGCTAACCCTTGCAGTAGAATTATCCAATGCATTCAGGTAAAAGAAGGTGAATACCATCAATCCGGCTCCCAGCAATATATTATTACCTGCAAAAAGATAAACCAGTGCATAGCAGAATACATAATCCAGCCATTTGGCAGTGTACACCGCTTCATAAAAAATACCGGAGAATTCCAGTTCCACGCCACCGGTTAGTTCCTGGTGAGCTTCGGCCACATCAAAGGGTGATTTTTTTAACTTGACCGGTAGTACCAGCAGCAATGCAATAAAGGCCAATGGCATCTTGTACAACAAGGGTTGATCTGATTGAAAAGCTGCGGCTGCATCGAAGCTTCCGGTAAGCATAAAAATGGAAACTGCGATGATGATCAGTACCGGCTCATAAGCCAGTATACTGATAGCGGTACGATTAGCACCGAGGTGACTGAAAATGGAACGGGTGCTGTAAGCTGCCAGTATCAATAAGGCTGTGGATAGCAGGTGCAGGAAGATGACCAAAATAAGATCACCTCCCAATAACAAAACGCCTAAAGCAAACCATAGTGATACAAAGTGCATGATACCGAGAAAAGCATGTGCTGAGTGAACGATCATTTTTCGTTTGTCTGCCAGCTTCAGGAAATCATAAAAGGGTTGCAGCAGCGGTGGCCCGATACGCCGTTGCATTCTGGCTTTAATGATGCGTTCAAAACCATAGACCAGTCCGCCAATGAGTGGAGCCAGTATGATCAATATTATCGGAATCCAAAGGTTGTTCATAACAATCAGTTTAAATCAAGGACACTATGATCAGTGCCACAAAAAACAGGATGCCTGCTGTTGCGAAATAAGGAGTAGCCCTGTCAGTGGAGAAATAGAAGGATGAAAAAGAATAACTCACTTTTTCTCCGCACATATATTCTTTGGCCCTGTCCACATTTTTAAACCTTATAAACATGGCAGCGATAATACTGACCGGCAATAACAGGAAAGCGATCAGCATGGGCACCAATGGCAGTTTGATGGTGCCGAGGTACATATTCCATCCCTCTGTAGCTATCGCCAATGGTGATCCTGTTAATGATCCTGCCACCGGGGCAAAATACTGGTTCAATAAAAACGGCAGGCCGATCACTGTTGCCATCAACAAACCCAGCAGGATATAAGTAGTGGCTGCATAGTAAGGCCCGGTTTTTTCAAAATGAATTTTGTCA
>CAYPBW010000363.1:0-1738 GCA_964409055.1 uncultured Chitinophaga sp. | reverse complement strand
GCTGAAACATGTCCTGTTTATAAGAAAGTGCTGAAACTAAAACCCAAGTGGGCAGGAGCTGGGAGTTGATAGTCGGGAGTTGTGAGTTGTGAGTACGTTGCAGAAATGCCAATTAGCAGTCACGGAGTGATAGTGGTCTGTTACGGGTTGAAGATGGGCTTTTGCCATGGATACAATATCCTATACCTACGATGGATGAACGAAGGATGAACGGAGGAAACTTGTAGTTACCGGGGCTTTTTTGTAGTTTAACGGAGCAAAATGCTTTATTATGGCACAAAGCAATCAATCGGTTTTATTGCGGAATTTCCGGGGGCAGATAGGCAAGCAAATTGTGGTGAAACGGTATGGCAAAAAGACGGTGATCACAGCCTACCCGGATATGAGCCGGGTGAAACCCAGTAAGCTGCAAAAAAAGAAGCGAAGCCGCTTTGCGGAAGCGGTGGCTTATGCGCAGGCGATCATTAATAACCCGGTAGAAAAGGCGGCGTATAAAAGGAAGGTGAGGAAGGGGCAGACGGTGTATCATTATGCCATAAAAGAATACCTGGCGATGAACCCGTAGGCAGAATGGTGAATAATGGCGGGTTAATATATGAGGGCAAAAACAAGCGACAATCCTATTGTGAGTTGCTTTCAAATAAAATGCAGTTTAGCTCTTTAACATCTTCCCGAAGCTCTTCCCGGGTCAGTTTCCTCCAAGCATTTTGAGACGGGCGGTTGCTGCAGATACTATTACAATTCAGCATAATTCTGCTATTTGACGTGTATTTTGGCCTGCGCCGATTCTGTGTAAACATTACCTTTGCGTAATGGCAAGAATTGCTGGATTGAAAAAACATCGTTCTCCATCCGGAAAAGTAACTCATGTGACATTGAGTGTAAAGCATTTTGGCCATCTGCTGGAAGATATACTTGGTGGTATCGAAATTGACAAAGCCAAAAAGAAAGCCGATTTAATTGAGTGGGATAAAGCAAAAAAGAGACTGGATAAAAAATTTGGCTTCTCTACAAAAAAGTGATGCCTTGCAGGGTGATCAGCAGAAAAACAGCTCAAAAGTTTATTAGCAGGCTGCCAGCCACCCAGACCAAAAGGTTGTTTATTGTCATCAATACTTTATCAGGAACTCCATAGTTTCCCCGGATTTTTAAAGCTTGAAGGGTAGGCATTATGAACAGCGGACAGGGATTGATCCAATGATACTATTATGTGCTGCAGAATTAAATATTAACACCATACTATTTTGAACAGGCTATCGTGTTGAAGAACTCATTCACCCGGCCATACAGTTGCATATAAACGGGAAAATTTATTATAACCACTAATTGAAAACCTGTAAAAAATAAAACACACCCTGTTTTCAGGTGATAGTTTTTCGGGTTTTCCCTTAGCTATCCCGGAGTGTGTTTATAAAACTACAAAAATTCTACCCTGATTAAAATTCATTATCTGCTTTTGGTTTTGGTATCACCGGAAGGTTGTGGTTACACACTATAATGTTGTGATTTGCTTTCAAATTATCATGTAGCTTAGCTCTTTAACTACCAGCAGCTGTGTATGTGCTGCTGTATATAATAACCCTGATTTTTTGATAAATTAAATACTGTTATTATGAAACCAAAAACAAGAAATATTCTAATTGGCATAGGAGTACTGGTAATAATTGGAGTCATCGGGCAAGCAATTGAGTCAAAAAAAGATGATACAAAAAAAGAAGTATCAGAAAAAAAGGGAAAC
>CAYPBW010000362.1:0-1745 GCA_964409055.1 uncultured Chitinophaga sp. | reverse complement strand
TTCTTTTACATCCTGTATGGCCCACAGGCTGCCGGTACGCCGCCAGTCGGTATGTGAATTATTCACCTGCACTTCATACCCTTTCACCGGCCAGTCTTTTTCCTGGTATTGTGTATGAAAATAGATACCCGAATTAGAGCCGGGAGTGGTCATTACGTCCGCTTTGAATTCAAAATTTTTAAACTGGCGCTGCTGCACCTCACCATCATAATACAAATGCGACACATTGCCATTGACAACAATACAACCATTCTCCACTTTAAACGCAGAAGCATTGGCGCCCACCTTCCAGCCATTGAGTGTTTTACCATCAAACAGGGATATCCATTCCCCGGACTTTTGTTTACCGGAACAAAACGAAAACAGAACAGGCAGCAGCAGGGCCGGCAACCATTTGTGCATAATAAAGATTTGAAAGAAAGCTACACTTTTTTACGGACAAACGCCGGGTGTGGTCCGGGTTACACCAGCCCTGTCTGCAAAGCAGGGATTAGAATAAGTTACCCCATCACAACCACAAACAGGATTGTATTCAAGGGTACAGGGATTGTTAGACATCCGGCTTTCATCAATACATTCATCGCTGCTCTTCTGGCAGGAGCCGGAAAAAATCAACAACATGACTGAGAAGACCACTGTAAAACTTTTGATTGGCTTCATGGCTTTTTTTATTAGTGCAGACAACCGTTGATTTGTGATTGCTGCTTTGGTTACGATCACTTCTCTTTTTTAACAGGCGTATTATCCTTCCACTGCCACAGGTGCAGGCAGGCATAAGTACGGTAAGGGCTCCATTTTTGGGAAATGCGGAGCATATCTTCCCGCAGTTGCTTTTTATCGCTGTTATCCAGTTTGTATAATTTGATCATCGCATTTTGAATACCCAGGTCATCCACGGCAAACACATCTTCCCTGCCGAGGGCAAACATCAGCAGCATTTCGGTGGTCCACCTGCCCACACCTTTTATCTGCGTCAGGTATACAATTACTTCTTCATTGTCCATTTTGTGCAGCTTCTTCGCATCCATGCCAAAATCCAATTCAAACTGTGCCACATTCTTTACATAGTTCACTTTGGCATTGCTCAGCCCGATACCTCTCAGCCTTTCAAAAGGGGTGTCCAGTATTTGTTGCGGCAAAGGCTCTTTACCACCATACAATGCAAGGAAACGATTATGTATCACTGTGGCGACTTTGGTACTGAGTTGCTGGCTCATGATGGAGGCACAGAGATAGTTGCAGATATTCTTCCGCTTTTTTAACTGGTGCGGTTCCGATGTTTCTACCAGCTTCTTGAGTTTCCTGTCCTTAGATAAATGAGCAATGTATTCCATCCTTTTGTTCAGTTTGAATATTAAATATAGAATTTTGCAGGATGCAAAGAATCCCGGTTATCACAAAAGATGGTTCGCATACCATCTCAGTTCCGGAAATGAATGTTACCTATCACTCCGTTCACGGCGCCATACAGGAATCGGAGCATGTATTTATTAAAGCCGGCTTACTGGATTCCGGCATATTTGACTACATCGGTGTACACCAGGTGCTGGAAATAGGTTTTGGTACCGGGCTGAATGCATTGCTTACACTCATCGAAGCAGACAAGCACAAGAACCGTATTTACTACACAGCCATTGAACCTTTTCCGCTGGATGAACCACTAATAGCACAACTGAATTACTGCGAACACCTGAACCTGCCGCATTACCAGCGGTTGTTTGAGAAAATGCACCAGTGCGGCCGGG
>CAYPBW010000361.1:0-1792 GCA_964409055.1 uncultured Chitinophaga sp. | reverse complement strand
CAGCAGCGGCACCGGGAAAACATAACACAGAATACCGCCACATCGCAATGCTTCAACATTGCAGGCATTTTTTATGAGACCACTAATCATAATCTTATTCATAGTTGGACTAATCCAAAGTTTGGCAGCACAGACGACTGTTGAGAAAGTTAAAGTGCAAAAACCAAAGGGAGACTTAAATTGTGTATACAAGCCAAAGCACTCCCCGACAAAACGCAGTCAATTTTATCCATTCAATATTTCAGACACAATCAAATTGGTTTCATTTCGCTATCACAGACATAATTATCCAATTAAAGGCGACACCTTATCAATTGACAGTTTAACTGAAATCAGGACATTGACAAGAGTTGAAATAAATACCTTAACAGACATTCTCTACAACAATTTCTATAAACGACAGCCAAACTACGGCTCATTGACACAATGCTTTTTTCCCCGCAATGCAATTCTGTTTTATGACAATGCCGGACACTTGAAAGAAAGTATTTTATTATGTTTTCATTGTGATAGACACGAAAAGAGTTCAGAGAAAATTAACTTTGGCAGCGACTGTACTCAAAAAATGGAAAAACTTAGACAGTTTTTTGTTTCGTCAGGTTTGAAGTTTGGGACAGACAAAACAATTGACATATATCCGGGCGAAAATCATGAAGAATAAAACTGCCTGCAACATTCAGTTTTGCGTCAGCAGGGGGCGCCGCCACACTTGCCACAGGTGCGTTAGCCGTCCCGGCGGCGGAGCATTCGCCGGGACTTGATTTTTTTGCTCCACTTGGCGCCTGTCCCGATGCCTATCGGGATATCAAGACAAAAAGTGGAAACATCCCAAAACAAAACCCTGACTGCCATCAGCACAACAAACAATCACCTTTTGTATCTTTAATCAGCAGCGGCACCGGGCAGACGAAATACCCAACATCGCCAATGCTTCAACGTTGTGCGCAATCACCAACTAAAGTATACAAGTGCGACATAATAACTATAATAAGTGCATTCTTTTGTTTTTCCTTCTAATATTCTGTTTTAAGGGAATTACCCAAATCCCGTCAACAAAGGAAACAATTCAAAGCTTTATTGACTCAATTGGAAAGAGCAATGATAGACAAGTAATAACAAGTTCTATTTTCCCTTCTTTTGCAAACGGCAAAAATTTTAAATGGAGGATCAAAATCTGGCAAAATAGTAAAAAAGAGCTTTTGTGGGTAGAAGCTATTATACCGGACTCCATTTCGACTGCATTTTTCTATTACCAAGACAGCCTGATTTTTGCCGGGGAGCTCACTTATATTATGGATACCATTTCACACAAGCAAACACCACTTTTTAGAAATATATTTTTCCATCAGTCCAGAATAATTGAAGACTCTGCCCCGGAAAGGAATAGCAATACAGCGGATTACTATATTACTCAGAGCAGGAATTATCTGGAGCTTTCAAAAAAAGAAAATCTGAATATGGGGATTATTGAGTTACTAAATCGTGGAGTTATACCCGATTCAAAAAGTGTAACTCGACCTAACCAATGATTAAAAGTTACCAATACTGCGCCCAACAAGGGGTTTTCTGCTATGCTGGCTTCAGAATATATACTCATCGTTCCATTCACTACTCAGTTGCAGTTCCGGCTGACGAATAACGCCGAGTAGCACAACAAACAATCACCTTTTGTATCTTTAATCAGCAGCGGCACCGGGCGGACGGAATACTATTTCCCAACCTGTACAAAGCCCTGCTCGTTGTAGGCTACCTTATTTGGCACACTCTAAAATTTGACATGAATAAAACGTTC
>CAYPBW010000360.1:0-1792 GCA_964409055.1 uncultured Chitinophaga sp. | reverse complement strand
ATTATTACGATTGATGGCTGGTCCAGTTGTGGCAAGAGCACCCTTGCCAAAAAGCTGGCGAAAGAACTGGGATATATTTATGTGGACAGCGGCGCCATGTACAGGGCTATCACCCTTTATTTTCTGCGCAACAATATTGACCTGACTGAAAAAAAGGAAGTAAAAGAAGCGCTGAAAAACATTAACCTCGAGTTTTCCAAAAATCCTCAAAACGGTAAAACAGAAATTTACCTGAACGGTGAAAATGTGGAATACCTGATCCGTGACCTGGTGATTGCGGAGAAAGTAAGTGATGTGGCAGCCATAAAGGAGGTCAGGGAGTTTGCTGTAGCCCAGCAGCAGAAAATGGGCGCCCAAAAAGGCATAGTGATGGATGGCCGGGATATTGGCACGGTCGTTTTCCCGAAAGCAGAGCTAAAGATCTTTTTAACAGCCGATAATGCTGTGAGGGTAGAAAGACGATTTAAAGAGATGTATGAAAAGAACCCCAATGTGACCGTGGAAGAAGTGAAAAATAACCTCGAAATGAGGGATTATATTGATTCTCACCGGGAGGTAAGCCCCCTGAAACAGGCAAAAGATGCCCGGGTGCTGGATAATACCGATCTCACAGAAAAACAGACTTTTGAAAAGGCCCTGGAATGGGTAAAAGGGAAAATTCTGTAGAATATTTACTACAAAAGCTTGCATATTTCCGAAACGGTTTTTACCTTAGCAGCCGGATTTGACCAATCCTCTTCTTCCAACACTCCTTCGACAAAGCCTTATTCAATCCAACTTACCCGGAATTACCATTATTTAAGGTTGTTTATTAGTACTATTTCAAATCCTCTCCTGTTAAGCCATTATTAACTGAAGTCCATCCTTTCTGAATGCCTCATTATCCAATGCTGTGATCACCGTTTGATACGGATGAAATAACTCATCATATAAAACGCTGAGCAATCAGTTATTCTGGAACCTAAAAAACGATTAAACAATTTAAAACCTTGAGGCATGAAAAAGTTTACTTTACTTCTCGTTTTCGCTTTGACAGCGAATGTATTTTTAACCAGTGATCTGTTTGGGCAGATTAGCTTGGTGAGTTCTGGTTCAGCAACTCAAACAACAGATGGCGCAGCTGTAGCGGTCACAAACCCCGGCAGCCTTGTTGTAGGCCATGTTATGATTGCTAATGTCATCCAAAACGATAATGATAATGGTGAAGCATTATCAAATCCAACTGCTCCTGCCGGATGGACTCTGATTGATGGCAGGTCATTAGGATCAAGCGGTGCCAACGACTGGTGGGGTGCTGTATTTTATAAAGTAGTTACTGCGGCAGATGTTGCTGCTGCCAGTTTCACCTTTACACCCGACCCGGATGCAGATGCAATATCTGCTGGTATTCTTGTTTACAGAAATGTTTTGGCCAGCAATATTTTTGATGTAGCGCCGGGTACAATCAATATAACAAACTCGGATGATCTTAGCGCCAGTTCAATTACTACTGTAACAAACGGAGCTGCTATAGTAATGCTGGGTATGAACGGTAATGATGAGACTTATTCTGGCTGGAATACAACATCACCAGGGACTCTTACGGAAGCAATTGAAGAAGTAACTAACAATGGAGCTGATCATAGTATTGGTGCAGCCTGGGCAATAATGCCAACTGCAGGAGCTACAGGAACAGGTGTATCGGAATTATCAGGTACTGATAATAACTTTAACGGTGCTATCCTAATTGCCCTTCGTCCGGTTAACCCAACAGTAACTACGGCAAATCTATGGTCTGTATCGGGTACAGGTG
>CAYPBW010000359.1:0-1821 GCA_964409055.1 uncultured Chitinophaga sp. | reverse complement strand
ACCAGCTTCGGTACCCTGCTGGCCTTCGTGCTGGTGAGTATCGGGGTTTGGATCTTACGAGTGAAGAACCCGAAGATAGAAAGGCCATTCAAAACACCTTTGGTCCCATTGGTACCTATTTTGGGCGCACTGATTTGCACGGGTATGATCGTGGCTATTGATACATTTACCCTCAAGGCTGCCTTCCTTTGGATGGCCATTGGTTTGCTGGTGTATTTTGGCTATAGCCGCAAACACAGCAAATTGAAAAACCCATCTGAGATACTGCCTCACGCATCCGATTTTGAGAGAAAAGGATAATAATATATTATTTTGAATGATACATTGTTAGTGATGAGAGATGATTGATGAGTCATGTATATAACCTGTAAGTTGATACAATAACCGAGGATATGTAAACAGGGAAACAAAAAATGTTTGCATATCACATTGAGATGTTGATTCCCTCAGTAGGCATACAAAGTCAGTATTAGCTTTACAATAAAAAAAAAGAGAAACGATGTTTCTCTTTTTTTATGCCCTTTATCGGCCCCCAATGACGCTACATTATTTTAACTCCAGTCATCCATCAAACTTAGCTGGCCAGGTTGAATTTGGCTGATACATTGAAAAGGGGTTGATTGGCTATCTATTGCAATAATTATTAGCGTATATCGATTTCATCGGCAAAAATATGTGTATCCCCTCCCGCCCCTTCATGCCAGGCTGGCAATTGACCGTATTGTTCGGCAACGATCCGTACATAACGAATCTTTTCTTTGGGGAAGCGCGCTTCGACTTTTTTCAAAGTAGGCGTCATCTCTTCGACTTTCATGTAATTGGTTCCCGTATACAGCACTTTATAATCTTTACCATTGGCTGATCCCATCACCGTTACTGATTTAGGCATGACAATCCACGACTTGGTCTCCTGCAAATAACCAATATCGACTGCTTCTACATCCTGTATTTTTTTCAGGTCTATGGTAATATCCATAGGAGTTTTCTGATATCCCATCCAGTTCCCCATACGCCAATTGGTGCTGCCGCTAATGCCATCAATCAGCCCATCCGTTCCTACATTGTATTGTGCTTCATTGGGAGTATTCAATGTCACCTGCCAGTCATGTACCACTTTTTTAAATTCCGCTGTGGTTACAAAACTTGCTTTGCCATTTTTGTGTATGGCAATGGCTTTGACAGTTGCCGACCTGAAAAGCGTGAAAGGACCGGTATATTTTGTACTGTTCTGACCAGGTTCTTTCCCATCCAGGGTATAAAAAATACTTACTCCCTTCTGATTGGAACTAAGCTGTATGCGGCGACTATCCCTAAACGATATATTACCACCGTTGATCAGTGGATTCAGCACAATATCTGAAGATGGATCTCTTTTCGTTATATCCAATTCAGGCATCCATTTAATGAAACTGGCAGGTTTGTTGCCCATCATGAAAGTAACGAGTCCTCCTTCTGCTATATCGGTATGATTAAGATAACCATAGGGCCATTCTTTCGGGCGAAGAGAAGATGTTGTACTTAAGAATATTTTTTGAATATATGGATTGGATGAACCGGCTCCCGGCGAATTGATGATGAAAGACCGTTCGTTTTCCAGTCGTATTTCCGCCATGGGAAAAATCGGAGAGCCGATGACATATTGGTTGCTACCAGGTGTAACGGGGTAAAAGCCCAACGCGCTCAATACATACCAGGCGCTCATCTGTCCGCAATCTTCATTACTCATCAAACCATCCGGATCATTTGTATACAGTTCCTGCATGATTTGTTGCACTTTTTCCTGGGTCTTCGGAGCAGCGCCAGCAAAACTGGAGAGGTAAG
>CAYPBW010000358.1:0-1842 GCA_964409055.1 uncultured Chitinophaga sp. | reverse complement strand
AGATGAAAATAGTAACATCCTCCTGCACCTATTGCTTCACGGTTTTGTAGCTGGCCCGAACGGAATGTTCTTTGCCACCGCTTGCGGAGTCTGCCCTGTCCCTCCCGATAGCTATCGGGACGGGGGTCGGATCGCCAAAGTTTTTGCATCTCCAAACCGGGGTGGATAAGAAACCTGGCACCAGCGTTATCTCCACCCCTGTTCGGAGACTCACTGTAACCCTAACACTTCCCCCGCCTGCGGGGGATAATGAAAACCCTAAATTTCGTAAAGCTCTACCCCAGAGAACTCAACTTCTTCTCAATCCATTTCTCCAGGCAGCTATGCACCCATTGTATATTCGTCAGCACTTCATTATTCGTAAATCGAAGCACAGTAAAACCGGCTTCTTCCAATGCCTTCTGTCTTTGTTCATCATTCTTTCTTACCTCTTCCAGTTCATGAATGCTTCCATCCACTTCAACGATCAGCATTAATTCCTTACACATGAAGTCAGCAATATAGTTCAGTACAGGCCGCTGCCGCCGGAAGCCATAACCTTTCATTTTACCTGCACGGAGAACATACTTCCATAAACAAGCTTCTGCTTTGGTCATTTCCTTTCGCAGACGGTTGGCGTTTGGTTGCAGGTTCTTATTGTAAAAATGATTGCTGTATCCTTCGGTCATCTGTTGAAATTACAAAACCTGCCTGGCATTGCTCAATGCAACAGCTAATATCCACTGCAACAAAAAAAGCCACCTCCTTCCGGAAGTGGCTTAAATGTATATCACAACATTTTTTATTTCTTACCCGAACAGTTCTTCTCAGTCGGGCATTTTTCGTCCTTTTCACAAACAGGGAAAGGACAAACTGTAGGATCACAGTTCTTCGGGTCACAGTTCTTTACCTCACAGTTTTTATCCTGTTTGCATTCCATTTTGGCTTTCTTCTTTCCCTTTTTCTTGCCGCCACCGTTTGCAGCTATAGCCAGGGAAGAAATAAGGCCTACAGCCAGTATGGCTACGAGTATTTTTTTCATATTGTATTAGTTGATGAGTAAATAAATTAATTAGCTATGTAATTAATTGATCTCGGGCGGGTGCCAGCAATCGGCATGCTGCTTTACAATGCGGTTATCATTTACCAAAAAGGTCTTTACTTTTTCTGCTACGTACGGGGGAATGGTCAGCTGCGTATACCCGGACAAATAGAAATTACCGATAGGGCATGACAGCAGCGGGTTGCATCGGTTACCCGCACATTCATCTTCCTCTTTTTCTTCAACCGGCTTTTCACAGGTCGATGTACAGCAGGCTGTTCTTACTTCCTCCTCTTCGGCACAGGATGAATAATTACTACTCACTATATCCATGTTTGCGGAAAGCGGTTCGAGCAGCAAAAGGCTCCAGATCAGGAACAATATGACAGCAGCAGGTTTCAATGCAATTAAAGATAATTGTTTATGTCAGTTGCGTAAGTCCGTTCATAAAAGAATGGCCCCGCTCATGGCATATGGCCGCCGGCCCCTGCCCGGGTTTCGGCTCTTCTTCTATGCCTCATCACTCTTCCATAAACCTGAACGGCTGCACAAAGAATAAATTCAGCTCCGTAACAGCATTTTACAGCCTAACAAAAGCATTATCAGTTCATTCAAAGCCTGCCTGCAATCGTTCAGAAGCATCTTACAGTCGTTCAGCGTCATCTTACACTGATTCAATGTCAGCTTACACTGCTTCAATGTCAGGCTGCAGTTGTTCAGAATCAACCTGCAGTCATTCAGAGCTTGCTTGCACTCGTTCAGAGCCATCTCGCAGTCGTTCAGCGCCATCTTACACTGATTCAATGTCAGCCTGCACTGCT
>CAYPBW010000357.1:0-1845 GCA_964409055.1 uncultured Chitinophaga sp. | reverse complement strand
CTAATTGAAGTAGTAGTACTTGTTAGAGCAGTTGGATTTTCTATGGTATCAGTTGTTGTTTTTGCAAATACATACCATGTAATTAATATGAATAGTACTGTAGCTATTATAAATGAAAAGGCAGAAAACCATTTTTGGGAAACACTTTTAATATTGGTCCTTGAATACATAGCAGTTGGTTTCATTCAAGATAATCATTACCCCTGATATTGAAAAGGGAGCCATTTTTAAACAGAAAACTATAATTTTTTTATCTGGACTTTATTGATGATAGTTCCACTATAACCACAACACCCGGCACATGACTGGGTATTCACGGTTACCCATCCCTCCGGCACAGGCCCGGGACACATGGTAACAACAGTACCAGATGGCAGATTGTCAACCCGCTTTATCAGTAATTTATTAATAATAGTTCCACTATAGCCACAGCAACCGGCACATGAACGGGTATCAGTCACCACCCAACCGGAAGGGATGGACTGCGGACAAATTTCAAGGGTAGTACCTGCCGGCAAATTGTCAATACGTTTAATAATTAATTTATTAATGATTGTACCGGTATAACCGCAGCAGCCGGCACATGAACGGGTATTGACAATAACCCAGCCAGCCGGAACTGTACCGGGGCATATTTCCTGCTCCTGCCCAAAGACAAATGATGTTAGCAATAAAAATATGGCTGTACTAAATTTTTTCATACCGATGTGTTTGATTTTGATGAAGACGCTTGCAAGATAGAGTGATGCTACATAACTGTACAATAGGTTTATAACCCTTTCCGGCAGGTGATAACACGGTATGCCTGTAAGAAAACAACGGTTGTTCTCACCTGCACCTGTACCTACTTTCACCGGAATTTTATCAGAACCGTTAACTTATAGTAACACGGTTCGAATTTACTCAACCATTAAAAAATTTAAAATGAAAAAAGTGTATTCAGTAGACAGCATAAGGCTGGCCCTCAACAAAAGCAACCCTCCCTGCCTCGTGGTAACTGCCGAAGGAACAGCCAATACATCGGGCTGGTCTGGTTTTATCCTTCGTCCCTTGTGGAACAGAAGTAATCCTCCCGTTAACGGTGTTTACACATTTTCACTCGAAGGTGTACCGCCAACCGGCATTGTACAGCAGGTGTTGACGCCTACAGGCCCGGTCAGCCATACATTAACCTATGGCGAAACAACGGATGTAAGAAAAGTAGTGATATATGCCAATTCTAACAGTAAATCCGTGGCATACAATGAAAAAAGCGCAAACGATACTCAACTATCAGCATCGCCTGATGTCATTACACAAACTGCTGTTGGATACTCTGATAACTGGAACCTTGCTGAGGCATTCAGGGATGCCATTAAGAATCTGCCCACCGATCCTTATCCTTATCCCGATAAACTGCAGCAATACAAAATAATAAGTATAGAAGCAGAAACTGGCGGCCTTGCCGGGCTCAACAGAATGAAAGTAACTATCGAAGCGTAACCCGTTTATTTAATCAAATACTATTTACTATGTCTGAAAAAATCACCACATCTGACTGGGTGGCATGGATCAACCTTATGATGCCAAGGCCAACACCCGGGGGAACCTTGCATGTTATTGGAAAAGCAGACACACACTCTGTTGATTTTGCTTTCCTGGAAAAAGCAGTCCCGCAAGGAACAAATCCATCCATCCTGCTGCTAAACCTGCGGACAGAAACGGGAATTGCTCCGGCAAATAATCCTCAAACTGTTAGTTACAATGAAGCGCTGTCAGCCAAAGATCAGTACAGCGAAGTACAGGTCTGGTACAAAGGAAAGCTGGAAGCCACCATTACAAAGATTGAGGAAGTTCATTAGTAAG
>CAYPBW010000356.1:0-1851 GCA_964409055.1 uncultured Chitinophaga sp. | reverse complement strand
CCATGGTGGGCATTTCCGGGGTTAACAATACAGACAAACTACTGTCGGCCGGCCAGCTCATCATAGATGCTTTTTTGTAAATGGCAATCTCCATATCATTGATACCCGCTTTTGGAGAGGAAGGCTCAATCAATGAAATAAAGTACTTAGCTCCGTTATGAAGAGCAGTAAACGATTTTTGTTTTGCCTTCACCGGTTCATTTACTGTAACAGGCATAGTAAAATATCCTTCTTTGCGGGCAGTTGGATTGTTTACATTTATTTTCACAGTCCATGTTCCGCCAGTTGACGACATCACAAAAACAACACTGCAGGGAAAAAGGTGATTAACTGCATTTTCTGATTCCGGGTTTTCGTACGGAGCAGAGTGCATCATAGTACCCATATCCATCAGTGGGGTCAATTGAATACCGGCGTTGTCAATGCGGTTTCCGGTTGAGGAGTCATACAGTGCAATATAAAACTTGGTATAGCCGGTGCTGACAGTTGATTCTTTAGTATATACTACTACTTTAGCCGATGCTCCGGCAGCATAGCCTTCTGAAATTTTGGTCAGCCCGGCAGTTGGATCCGGCTCCGGCTGATCAGTTTCTTTTGAACAGGATGAAATTATAAGAGCTGAGAAAAAAAATAACAGGTATAATTGAAATGAATTTTTCATTGCAAATAAATTAAAGGAATAAATGAATGTATTGTCCGCTCTGCTGTGATACACCGAAGTATTGCAGGTAATAATCCAATCAGGAAGTATGATCAGCAGATAGCAGGAGGATGGAAAATGGAGCGTTGGAAAAGAAAGGAATAATCACCCGGCTCTTTATACCCGGTTATAGTGCTTGTTGTTACAGGCTCTAATTTATAATTCAGAGTGGCCGGAGTGCAAGGCGCTGTTTCTACCCATTTCACCTGGAAGGGCGCCTGTTTTTCTTCATTTTGCTCTGCTTCTTTAATTTTTTTAGCCAGGAAACATTTGCCATCACATTTCAATTGGGGCTTTGCTTTGTTTATGCAATGCTTTTGGGCAAGAAATTTCTGGTTGGCAAAAAACCAGGCTGTAACAGCAGCAGTATAAAATGTCTGCAGGGAAAAGGCTAAAAGAAATATGAATGCAAAAAGCGTTTTCACGAACGCAAAAATCAACAAGGGCTTTTCAGCTCAATATGATTAATATCAGCAAATGAGATGATAAAAGACATCAGGGTCTTTTATAGTCACTGATATTGATAACGGCCTGGCAAAAGCTGAACTCCACTTCATCATTACTGCTAACCACCACCATACGGTTCTTGCAGTATGTAGTTATCAACTGGTGATAAAGTGCTATGCCCGCCGCATCGAGGTTGGTGCAGGGTTCGTCCAGTAAAACCAACGATGTATCAGAAAAAATACACTGGGCCAGCTTGACCCTTTGCTTCATGCCTGAGGAATAATAACGTATTTGCTTATGCAGGGCCTTTTCCAAACCAATTACCCCGATAATATCGGTCATACTTACGCCGGGCAGAAATGGTTTAAAGCTGCTATGAAATTGCAGGAATTCATTCAGTGTCATTTCCTCAATCACTTCCAGGTAGGGGGCACAGAGAGACACTTCCCTGTACACTTTTTCATCAGCTATCATCTTTCCGTTTATTTGCCAATCCATCTTTCCTTCATGTATCATCATATTACCGCTGAGCACCTGCAGCAAAGTGCTCTTTCCTGAACCATTCGGTCCGGTTATAGCATACGATTTTCCTGCTTCGAATTGGTAAGTTAAATGACGGAAGATCCAGTCCCGGTTATAGCGTTTGCCCGCATCAGATAGGGAGATCGTCATCGTTGCTGCCTTTGGTGAAACGTTTGATGATG
>CAYPBW010000355.1:0-1869 GCA_964409055.1 uncultured Chitinophaga sp. | reverse complement strand
AGTTTAGACGGATATGATGAAATATCGCTGACCAGTGATACCAAAGTGATAACAAAAGAAGGAGAGAAGATAATGACCCCGGAGCAACTCGGTAAACGAATGGTGTCGCCTGCCGATATCAGCGGAGGCAACACGGTAGAAGACGCAGCAAAGATCTTTGCAACAATACTTAAGGGCGAGGGAAGCTGGGCGCAAAATGCGGTGGTGCTGGCCAATGCAGCGATGGCGTTATACTGCACGGGTAAGTACACTACTTATAATAAAGCTTACAGTTCTGCTGTAGAAAGCCTGGAGAGTGGTGCTGCCAATAATTGCCTGATCAAATTAATTAGCCTGCAATGAGTACCATTTTAGAAACAATTGTAGCCGCCAAGCGAAAAGAAATTGAACCATTCAAGGCGAAAAGTCCCATTGAACGGTTTGAACGGGAAGGCTTTTTCTGGGAAATAAGAAACCGTTCGCTGGTGCAAAGCCTTTTGTTGCCCGGCAGTACAGGTATCATTGCGGAGTTCAAAAGAAAAAGCCCAAGTAAGGGCTGGTTCAAAACCAAAGAACTGGAAGTGGAGCCGGTTGTTGCTGCGTATAATAAAAGTGCGGCGGGTATTTCCGTGCTGACCGATGATGAATTCTTTGGCGGTGACCTGGATGATTTGATACAAACGAAAGTGGTGACCGATATACCGGTGCTGCGCAAAGATTTTATCATAGATAAATGGCAGATTGCTGAATCAAAAGCTTTTGGTGCGGATGTAATTCTGTTAATTGCAGCCTGCCTGTCACCGGCACAGGTAAAAGAGTTTGCTGCCTATGCGGCAAGTATTGGCCTTGAGTCTATACTGGAAGTACATAATGAAGAAGAGCTGGGACATTGCTGCGATGAGGTGAGTATGGTAGGAGTGAACAACCGGAATCTTAATACGTTTGAAGTGGATATCAATACGTCATTACAGCTTATTGATAAAGTACCCGGTGGTAAACCAGCTATTGCCGAAAGCGGTATCAGCAGCGTGGATACAATAGTAACTTTGCGGAACGCCGGGTTCAAGGGTTTTTTGATTGGTGAGAATTTTATGAAGGAAGAGCAACCGGCAAAGGCTTTTGAAGAATTTGTGAGCAGGCTGTCCGCAGATGGACGCAGATGAACACAAATACCTAATAAAAATTATCTATTCAATATGCAGGGAAACATAAGTTGAATTTTATCTGTGACAATTTGTGTTTATCTGTGTACAAAAGAAAAACTATGAATATTAAAGTTTGCGGTATTACCGAAATGAAACAACTGCAGCAACTCGACGGGCTGGATATTGATTTTGCAGGATTGATCTTTTACCCGGAATCGCCCCGCTATGTAGGTGATAAGCTGAATAAGAAAGAAGTTAAGAAGGCAGATTTTGATTTAAAGAAAGTGGGTGTGTTTGTCAACCCGGAGATGATTGATGTGCTGGATGCTATAGATGATTACGGGCTGGAAGTGGTTCAGTTGCACGGCGATGAAAGCCCGGAGATGTGCGAAGACCTGAGCAGTGAAGTGGAGGTTATCAAAGCTTTTCGCATAACAGGTAATGAGGATATCGATAAACTCGTAGCCCCTTATGATGCTGTTTGTGATTATTACCTGTTTGATACCGGTGGTTTGAAAGAATCTTTCGGCGGCACTGGTCAGCAGTTTGACTGGAATATTTTAAGTAAAGCAAAAATTGAAAAACCTTTTTTCCTGAGTGGAGGTATTGGTGTAGAAGATGCAGCAAAAGTGAAGGCCTTTAAACATCCTGATCTTTTCGGGGTCGACATCAACAGCAAGTTTGAATCAGCGCCGGGGGTGAAGGATATGAAATTGATATTGCAGTTTAAACAGGCAATGAAATA
>CAYPBW010000354.1:0-1895 GCA_964409055.1 uncultured Chitinophaga sp. | reverse complement strand
TTATGGCCTCCGGCTATCAACAAAAAAATGATTCCGGCTTCCCGTAATTGATACGGAATCTGAATGACCTATCCCATCAATCCCAAAAATCTTCCCAAATCCAGGTTCAGACAACCACACAGCCGGGCTGCCTCACACTTTACCGGTGCCCGTTTAAAATAACAACCCTCTGCCAGACAAAACAATACAAAACACTCAAAATCACCCCCTTAATCGCAAAAAACACCCAACCCGAACTCGTTGTTAAAGGCCCCGGATTGGCTGTTAAACGACCCGGATTCACTGTGAAAGACCCCGAACCAGCTGTGAAAGGCCCCGAAGTCATGGTTAAAGACCACTGATTAGTTGTGAAGCATCCCGAACCCGTTGTTAAAGACCCCGAACCGGCTGTTAAAAGCCCCGGACCCATGGTTAAAGGCATCGGGCTGTTTGTTAAGCACCACGGATTCACTGTTAAGCATCCCGAATGCATGGTGAAAGACATCCAACCGGCAATTAATCACCCCGCATCCGCATCCTCCGCCCCCCGTCAAAAACTTCCTACCTTCATGAACACAGCATCAGGCATTGCTTTATCAGCAGCTTTTAGCAAACCCGTTGCGGCCGGCATGGTACCAGGTAACACCAAACTAATCATCATTAAGATCATCCATACCCTCGTCTGGATCTTCTTCAATATTGTCATTTTCTATTTGCTGTATGCCGCCATCACCAATAAAATAGATAAATGGCTCTGGATCGGCTATGGCCTTTTTGTACTGGAAGGCCTTGTGCTGCTCAGCTTCAAATTCTTTTGCCCCTTAACCGTTATTGCCAGGAAGTATTCAAACTCCACCAAACACAATTTTGATATTTACCTGCCCGAATGGCTGGCAAAACATAACAAACTAATTTACACTTCCATCCTGGGGGTAGCTATACTCATAACCATTTACCAACTGGTAAAATAAAAGGTTGGTATAAAAAGGCAAATAAACAATGAGCACAGCCCAAAAAATAAAAGCCCTTCGCAGAGAACTGCACCGGCATCCCGACCTTTCAGGACAGGAAGCCGCAACAGCACAACGCATTATTAATTTTGCCCGGCAATATCATCCCTCCCGCATCATCCCTCATATCGGTGGCAACGGGCTTGCCATTGTATATGAATTTTCCAACGAAGGCCCCTGCATCATGATTCGTTGTGAGCTGGATGCACTGCCCGTTGAAGAAGCCAATGCCTTTGAGCATCGTTCAGTGGTAAAAGGCGTATCGCACAAATGCGGGCACGACGGGCACATGGCCATCGTAGCCGGGCTGATGAGCTGGACAGAAGAACAAGCTTTTACCAAAGGAAAAATTGTACTGCTCTTTCAGCCCGCCGAAGAAACAGGACAGGGCGCCCCTGCCGTACTGAAAGATCCGGCATTTGCCGGCATTAAACCGGATTATCTTTTTGCCCTGCACAATCTTCCCGGCGAGCCGCTGCATCAAATTATCATCGTGGAAAAACGTTTCTCTGCTACCGTGCAAAGCCTTGCCATTCACCTGCAGGGAAAACAATCACATGCCTCCGAACCGGAAAAAGGTATCAACCCGGCACCGGCAATCGCTTATATCACACAACGCTTTGCAGAACTGGTCAATGATGAGGTAAAAGACGAATCCTTTGCATTGCTCACCCCGGTGTACAGCCGCATGGGTGCGCCGGCTTACGGCATCAGTGCCGGTGAGGGTGAACTGCATTATACCATCCGCACCTGGTCGGAAGAAAAGATGCAAAAGCTGAAAGAAAAATTACTGATGATCATTGCTGATGCCTGTGCCGCACATTCACTGCAGTTTCAAATTGACTGGTTTGATTTCTTTCCTTCCGCCGTAAATGATGCCCGCTGCAATCAAATAGTAAGAGAAGC
>CAYPBW010000353.1:0-1903 GCA_964409055.1 uncultured Chitinophaga sp. | reverse complement strand
TCTCTTGTATTTTCTAATTGCAGTTCGCAACAGCAGGACAACTTCAAACCCAAAGAAGTGTACAAATCCAATGACCTGATCATCATCCAGCTTGCCGAAAATGCATTTCAGCACATTTCCTACAAACAAACCGATGACTTTGGTAATGTTCCCTGCAACGGAATGATTGTAAGAAACAGCAATGAAACCATTGTTTTTGACACTCCCACCAACGACAAAACTTCTGAAGAGCTGATCAAATGGATAAAAGATTCACTTCATTGCAGGATCAACGCCATTATTCCCACCCATTTCCACGATGATTGCCTGGGAGGGCTGAATGCATTTGACAAAAACAATATCCCGTCTTACGCCCATTTCAAAACCATCGAACTGGCAACAAAAAACAAGCTGGCTGTACCCAAAAACGGTTTCAGCGATTCACTCATTTTAAAAGTCGGCGCTGAAACGATCATTGCCCAATATTTCGGAGAGGGACATACAAAAGACAATATAGTCGGCTACTACCCCAAAGAAAATATTTTGTTTGGCGGTTGTCTGCTAAAAGAGTCAGACGCCAGTAAAGGTTACCTTGGCGATGCCAATACTGCAGCCTGGTCAGGCACTGTGGAAAAAATCAAAAAGCAATACCCCGATGTAAAGATTGTAGTACCTGGCCACGGAGAACATGGAAACAAATCACTGCTTGATTACACGATTAACTTATTCAGGCCGCTATAAAGAAGTTAACAATATTTATTAATGATCCAACTCTGCAAAACTTGCGTATCAAAGCCTTATGTTTTAGATTAAGATCATTCAAAAAACAGTTCATGAACCGCAAATTTTTTATTTAATTTTACAGAAAGGATTTTCTGTGAATACCTACTTTGTTTTACCTACTTTATTTGCCATTATAATTCTTTGTGGCTGCAAGAAAGAAAACAGGATTAACAATACTACCTCAGGTGAAAAATTAAAGCGAATAAGTCAATACCGTCCTTCATTAGCCTCAACTCTTTTTAATGATTATTACTACGATTTACAAAACAGGGTCATAGAAATAATCGAGTATGAAAAAACAAATACCGGGGATAGCATTCCTGTAGACAGAGCTTTATTTTACTATATAGGCACTGACAGTTTACCTGCAAGATTGCATAAATTGACAAACAACATATGGCACGACTTTGTTTATGATGCACAAAAGAAGTTGGTCAAGGATTCAATTACTAAAATAATTAATCCGGTTCCAATTACGGGGCGTGCCACATTTGAATATTATCCTAATTACCATCTCTGTTATCACTCTCAGCCTTCAAGCGGGTTGGGCAGCACAACGAAAGATTCATTGATATTCCTGAATAATAACTTAAAATACATGAGGACTTCGTTTGACATTTACAATCCTTTCCCTCCAGTCGAATACCTGGAACAGGATTATATACAATATGACAACAAGAAAAACCCTGTGTACTCTTTAAACATAGGGGAACTCTATTACAATTATAGAATTGTCAATACAGGGGTATCCGCACCAGCAGAAATTTTTTATAGCAAAAACAATCCCATAAGCAGAAATTCTTATGATTCCTACATGAATACACATTTTCAGTCCGGTATAGTAACATATACATATAATACTAATGATCTTCCTACAAAAAAGATTGAAGTGAAAAACAACGATACGCTTTATGTTACTACATATATGTATGAATGATTGAACCTTCGCAATCCTTATTTAAACGAAATCTATCAGCACCAAATTTTCACTTTCATCCAACCCCCATATCCGGCTCTGCGAGACTTGTAGTCTCGCAGCCCTATGTACTTAAAGTAACTAGCATTAAACGAGGATCTCAAATCTCCGAAATCCAAATAATCTCCCCAAATCCAGGTTCAGACGAATACCCTGCCCTCCGAA
>CAYPBW010000352.1:0-1909 GCA_964409055.1 uncultured Chitinophaga sp. | reverse complement strand
TGGATGAAGCTATCTTTAAACACTTTGAGCAATGTGACGAAATATGGCATGCCGGCGATTTCGGTGAAGGAGTGGTTGACCGTCTGAACGCTGAAAGCGGTCGGACGGTTAAAGGAGTGTTTGGGAATATTGATAACCAGCAGATACGTACCGAGTTCCCGGAACAATTGGTTTTTATGTGCGAAGCTGTAAAGGTGATGATCAGACATATTGGCGGCTCGCCGCCCCGTTACAATCCTGAAACCAAAAAACAACTATTGATCCATCAACCACAGCTATTCATCTCCGGTCATTCGCATATCCTGAAAGTAATCTATGATGACAAAATGAATTGCCTGCATATGAACCCGGGTGCATCAGGCAAACAGGGCTGGCACAAAATCCGGACATTGATCCGGTTTACTATTGATGGGTCTGATATCCGTAACTGTGAAGTGATTGAACTGGGCAAAAGATAAAGAAGGCTGACTTGTCAATGTCAGCCCTCTCAGCTAAATATTTTACATGCCCGGGAAAAGCGGTCTTCCGATATTCTCCCTGAAAGGCCAGGGAATAGAAATTAAGATCAGCAATAAGGCTACCCCAAAGAACCAAAGAATTCGCTTATGCTTTTGTGCATCCGGTACAGACTTCTTACCATAAGAATACCCCAAATGCACCAAAATAATCGCCAATAACATAGCGGTAAAATGTTCTACTGCATAAAATCGCAAACCCGGTGTTTTCATTACATCACCCATACCATAGTTCTGAATGGCTTTTAACCCGGCATTGCCGCTTATCCATTGGTATAGCCCGACAAGCAACATAATATCACAACTGATCAGCAGGAAAAGATCAATTTTTTTGTGTCCCGGGGTAAATGGTCTATACCGGTCAACAAAGTGTTTATAGATAGCAACCAATAACAAGATTAAAATGATCCACCGGAGAAAATTGTGTAAATGCAGCATTCCTTGATACATACGATTAATTTAGGAAAGCAAATCTACTATAATCGATGTAATCTGAACCAAAATTTACTTGCCGCCATTGGCGGTAAGATCTGCTTTGCAGGCAACATCAAGTGAAGGGATATTTCCTGTAACAAGGAAACCTAATATATCGCTGGTCTCCGCTGCATAATGCATTAGGCATCCCGAATTATTACAATGATTGCCATTAGCTATATCCTTATGCGGTGACTGCATAGATGAACCAAGATCAACCAAACCCAGCAAGTGACCAATTTCATGCTCCAAAACAGTGGCAACAAGCTTTGTGCGGCTTGGCTGATTTAAGCCGCCGGAATTTTCCTGGATTTTTCTTCCGAATAAAACGGCGGAAGTGTTTTTATGTGCGATACCCAATACATTGTTATCAGAATAATAACCATTGGTATAGAGAATATAAATGGCTATTTGATTGCCTGTGGTAAATGCTGTTCGGTTATTTCGTTCAATAGTAAACGCTTCTTCTGCTGTAAGAGACTGGTTTGCAGATGCAGCAATTTCCCTGGTTACAATGGTGATGCCACCGGGTTTATTGATAAGTCCTGTCAGCATTGACTGCATATGATTGATAGCAGCCGCATCAGGCACATAACCCTGCATATACTGAATTTCAATCTTCAGTGAAGTATATTTTGACGCAGAAAGTAACTCATTAGCTGAAGCACCCACAGGTCTTGTATGTAAATTACCCGTCGAATTGGGATTATTCACAAAAGAACTGTCCTTTTTGGAACAGGCAGAGACAAGTAAAAAAAGAAAAACGGTATGAACAATGAATTTCATAATGGCTATATACGACCCATGTAGTAAGCCAGATTTTCAAAAACCGTTCCAAAATATCTCTACTCTTCCCAATCGGCAACAAAAACGTTGGTTTCCCGGGTACCGCCATTATTACGATTACTGGAGAAAACAAT
>CAYPBW010000351.1:0-1910 GCA_964409055.1 uncultured Chitinophaga sp. | reverse complement strand
AGGCTTCTGCAAATGCTGAAACGATTTCTTATATTGTTAATCATATCCGGTACTGTTTCGCAGGTAAATTAATAAAAATGCCGGATGCCGTTTCTTACAGCCAAATATGAACAGGAATCGCAGCCAATCTAACAATCCGTCTCTTGCCGGCCTTGTGCTGGTTATAATTGTGTTTTTTGCCTGCAACAGCAATACTAAAAACAGTGATACGATTGTCGAAACACCGGCAGAAATGCAACAAAAAGCAGCTGACCTTATAAAAGAATACCTGGCAAAGGCATCTGCTGACTCAGGAAGATCAATAGACTCCTCTTTTTTACTTCATCAGCCCAGGTTGTCACATTTGGTGTATGAAAAGCAGTCTTATGTGCCAATTTGGAGCAAAGAAGAAAAATGGCTGCCGCAAGGTGATTCTATGTTTTTCTTTATTAAGGACTCGAAGCTGTTTGGTCTGTTTCCTGAAGATTATCATTTTGAACAATTGAAGAATATCCGGGAGAGAATCTCAGCTGACAGCCTTTCAAAAGGTGATCGAAGAGATGCCCTGCTTTGGTCAAAAGCAGATATAATGCTGACTGACGCATTTTTCCAGGTGGTGAAAGATATTAATCTGGGCCGTTTGCCAAACGATAGTGTGACCCTGCGTAAGGATACCAGTCTGACCGATGAATATTATTGGCAGCAACTGGAACTGTTGCAGCAAAATGGGAAAATCAATGAGATTGCCAAAAAGCTGGAGCCTTCCCATTCAGGTTACCACAGGTTGAAAAATTCAATTCCCCAATTCCTTAGCTCTGCTGAAAATAAACAATATACTATTGTGCCTTACCCTGAAAAAGATGCTGTAAAATTTCAAAAGGCGCTGCAAAAGCGATTGCATGAAGGCGGTTATATTGCTTTTGACAGCGTAGCAGCGGATTCGGTACAATTGGCCCAGGCCGTTAAAAAATTTCAGCAGGAAAAAGGAATAACTGTTGACGGTCGTGCCGG
Source organism: uncultured Chitinophaga sp. (assembly GCA_964409055.1). Lineage (GTDB taxonomy): Bacteria > Bacteroidota > Bacteroidia > Chitinophagales > Chitinophagaceae > JJ008. The sequence goes on along the minus strand of CAYPBW010000351.1, from coordinate 920 downwards.
GGAAGGAACGGTAAGGATGCTGAATGTAAATGATAAGGAGAGATTTATAAGGATTGCCATTAGTTTGGACAAGTACAAGCAACTACCCGGACAGATGCCGGATAAATATATATGGGTAAATGCTGCTGCCAATAACCTGGAACTTGTAGTGAACGGTGATGTGGCGCTTTCTTCTAAAGTAATTACAGGAAAGCCAAAGACAAGAACGCCGATGCTGACCAGCGCCATAAACTCACTGATAACATATCCACAATGGGTACCGCCGCCGAGCATTGTGTCAAAAGAAATTCTGCCGGCAGTGAAGAAGAATCCCGGCTATTTGCAAAAAAAAGGTTTTAGCCTGCTGGACAAAGACGGAAACGAAGTGGATCCCTACACGGTTGACTGGACGAAATTCAGTAAAGGAGTACCTTACCGGATCGTACAGGGCAGCGGCGATGCCAATGCCCTCGGGATCATGAAATTTGTATTTGACAATAAGTACTCCGTTTACCTGCATGATACCAACCAACGGTATCTTTTTGCCAATGCCATGCGGTCGCTGAGCCACGGGTGCGTCAGGGTGCAGCAATGGCAGGACCTGGCCTTCTGGATTTTACGAAATGACAGCGGCAATCCTGCTGGCGGCTCTTCCAGAATTGATTCCGTAAAAACCTGGTTACAGAATAAGCAAAAAAGAAGTATTCCACTGCGCAACAGGGTTCCTGTTTTTATCCGGTATATCACTTGCGAGGGGAAGGATGGTAAAGTGATTTTTTATGATGATGTATATGGGGATGACAAGAGATTGAAAGAGAAATATTTTGCTGCCAAATGATGCCTTATTCACATGTTGTTCGGGTTTGCCCCCAAAAGCCCCATTTTCCCTAAAAAGAAAGCCTCCCAAAACGGTGAATATTAAGTAAATAATTTATTTTCGG
>CAYPBW010000350.1:0-1913 GCA_964409055.1 uncultured Chitinophaga sp. | reverse complement strand
TTCGCTGGTGCCTTTTGATGGGGGATACCCGGGGAAGTATGGAGCGGTTGGCTTTCAGCATGGAAGCAGTGGTTCGTTTACCGTTACAAGGGGTAAAAAATCATGCCATTTCAAAAATACACAGGATAAATATAATGCTTTGAGGGTTAGCGGCTAATTGCCGGAATGAGTGGAGCAGGGGGCTTTGGGGCAGGCACCTGATGAATGTTAAGCGAAGGAGGTGAAAAAATCATAGACCGGCAGCCGGCAGGCAGTTAGATTTGAATACATAACGAAACGATTGCTTATGCAGGATGATATCTATAGCTATTTTGATACCGCCCTGGTATCGATGGAGCCAAGCCTCGAAAATAAATTCCGCCATTTATGGAACCTCATCGGCGATACCCCGATGCTGAAGATTGATTACCGCTATCAAAATGAAGAGAGGGCGGTATATGTGAAATGCGAACATTACAACCTGACGGGCAGCATCAAAGACCGGATGGCCTTGTACATTTTACAACAGGCCTACCGCAACGGGCAGATCACCAGGGACAACAGCATTGTGGAAGCTACCAGCGGCAATACAGGTATTGCCTTCAGCGCTATTGGCAGGGCACTGGGCCATACCGTAAAGATCATTATGCCGAACTGGCTGAGCAAAGAACGCATTGACATCATCAGCAGCCTGGGCGCCGAAGTGATACTGGTATCAAAAGAACAGGGAGGCTTTTTGGGAAGTATTGCATTAAGTGAAAAAATGGCGAAAGAAGACCCGGCTGTTTTCTTGCCAAGGCAGTTTGAAAATAGTTACAATGCAGAGGCGCATGAAAAAACAACGGCCAAAGAAATATGGCTGCAACTGCAGTCTATCGATATTACACCGGATGCTTTTGTAGCCGGCGTGGGTACAGGCGGCACCATTATGGGAACAGGCAAATACCTGAAAGCAAGAAATGCATCCATCAGGGTGCACCCGCTGGAGCCGGCCGAATCACCCACCCTCTCTACCGGGCACAAAGTAGGATCGCACCGCATACAGGGAATCTCGGATGAATTTATCCCGGCCATTGTACAACTGGACCAGCTGGATGAAGTGATTAAGGTTTCAGACGGCGACTCCATCCTGATGGCACAGCAACTGGCGAAACAACTGGGACTGGCAGTGGGCATTTCATCAGGAGCTAATTTTATCGGTGCCGTACTGCTGCAGCAAATGTATCCTCACCTGAAAAATGTGGTAACTGTTTTTTGCGACAGCAATAAAAAATACCTGAGCACCGACCTGATGCGGGAAGAACCGGTGAAAGAGGAATATTTGTCACCGGGAGTAGAGCTGCTGGACTTTATCGGCATTAAGCCGTTGCATTATTAATGCTATTGCTTTTCTTAATTTATCTTGTGCTGAACTAACCGGTAATGCCTCGTTTGTTCTTACTCCTGTTTATTTTTTTCGTTGCAATGACTGGCAGTGCACAAAAACAAACCAGCCTGCACATTGCTACTGCTCCCCGTAACCACCTGCCGGGGTTTCCTAATTTTCATTTCACGGTAAACGGCAATGCATATAAATTAAAAGCAGGGGAATGTATGGATATGAAAGTAGTGACAGACAGTATTCATATAATTGTCGAAGATAAACGGTGGGTGAAAAAGGATACTCCTGAAGTGCATGTGCCTGCTGCAGGTGATGATGTATATGTTTGGGTAAGGGTTACCTGGACGGGCAATTACCGCAATCCGCAGTATGGTGCGGAAATCGTTTGTAAATCCTGTTTTGAAGAAATTAAAAAGCAATGCAGGAAAACGTTTTCGGAATAACGATTTTTCCCGGGCAGTTTAAAAGCCCAGTTCTTTTACCGGGTCCCAGAATAATGTTTTGAAATTGACGACCTGGTCGTTTTTTACCCTGATGCCTTCTTTTTTCAGCA
>CAYPBW010000349.1:0-1916 GCA_964409055.1 uncultured Chitinophaga sp. | reverse complement strand
TGTCATCCGGTCAGCCTGCATTTCTATCAGCTTAGCAATAACAGCATCTGCCGTTGCCTGTACTTTATAATCTTCTCCTGGTTTGAGTACAATTGTATTCCAGCCATTGAACCTTTTAGCATGCGCATGATAAACATGCTCATCGGTGATAAGAATTGTCGTCCGGGGATCCGTTATTTTTTTTAGGTAACTGATCCCATTAGCAAAATAGAAATCGGTAGCAGCAGATGAGAAATTTATTGTTTGTTTATTCATTTCAAGTTGTTTCTATCAAAGCACTTTCAGCACATATTCTTATTGCCTGACCCTGTTCAAAAATAAAAAGCATATCAAAATTCTCAGGAATCGCACCTAAATCTATTACAGAATCCATCACATTTCGCATATCAAATGTTGAAATCCCTACCATCGAAACACAGCTTTCATCTTCAGGAAAATCAAATGTCGACGCTTCTTTAATTTTCAAAAAGCTGACATCTTGAAACTTGAAAACAACCTCATTGAACACTTCATTAATTGTCCAATCTCCATTAGATCTTTTAAAACTAAGGTCAAATTCTTTTTGTTTTACATTATAGTTATAACCCATAAAGTCATAATTATTATGTAAATCAACATAGACCCCATCTTTCGTAATACTAATGAAATCATCATTTATAAAAAAGTTTAAAAACTGCATACTGGAAAAAAAATAATGTTAACTATCAAGAACCTTCTTCTGATGATTGATACTCTCCATATGCACCGCATCCAGGTAGCGGGTAATGAATTCTTTACTCAAACCTATCTTTTCTCCTTTCGCACTGGCCCTTTCAATAATCTCATTCCATCGGTTGGTTTGAAGAATGGTGATATTGTTTTCCTTCTTGTATCGGCCAATTTGTTCAGCGATCTTCATCCGTTGACCCAGTATCTGCATTAACTCATCATCCAGGTGATTTATTTTTTGGCGCAATGCTTCCAGTGCCGCATGATATTCTTCAGAATTAACATCCTCCTTTCTCCAGATGATCTGGTCCAGCATTTCGGCCAGTTTCTCCGGTGTGACTTGTTGTTTGGCATCACTCCAGGCATTATCAGGATCAATATGTGTTTCGATCATCAGCCCGTCATAATCCAGGTCGATAGCTTTTTGCATTATATCTAATAGAATATCACGACGGCCACAAATATGAGAAGGGTCATTGATCAGCGGCATGCCCGGGTGCTTCAGCTTCATATCAATTGCCAGGTGCCACATAGGTGCATTACGGTATTCTGTATTGCCATAAGAACTAAAGCCACGGTGAATCAATCCAATTTGTTTTACACCAGCTCTTGCCACTCTTTCCACTGCACCACTCCATAATTCTAAATCAGGATTGATCGGGTTCTTTATCAAAACCGGCACATCCACACCACGCAACGCATCGGCCACTTCCTGTACACTAAAAGGATTCACTGTTGTCCGGGCACCGATCCATAAAATGTCTACATCAAATGTTAATGCATCCTGTACTTGTTTGGCAGTAGCTACCTCAACTGTTGTTGGCAAACTGGTTAATCTTTTTGCCTGTAGCAGCCAGGGTAAGCCTTTTGCGCCAACCCCTTCGAACATACCGGGCTTGGTCCTTGGTTTCCAGATACCAGCCCGCAGCATATCAATTTTACCGGTAGCAGCAAGGCGTTGTGCTGTTGCTAAAACTTGTTCTTCCGTTTCTGCACTGCAGGGTCCGCTGATGATCAGCGGACGTTTATGCCATGCTGCCTGCACCTTCATTTTCCCGGATTGTTCTGTAGTTTGCATTGGTACAAATTTAAATTATTTAATTATCCGCCTGATCTTATTCGCATTCTGAATCAACCGGATTAAATATTCATTGTCTTCCTTTTCAATACTTTCCTTAAATCTTGACAATTGTGCTATATGTTCTTTT
>CAYPBW010000348.1:0-1950 GCA_964409055.1 uncultured Chitinophaga sp. | reverse complement strand
AATGCAGGTGAGTGAGAAATACATCGGTAATATCATCCCGGTGAAAACCATATTTAGCCAGCGATTTATCCAGTGTGTCATCACCATGCAGATAGTAATGACTGAAAAATTTTGCATCTTGTTTATCACCGTTGCCATTATCCACCAGTATCAGCCGGTTTCCGTCTTCTATCAGCAGACAACGCAATGCCCAGGAACATAGATTGTTTTCATCTGCAGGGTTTATTTTATTCCATATCGTCTTTGGCACAACACCGAACATGGCGCCGCCATCCAGTTTAAAGTAACCTGTATTAATAGTATAAAGTTTCATTGTGTTTGTTTTTCTTTAGCTGCATTAGCATAAAATAATAGCAATAAACCAAGGATAAAAAATGTAGCAAGCGCTACAACAGAGTTTCTTTGCGAACCGGAAAGCTCTGTAATGAATCCAAAACTGAAAATGCCTACAACGGCTGCCATCTTCTCTGTCACATCATAAAAACTAAAGAAAGACGCAGTATCTTTTGTCTCCGGCATTAGTTTGGCATAGGTGGAGCGGCTTAAAGACTGAATACCTCCCATGATAAATCCCACAGCAGCGCCTAATGCATAAAATTCATAAATCCCGCCTTTGGGTAAAAAATATGCTGCTACACACAACAGAATCCATAGTACCACCAGGCACATTAATGTTTTGATGTTACCGATTTTGGAGGAAAGCCATGAAATAGTGTAAGCGCCGGGGATAGCTATTAGTTGAATGATTAAAATGGCAATGATCAGGTTGGTGGTAGGAATCTCCAGTTCACTTTTTCCGTACAAAGCCGCTACAAGCATTACGGTTTGTACACCCATATTATAAAAGAAAAAAGAAAGCAAAAACCGTTTAAGCTTGGGCATATGTGTCAGCTGGTTCCATACTTTTCTGAGTTCTGAATAACCCTTAGACAGGATATTGTGCTGCAAATCACCGGTACCTGCAGGCACAGGCTTTGGCAATCTTTTTAATGAAAATTGGCCAAAACCCCACCACCACAAACCAACCAGCAAAAAAGATATTTGTGCACCTTTTCCCTCTGTAATGCCAAATGGTTTTCCCATTACAAATGCAAAGCAAATGAGTTGCAGCAGCACACTTCCCACATATCCATATGCAAAACCTTTTGCACTTACCTTATCCCGGTCTTCTATGGTTGCTATCTCCGGAAGAAATGAATTGTAAAATACCTGTGCACCCCAGAAGCCCACACAGGCGATGATGATACCCGCAATGCCAAGTCCCAGTGTATGGCTGTCGAAAAAATACATCGATGCGCAGGCAATGCTCCCCATCGTAAGGTAAAAGTTCAGAAATCTTTTTTTGGTTCCCCGGTAATCGGCAATAGATGAAAGCAGTGGCGACATAACGGCCACAATCAGCATAGCCAAAGCCAGTGAATAATTATAAAGCGCCGTGTTCTCAAACTGGCGGCCAAAAAATGTAACCGTGGTTTTTGAAATGGCGGCATTGTCTGCGGCAACAGATTCAAAATAAGTAGGAAATATGGTAGAGGTAATAACAAGATTATAGGAGGAACTGGCCCAGTCGTACATAGCCCATCCATTTACTACTTTTTTTGGAGCCGTTTGCATAACCATTGCTTTTGGTAAATATAGTATTAAGCCAATAAAATAAAAACCCGCCGGGTGGGGCGGGTTTTGTTGCTATTATTAATTATTTCGATCCGGATCACCGGTATCGGCCGGGTAATTATAGGTACGGATGGCATTAAATGCTGCATCCGTCATTTCAAATCTCATGGCGGGTACAGAAAGTACTTTGTCGCAAATACCACGGCATACCTCTTCAAAAAGCGAAACGGATATTGTATTTACTTTTTCAGGGTTGCCAACCATTTTCACGATATAGTTTTCATTTTCATCCTTTATCAGCTGAAAACTAAAAGTGGTTTCAGGTTTGAAATACTC
>CAYPBW010000347.1:0-1954 GCA_964409055.1 uncultured Chitinophaga sp. | reverse complement strand
AAAAAATGCCTCGCCTGCGGAGCCGTTTTACGGGGCCGGGCCGACAAAAAATTCTGCAACGATTACTGCCGCAACAACTACAACAATGAGCAAAAAGCAAAAGGCGGCCAAAGCCCCCTGGTGCGAAACATCAACAATGCATTATTGAAAAACAGAAAGATTCTCGAAGGCCTTTTGCCCGATGGAGAAGAAACCGCCAAAGCCAATAAAGACAAATTGCTGCGGCTCGGTTTCCAGTTCAAATACCTCACCCATATTTATACCACCAAAACAGGTAAGACCTATTATTACTGTTACGACCACGGCTACCTGCCTCTCGATAATGACTGGTATCTTATTGTAAGAAAAAAGGAAGAGTAACTATTATAATATCTTCCTGGTTTATTGAAGGCTGTATTATCAAGATGAAAAAATTGGTGTCAATCTGTTTCATCAGTGTCATCCGTGTTCCATTCCCTTTACATTTGCAGCATGTCAAAACCCGTAATCTGTATTGGTGCGGCACTGGTGGACGAATTGTTTCATGCCACCGACGAAATGCTGCTGGCTACCACGAATGAAGCCTTTGTTACCAAAACCGGCGGAGGCGTAAGCCGCAATATTGCCCATCAGCTGGCGCTGCTGGATGTGCCCGTTCAGCTCATCACGGTGGTGGGCAATGACAGCGATGGCGACTGGCTTAAACAAGTATGCATGGCTGCCGGTGTGCAAATGGATGCCACCATCACCAAAGAAGGCCTTTCCGGAAAATACACCGGCATACTGAATAAAGACGGCTCTTTGTTTTCCGCCTTCCTGACCAATGCCGCCAACCATCTCATTACGCCGCAGCATTTGGAAAAACATACCGACCTGCTGCGCACAGCTTCTTATATATTGGCCGATGCCAACATTAGTGTAGATACCGGCGACTGGTTGTTGCAGTTCAGCCGCAGCACAGGTATTCCATTTATCATTGAACCCGTTTCGGTGCCGCCTGCCCGGAAATTCAAAGGTGCAAAACTGGATGGCTTATACATGGTAACCCCCAACGAAGATGAACTGCCGGTACTTTGCAGTGATCAGGCCAGCATGGTGCAGATGCAGGTACAGGAACTGCTGGATGGCGGTGTGCAGAATATCTGGCTGCACAATGGAAAAATGGGATCTGCCTTATACCAGAAAGACAAAGTAACAACCCTGCATGCGCCCAATATTGAAGTGCTGGACTGCACCGGCGCCGGTGATGGTTCCTTGTCAGGATTTTTGTTAGGTAAGTTTTTGGGAATGGAGGATAAAGAATGTATGAAGCTGGCCCATACCTTATCAGCAGAGATATTGCAGGTAAACGGTGCTATTGCCACGCATCTCAACCAGGAAAAATTACTGGGGCTGGTGTCAAAATATTATCCGGGTTAAATTTTTAAATTGATTCAAGCGTAGTAAGCAATGAGCCGCCTTCTAAGTTTATATTGAGATAACGAAGGTTACACATCATCATTCCGTTCGCTAACCCATTTTTTCCTCACCCCTGTTAGCGAACAACGGTCGGAGTCTCCGCACCCCCTCTCCTGCAGGAGAGGGGAAGTCGGAAACCCTGATATAAGTTCACTAACCAGGGGTGAGGTGAATAAAGCATGAACCCATACCTCCACATACACCCCGAAGTACAACAGGCATTAAACAACAACAAACCCGTTGTCGCCCTGGAGTCCACCATCATCTCCCACGGCATGCCTTATCCCAAAAATGCAGAAACGGCGCTGGCGGTAGAACAGGTAGTGAGGGATAACGGCGCTGTGCCCGCCACCATCGCCATCTTCAATGGCAAATGCCATGTCGGGCTATCGGCTGAACAGGTTGAGTACTTCGGCCAGGCAAAAGATGTATGGAAAGTGAGTTTGCGGGATATGCCCTATGTCATCAGTCAAAATTTATATGGCGCCACTACTGTAGCCGCCACCATGCGGATTGC
>CAYPBW010000346.1:0-1982 GCA_964409055.1 uncultured Chitinophaga sp. | reverse complement strand
TGGGCCATTATGAAAAAGGTGCTTATGATACGGCCGCAATTGCCGGAAGAGGGTTAAGAACTTACCTGGATGCTGACCTGCAGCAATTGGCAGAGAAACTGATGACAAATAAAGTAGGAGGGCTGGTGGCCATTGATCCTCAAACCGGTGGTATACTGGCCATGGTGTCGGGACCTAATTATAATCCCAATGACTTGACAGGCCCGGAAGGAAGTAAGAATTTCGGCCGTTTGCAATTAGATGTAGCGGGCCCGATGCTCAACCGGGCTATTAATGGTTTATATGAACCCGGCTCCACTTTTAAGCCACTGGGTGCACTGGTTGCCCTGGATGAAGGGTTAATTACCCCTGCGTATGGTTATCCCTGCGGTGGTCGTTATATGGGCTGCGGTTCAGGAAAACCAGCCTGTACCCATTCCGGTGGTGGTCATTCCGCCAATTTGCGAAATGCCATTGCCTACTCCTGTAACTCTTATTTTACTCATCTGTATCGTATGGCAGCTGATAATCCTCAGTATGGCGGGGTGAAAAAGGGATACATGAAATGGAGAGAGTATATGAATCTGTTTGGACTTGGTGTTCGGCTTGGGGTAGATTTGCCAAGTGAGAACAAAGGAAATATTCCGGATACAGCGAGTTATAATAAACAATACCGTGGAAGTTGGAACTCCTGTACCAATTTAACACTGGGTATTGGCCAGGACCAGATGCAGGCTACACCATTACAGTTGGCCAATGCGATGTGTATCATTGCCAATAAGGGATATTATTACACACCCCATTTTGTGCAGAAGATAGACGATGAAACGGATGATGATACAGTGTACATGAACAAATTCAGGGTGAAGCATGAAGTATTGACACATATTCCTGATACAGCCTATCGTGCCGTTATTGAAGGAATGAATGATGTGGTAAGATTTGGTACAGCCAGGATTGCACAAATACCCGGTATAGAAGTTTGTGCCAAAACCGGTACCGCTGAAAACTATACGATACTCGATGGCCGGAGAATCAAACTCCCCAATAACTCCATGTTTGTTTGTTTTGCGCCAAAAGACAATCCAAAAATTGCTATTGCCGTTTGTGTGCAGAATGCCGGTTACGGAGCAACCTGGGGCGGCCCTATTGCAAGAGTATTGATTGAGAAATACCTGAATGATACCATTCAAAAGAAAAGTGAAGCAGATGTTGACAGGATTTCAAAAGCCAACCTGATACCTGCCCATTACAAACGGTTACAGTATAAGGCAGATTCATCCCGGGCATGGGAGTGGTTCAAAATGACAAAGGACAGTAGTTATATTAAGAAATTCAGAAGGGCACAGGCTGATACCCCAAAACCTCCTGCGCCCAATCCGGCAGATAAACAAAAGACCACAACATACATCTGGATGCAGGAAGAAAAAAAGCATGCTGCTGGAATTAAAACTCAGTTACTGGCATGAACCAGCGCAACCCCGCCATATCAAAAGGAATAGACTGGAGCCTGATAGGTATTTACCTCTTGCTGGTGGTTATTGGCCTCACAGCCATTTTTGCTGTTACCTACAAAGAAGGTGATCCCGTAATTCAAAGTTTCTTTCGCTTCAGGACGGATTACAGCAAGCAGTTCTACTTTTTTTGCCTGGGTGCTTTGATTGGTTTCTTTATACTGCTCACCGACAGTAAGTTTTTTGCTGCTACAGCCAATTTGGGATATGCATTGGGCATTTTTATGTTGTTGCTGGTGTTTCCTTTTCATTCACCAATAAAGGGAACAGAGTCTATCATTAAGCTGGGTGCTTTTAATTTTCAGCCTGCTGAACTTTGTAAAATATTTGTGGCGCTGGCATTGGCCAAATACCTTTCAAGACCGGAAACGGATTTCACCAAAACCAGATCACAGCTGATAGCTGCTGGTATCGCTTTGTTTCCTGCAGCCCTCACCCTTTTGCAAAGCGAAACCGGTTTAGCCCTGGTCTATTTCTCCTTCTTTATTG
>CAYPBW010000345.1:0-2003 GCA_964409055.1 uncultured Chitinophaga sp. | reverse complement strand
AATACTTTTTCTTTCGGATATTTTACTTCGTATTTGAAACCAATTTTGTTTTCTTTTTTACTGTCAACACTTAGCTGCCAGGTTATACGCTGGGTACCGTCATCCAGCTTGGCGCCTTCATATTTTCGGTCCTGAACTTCGATTTCTTTTTGGGTAGAAATGGGGAACTGGTCCTCGATGATGATGTTTACCGGTAATGATTTATTATTACGTATGACAATTTCGTATTGGCGGGTATCTGTTTTATTACTGCCGATAAACCGTTTTGAGCTGTAATCTTTGAGTAATGTTCTTTTCACCACAATAGCTTTGTCTTTACCCAGTGAAATATTAAGTGTGTCACCGGCATTGGTTACATCAAGCATGGATTTTCCAAGAAATGTTCCTTCAAAGAATAGATTAGCTTCACCGGGCAGCAAGTTCAGCTCTTGCCAGTCTACCACCTTTGCAGTAAGAAAGGCATCGGCCTCTATTTTAGGTGCCGCATAATACTCATACTGAGCCTTCACTTCATACCCGTCAATATCAGCCATGTAATTCTTTCCGTCATTCAAAATGGTATAGGGTTCTTTTATTTCATAAACTGTGGTGGTAGGCTGGTATGAAATAACGGTACTAATATTTTCGTTGCGTTCAATCTGTTCAGACTTAACTTTTGACACAGAATAGCCTAGTTCTTTTTTTTGTCTTGTATTGTTATACCCGCTGGAAATCCATGATCCGCCCGAAGACTGTCCCAACGCTGTTACGACCACTTCTGTACCTGCAATTACAGTTCTTTGTACCGCAATGTCAAGTGTTGAACTTGATCCTACAGGTATTTCAGTTGTTTCTAATCCTGCTCCTGAAACAACGATAACATCCCCTTGCTTTGCTATAAGTCTATAATTACCACTGTTATCAGCTGCTGCTCCGGTTCTTGTTCCTTTAATTCTAACAGATGCTCCCGGCAAAGGCACTCCTTTCTCATCTGTAATTCTTCCGGTTATATTTTCATTTGCATAAATACCCTGAATTATGTTAAGCGTTGGTCGGTAAGCATAGCCATATTTCAGATACCAGGGTCTTACCGCAGGCTTCGTTCCATTTTCGTTAGGGTTGCCGGTAGAAAGAAACAACTTGATATCCTTCCAGTCTTCGCCGCTGCTTTGGAAAACATTGGCCTTGTATTGCAGGTTGATCGGGCTGCTGATGTCTTTTACCCTGATATCGTAAGTTGGAAACCATCCGGCTTCTTTTACCAGGTAAGTGATGATAAAAGAACTATTGATCGGTTCTTTTGAATTTACTGTTACATGGATTTCACTGGTGGAGATTTCTGCTTTTTGATTTAGCTCTGCAAGTTGGCGGTTCATTTTAACCAGTTCAGTTTCCATTTTTTTGATTGACCTGTCGGTTTCCATTTGCTTTTGATAAACTTCAGTAAGCCGGTTTCGCTGAAAATCCGCAGCATCTTTCAGGTCAGAGGCCTTTAAGCCATTGTTGGCTCCACCGATCTGCTGGTTTTTTACCAGCATTGTTTCTTCCTGCTTGTATACATTTAGAATATTTTTTTGCAGTGCAATTCTTTCCACCTGCGCCTCTTTCAATATTTCTATTTCCTTTATCTCCTCCTGTTTTTGTTGCTCTTTCAGGTGATTTTGCTGATGAATCACGGAAAGTACAATAACGTTATTATCTGCTTTCACCTGGATGCTTTGTTTATCAATGTCAGGAGAGATATTGGTAAATACCAGTTCATACTTGCCCGAAGGGAGGCTTACTTTGGCGCTTCGCTGTACCTGTGCTCCTTCGAGGAATACCGTTACTTTTTCGATCTTGCTTTCAATATTTTTCTTTGTCTGTGCAGATATAGTAAGGCAATAAAATGCACTTACGAGGAGTATGGCCTGTCTCATAACAATTGATTTTACAGGCAGGATGCGAAATGTTAAAGAAATGCATAAATAAAAAATCCCGGCCAATGACCGGGATTCGATATTCAGTCAACAATCTAAAATTTT
>CAYPBW010000344.1:0-2009 GCA_964409055.1 uncultured Chitinophaga sp. | reverse complement strand
CTCTGTTTCCCATCCAAATGATGCAAGGATGGCAGATACAGTTTCTTTAGCAGCTTCATCATTACCGCAAATAAACATAGTAGGCGTACCATCTTTAAATGAAGGTTTGTACATAAGAGCATTACCCACACAACTGAAAGCTTTAACCACCTTTGCATCGGGTATTATATTTTGTATTCTTTCCATTAAAGAGTCTTCCAGCGTCGTAAAAAATTTTAATACTCCGTTATCAGGCGGTACTGCTGCCAATGGATTAGTGGTGTCAATCACAATCTTTTCAAAGAAATGTTCTTTGCCCGCCAGTGCGATTGCATCTTCAGCGACAAGTCCGCTTACAGCTAATACAATTACTTCACCAAATTGTGCTGTTTCCTGGAAAGAGCCTAACAATCCGTTTCTGTTCTCCTGTTGCCATTTTATTACTTCTTCTTTTGAGATGTTTCTGGTACCCAGCATTACCTGGTGACCTTCTTTTAAAAAACCGGTTGCCAGCACACGGCCTACCTGGCCAGAGCCAATTATACCAACCCTCATAAAAGTGTTTTTTAATGATTAGTTTTACAAAGTTTACAAAAAATCTTCATGGCAAACCCTAACCTGAATTCGGATAAAGAGAGTTTAAGCTCTGCGGATGTGGCTTTTGAGAATTCTATCAGGCCATCACAAATAAATGATTTTTCCGGTCAGGACCAGATTATTGAGAACCTGCGGATATTTATAAAAGCGGCTAAAATAAGAGGAGAGGCGCTGGACCATGTTTTATTTCATGGCCCTCCCGGGTTGGGTAAAACAACCTTATCACGGATTGTTGCCAATGAATTGGGTGTAAATATTAAAGAAACATCGGGCCCGGTAATTGAAAAGCCGGGTGACCTGGCTGGTTTGCTTACAAGCCTCGAAGCAAACGATGTTTTGTTCATTGATGAAATACACCGGTTGAGTACTGTAGTAGAAGAGTATCTCTATGCAGCCATGGAGGATTACAGGATTGATATTATGATTGACAGTGGTCCCAATGCCCGCAGCATACAAATCAACCTCAACCCCTTTACACTTATTGGAGCAACTACCCGAAGCGGTTTATTGACAGCGCCGCTTTTATCGAGATTTGCCATCAAATCAAGGTTAGAATATTATAAATCCGGTGTGCTGAATAAGATCATACAACGTTCAGCCGGTATTTTAGGGACAACAATTTCTAAAGATGCCATTGGGGAAATTGGACGGAGAAGCCGGGGTACTCCCCGTATAGCAAACGGACTCCTGAGAAGAGTTAGAGATTTTGCTCAAGTGCTTAATGATGGTAATATTGACCTGGGCATTACCCAACATGCTTTAAAAGCCTTGAATGTGGATGAACATGGATTGGATGATATGGATAACCGGATTCTCTCTACAATCATTGATAAGTTCAAGGGTGGTCCTGTAGGTATTACTACCATTGCTACTGCTGTAGGTGAAGAGTCCGGTACTTTAGAAGAAGTGTATGAACCATTCCTGATCCAGGAAGGCTTTCTGCAACGTACACCAAGAGGAAGGGAAGTTACAGCAAAGGCCTATGAACATTTGGGAAAGACAAAACCAGGCTCTGCAGGAACATTGTTTTCCTAAACAAAAAGGATTATGAGCTCCCCCATAATCCTTGAAAATCCTTTAATCGTAGTTCTACTGCACTACTAATCGGAAACCGTTTCCGTGAATATTTACAATCTCAATTTTCGGATCGTCTTTCAGGTATTTGCGCAGTTTAGCAATATACACATCCATACTGCGGCCGTTAAAATAAGTGTCGCTACCCCAGATTTTTTTCAGTGCAGCTTCTCTTGGCAATAAATCATTCAGGTGCTCAGCCAGCATTTTCAATAACTCGTTTTCTTTAGGGCTCAGGGTCTGTGTTACTCCATCATGGATAAGCTGGCGCAATTTGGGATTAAAATGATAGCTGGCAAGGTCGTACTCTTTGTTTTCTGATTCTTTGTTCTGCTCTTCATTCCTTTTCAGGATGGCCT
>CAYPBW010000343.1:0-2011 GCA_964409055.1 uncultured Chitinophaga sp. | reverse complement strand
AAGGACTTTGTTCTTTATAAGCATGGCCCTTATCTTTGCGGCCTAAATTCATATTCATGCCTTATTTATTTACTTCAGAATCTGTAAGTGAAGGACACCCGGATAAAGTAGCAGACCAGATATCTGATGCCCTTATTGATAATTTTCTGGCCTTTGATCCCCAGTCAAAAGTTGCCTGCGAAACATTGGTGACTACCGGACAAGTAGTGCTCGCCGGCGAGGTGAAATCAAAAGCTTATTTAGATGTTCAGGAAATTGCCCGTGGTGTGATCCGTAAAATTGGTTATACCAAGAGTGAATATATGTTTGAAGCCAGCAGTTGCGGTGTGCTTTCTGCTATTCATGAACAATCAGCCGACATCAACCAGGGTGTTGACAGAAAGAAAAAGGAAGAGCAGGGTGCCGGCGACCAGGGCATGATGTTTGGCTATGCCACCAACGAAACAGAGCACTATATGCCACTGGCCTTAGACCTGGCACATAACCTGCTGATTGAACTGGCAGCCATCCGCAGGGAAAAGAACTCCAAAATGCCTTACCTGCGCCCGGATGCCAAAAGCCAGGTGACTCTTGAATACGATGATAATAACCGGCCGGTGAGAATTGATGCTATTGTTATCTCCACACAACATGATGATTTCGATTCTGAAACTAAAATGCTGGCTAAGATCAAGAGCGATGTGATCAACATACTTATCCCAAGGGTGAAGAACAAGTATAAGAAGTATGCTAAATTGTTTAATAACGATATTAAATACCATGTGAACCCGACCGGTAAGTTTGTGATCGGTGGTCCGCATGGCGATACCGGGTTAACCGGCAGAAAGATCATTGTTGATACATATGGCGGTAAGGGTGCACATGGCGGAGGCGCATTTAGCGGAAAAGATCCTTCCAAGGTTGACCGCTCTGCTGCTTATGCAACAAGGCATATTGCCAAGAACCTGGTAGCAGCCGGTTTGTGTGATGAAGTACTGGTACAGGTTTCTTATGCTATTGGTGTGGCCCAGCCAACCAGTATCAACGTTAACACTTATGGTACTGCCAAAGTGAATATGAACGACGGACAGATCGCCAAAATAGTAGAAGGATTGTTTGATATGCGTCCTTATTTTATTGAGCAGCGGCTGAAATTGCGCAATCCTATTTACAGCGAAACGGCTGCTTATGGACATATGGGCCGTACGCCGCAGGTAGTGGAGAAGACATTTGTTTCGCCTGACGGCAAAAAAGTAACGAAGAAAGTAGAATTGTTTACCTGGGAGAAGCTGGATTATGTGAATAAGGTCAAGAAAGCATTCGGTCTTAAATAATATAAAGCCCTCTCCCTGAGAGGGTTTTTTGTTTGCCTACATTTGTATAGTGAAAAATTTCAGACAACAACAACGGCCCAAAAAGAGTTCGCTGGTGATTGGCAGAACCAAAGTGATCGCTGCCCTGCAGGCTGGCCCGCAGCTTGACAGAATTTACCTGGACACAAAGGCGCAGGGGCAAGACATCAGTGATATAAAAAGACTGGCTTCTCAGCAGGGTGTTCCTGTTAATTATGTACCGGCAGCCAAATTAAATGGCTTCAATATCACTGATCATGAAGGCTGTGTGGCACAGATAGCTAAAGTGCATTATCAAAATCTGCAGGATGTCATCTCATTGGTTACTGAAAGTGGCAAGCCACCACTTTTCCTGCTATTGGATGGGATTACTGACATCCGTAACATCGGCGGTATTGCCCGCACTGCTTATTGTACCGGTGTAGATGCCATTATTATCCCGGATAAAGGAGTAGGAGCCTTGAACGAAGATGCGATACTTACTTCTGCCGGCGCCCTGGAAAAAATAGCTGTTTGCCGTGTTAATAGTTTAATGAAAGCAGTGGATGAGCTGCACCTGAACGGGATAAAGGTTTATGCCAGCGAAATGACAGCAGAGAAGAACATTGCGGAGGTTGATTTCACTGAACCCTGTGCCATAGTAATGGGCAGTGAAGAGAAAGGTATTTATCCGGCACTGA
>CAYPBW010000342.1:0-2030 GCA_964409055.1 uncultured Chitinophaga sp. | reverse complement strand
GTTTGGTGGGAAATGCATGTGGGAAAATCCAGCTGGGATTATAGTGGCGGGCAGGTGGGTTCTCAGCAAGCTACCAAAGTTCCTCATGGAGCCAATACGGCCAATGTAAAGCGATACATTGATTTTGCTGCTAAACATGGGTTTAGTGGCGTATTGGTTGAAGGATGGAATACCGGCTGGGAAGATTGGTTTGGTCAATGGAAAGAAGATGTTTTTGATTTTGTAACACCTTATCCTGATTTTGATGTAAAAGAGTTACAGCAGTATGCAGCTAGCAAGGGAGTGAAAATAATCATGCATCATGAAACATCAGGTTCTGTTACCAATTATGAACGATGGATGGATACAGCCTATCGCTTCATGAAAAAGTTCGGATATGACGCCGTAAAAACAGGCTATGTCGGACGCATTATACCAAGAGGGGAGCATCATGACGGGCAATGGATGGTAAAGCATTATGTAAGAGTGGCGCAAAAGACTGCTTCTTACAAGATAATGGTCAATATGCATGAGTCTGTACGCCTTACCGGTCTTCATCGCACTTACCCCAACTGGATAGCCAGTGAAGCTGCCCGTGGAAATGAGTTCAACGCCTGGAGTGTGGGTAATCCTCCGGAGCATGAAACCATTCTGCCTTTTACCAGGCTGATGGGCGGACCTATGGATTATACACCTGGTATTTTTAAAATAAAGATGAGCCATTACAACCCGGAGAAAAAGGAGCAGGTGCATACTACACTGGCAAAGCAACTAGCCTTGTATGTTACCATGTACAGTCCATTACAGATGGCCGCTGACCTGCCGGAGAATTATGAGACAAAACCAGATGCTTTCCAGTTTATTAAAGATGTGGCGGCAGACTGGGATGATACCAGAGTTTTGGATGCGGAACCGGGAGATTATATCATTATGGCAAGAAAAGCAAAGGGAACCGATCAATGGTTTGTGGGAGCTATTACGGATGAGAATGCAAGAAACTTTGTTGCCGGGTTGTCATTTCTTGATGAAGACAAAGTGTACCAGGCGGTTATTTACCGTGATGCTGATGATGCCGATTGGAAAAACAACCCCGAAGCTTATACGATTGAAAAGAGGCTGGTAAATAAATATACAGTACTAAATCTTAAACTTGCAGCCGGCGGCGGAACAGCTATTAGTTTTATTCCGCTTACGGAAGAACAGCAAATACAGATGAAAAAAGAGATAAAAGCACTTCCCAAACCTAAAAAGAGAAAATAATGTCAATGTCAGCAGCCGATATACTGGGCTATGCCGCAGGAGCACTAACAGCCTTTACCTTTTTGCCGCAGGTATTAAAAACATGGAAGGAAAAATCTGCAAAGGATGTTTCATTGTACATGTTTATTATTGCGTTTGTTAATGAGATCATGTGGCTGGTATATGGTGTAATGATCGATAACTGGGTTATCATCCTGACCAATGCTGTGATGCTGGTAATGTCAGGTATTATGATCATGCTGAAAATGAAATATAATCACCAGTAATGACGGATGTCAATACCATTATCTGGGACCTGGGCGGGGTGTTGATTGACTGGAATCCCCGCTATGTATTCCATAAGACCTATTTCGAATCGGAGGATAAGAGAGAATATTTCTTTACACACATTTGTACCAATGACTGGAATGAAGAGCAGGATGCCGGCCGCTCTATTGTGGAGGCCACCCAGGAATTAGTAAAACAATTTCCCGAATGGGAAACAGCCATCCGGGATTATTATGGTCGCTGGACAGAAATGCTTAAAGGCCCGATTGTGGAAACAGTTGATATATTTCGCCGGTTACGAGAATCAGGTAATTATAAAATGTATGCATTAACGAACTGGCAAGCCAACCTTTTTGATATTGCTTTGGTGCGCTATGATTTTCTGCATTGGTTTGATGGCAGGGTGGTAAGTGGTGAAGAAAAAACAAGAAAGCCTTTTCCTGATTTTTACCAGCGATTGCTTGACAGGTACGGGGTTGATCCTTCAAAAGCATTATTTATTGATGATAATTTGAGAAATGTGA
>CAYPBW010000341.1:0-2044 GCA_964409055.1 uncultured Chitinophaga sp. | reverse complement strand
AACACCGACCTCGATATCACACTCACACAGATTCCAACATAAAACAAAGCCGCAGCAATGCGGCTTTTATATTGTAGTAAACTAATACACTCCCTACTCTCCATTCTCCATTCTCCATTCTCCAACCACTCTACTTCGGCCGCTTCATGCTCTTCAATCCCTTCTCTTCGTTCAGCATGCGGTAGTTAACGATGCGGTAACGGTCATTATAGATAAGTTCCTGAAAGGGTAAAGAAAGCAAAGCTCTTAGCTCTGCTTGTCTGTGTTTGCTCATATCCTTCGGGCCGGAGGGGTTCAGGTCTTCCATGGCAGCCATCTCCGGTTCATCGAGCCCGATATGCACTACAAACAGTTTGGTGCCGCCGGGCTGCAGGTGGGTTACTTTCTTTAGCATCGTATCCAGCTTATTGGCCACGGGGGCTGCATAGCCGCCTTCCACATCCACCTCATCATAATAGCGGGAAATGGCCAGGTTATATTCCGCCGCCAGCTTTTCTACGATGGCCCGGGTTTCGGGTGTTTGCATGGCAGCGCCCATGTGGTAATCGAGGTAATCTATTTTTAAACCGGCCTTGAGTGCTTTTTCAATTTGTGCCCTTAGCTCGGTTTCTATCTCTTCCAGCCGGGGATTGTTGGCAAACAACTTACTGCGGGAAGGAAAGAAATGGCCAAGCGAATCTACCAGCGAGGGCACCATCGTTACGCCTGCCACAGGGCCCCAGCGATAATTCTTCCACTCCGAATTGAGGGTAAGATGTATACCCACCGATACATGCGGGTATTGTTTCAGTATCTCCACCGCTTCGGTAAACCAGGGGCAGGGCACCATTACCGACATGGAAACAGGCATGCGGGTTTCCAGCACTTCCCTGGCGGCCATATTCACCGAATGGCACATACCAATATCATCGAGCCGGAACAGCAGCGGAATTTTTTCGGTTTGTGCTTGTACTGGTAACAAGGTGATGACTGAAATAAAAAGGAGAATAAGCTTTCGCATAAACCAACTATTGATTGATTAGTGATTACTAAAATTAGGGCTTTTGCATCGCAGGTATCCACCTACTGTTTCTTTCCTTCTACCACGGTACCAAACGCATTGCCAAGTGCATTGATAAAATCCTTTTGTGCCTCCGGCTTATTCAGCAGTTCATTCATCTGTTTCTTTTGCTCCGGTGAAATGGAAGCAAATACATCCCACAATAATTTAGTGACCTGCCGGTAGGCGCTGCCGATTTTCTTTGTTACTTTCTTATCCAGCCTGCGGTGCAGGGCTGCATTGGGTTTTGCTGCCAAAAAATTCTGCACATACTGTTTCAGAAAATCAATCATGTTATTAAGCTCCGGTTGCAGCTTAGCCAGTGCCGAATCCTTCATGGCGTTGATTTGCTGCATTTGCGGGTTGGTCTGTGCAGAGGCAGGCAATGGTGTTTTCCATTTCATCACCGTATCGGTAAGTTGCTTTCCGTTGGCAGCAACAAATACCCGGTTGCTGATATTGCTGTCGTTGGCCGACAACTCTACCCTGTTCCAATGACCAAGGGTGTATTTGTATTCGTAAGAATGATTGTCAAACACCGGCAGGGTAAGCGTATAGCGGTTATCGCTGATCTTCTTCATGCGGTATAAAGAATCGCCTGCATGCCAGTAATTGAAAGACCCTGCAAGGTAAACTCCTTTTGCACTATCGATAGAAGGCACCTGCACCGTGAAGGTGACGGCCGCCACCTGTGCATCGCTGTTTGCTGAAAACAGGAACAGAAAGGTAAGCAGCCAACCCCGTCTTATACTGTTGCGCATAAAATAATTTTTTGCGAAAGTAAAAGAGGATTTACCGCAGTGCTATGACGCCTGTCAGCCGGTACACTACCGGGCCAATCCGCTCTTTACAAAATCATATATAGCCTGCTGTGCCGCCAGCGGCTCCTGCCCCGCACTTAATACCCGGATATTGTTGGCGGCGCCGGTTTGCACATCGCTGGAAAGCAGAACGGCTTTTTTATTGTCTTTCAGTTGCAGGTCGAGTATATGCTGCAGTTCTTCA
>CAYPBW010000340.1:0-2060 GCA_964409055.1 uncultured Chitinophaga sp. | reverse complement strand
CCATTCTGCGTAAGGGCCGTGAAGCGAAGCTTGTAATAATTATTGTCTCCGTCTTTGATGATGTAGTAACGATCGGTGCGAACGGAAGGTGATACACCGGGGCCGCCGCCGGAACGCCAGTCGGAACCAATAGTGATTTGTGATGTATTAAATGTAAGGCTGCTAATGTCGGCGGCTGAAAAATCAGCAAAGGCTTTGGCGCTTGCCAGTACCCTAATTGCCTGCACATTCCGGTTTTGCAGCATCATGTCCTGGAAAAGATAGGGCACTTCGCCGGAGCCGAAATTGCTGACGTTGGAGAAATAAGTCCAGGCAAGGTCCCATTTTTTCTTTTGCGGCTCTACCGGTACGATACCGTTTTCAAAGGAGATGTATTTAAAGAAATAAGCATCGTCTTTGGCTATATCCACCGAAGTAAAACTGGTGGCGGCAATATCAGCATGCTGCAAGGTGTAACCACCAGCGGTATTGCGGATGATGCGGATCTTTTTCCAGCCTCTTGCCGGTGCGGGGCTGCCGGGCGCCAGGCCACGGTTAACGATATATACTTTATTGTCCGCCGCAATGCTGCTGATAGAAGCAATAGCTGTCCGGGTGAGATCGCCATTGGGATAATCTATATAAGGCAGCGAAGCAGGGCTGGGTGCAAACTGGTTGAAGGCGACTTCGGTAGAGAAGCCCACGGTATCAGCCGCAGTAACGGTGTTCAGGTCGTTTTTGCTGAGCTGCTTTGCCATCATAGCTGAAGAAGAATTCAGAATGACACGGAAATCATCAGCACCGGTATAGAAACCAAGGTCCCAGGTACTGCGGTTCACCGCTGTTTGCCGGTTGGCGCTGAGGTCAATGAAAACTTTGTTGGGAAACAATACACCGCCACCGTTGATGGTGAGTGAGGGATTATTGGCCACTATCTCACCAAAGCTGAGGGTGAACTGTTTGGTAGCGCCTATGAATACCGGTGCAGCAGAGCTGTACAGGTCGAATAAGATTTTTTCATCTCCGTCAAAAAGCACACCGTTTACTTTGGTTACGGTAAAGGATGCTTCATTATTACCGGAGGGAATGGTAAGGGTAAGCTTACCGGCTGTAGCAGCAGGGGTGGTAGTGTAGTCTGTTGAATAGGCAACACCCAATTCATTCAGATTGATAGTAACAGCAATATCCCTGTCGGTATTGCGGGAAAGTTTAAGGCGGACATTGATGGAGTTTTCAGCGGCGGTCATGCCCTGTGCGGCACTTTCAAACACAACGAAGTTGTCGGCTTCTACTGCATCTCTTTTGCGGCAGCCGGTGATGAAGAGTGTGGCTGCTGCTATACTGAGGAGTGCTTTGGTTAGTTTTTGTTTCATCTTGTAGTAATTAGTATATGATAAAATTTTTGTTGACTTATTTTTTGTTCCAGTTAAATGCCAGTGTGGCGAAATAAGAACGGCCGGTACCTACATTCAGTCCGCCGCCGGTATGTATACCGCCCTGTACGAAGCTGCTGTTGATACGGCTTACATCAAAGAGGTTGCGTACACCGGCATTGAAGCTGAGCACCCGGAGGATCTTTTTGCTGACAGTAAAGTCGGCCATGTGATAAGCATCCTGTTCGGATAAAATAATATCCGGTCCGCTGGTAACATAGCGGGGACGTTTGCCTACCAGTTTGTAAAACAGGTTCAGGTCGAGGCCAATCTTTTTAAAATGATAACTGGCACTGGCATTGGCTTCGGCAGACCAAACCAGTTCAGGAAGGCTTTTGTCTGCACTGTACTGGTCATTATAGAAACCAGTGTAAGCAAAACCGGCATTGAAGTTCCAGTTCTTGTAACCGTAACCTGCAGTCAGGTTCACACCGGAGGTTTTGCTGTTAAGTACATTATACAGTTTGGCAGTATCAGAGCTTTGGGTGAATACATAATCGATCAGGTTCTTTACATCATTGTAAAAACCGCCCAGTTGCAGGTGATACAGGGCGCCGTTATCTCTTTTCTTCTTCATGTTCACAGAACCGGTGAAGCTGTGAGAGGTTTCTGCTTTCAGGTCAGGATTGCCCACCACCTGGTGATTGG
>CAYPBW010000339.1:0-2064 GCA_964409055.1 uncultured Chitinophaga sp. | reverse complement strand
CAAAAATAACGAACTAAGGCTAATGTTTACCCTGAATTGTAAAGGAAGATTATTGTTGCTGGACAAACCCGTTGTAATGGGAATCATCAATGCCACACCCGATTCCTTTTACTCCGAAAGCCGTTACAACGGTACTGACGCCATTCTTGGTATCGCTGAAAAAATGCTCAACGATGGTGCCACTATTTTAGATATCGGCGGGCAGAGCACCAGGCCAGGCAGCGAAGCAATATCTGCGGATGAAGAACTAAAAAGAGTGATCAGCCCCATTGAAGCTATCACTAAGAGATTTCCTGAAGCGTATATTTCTGTTGATACCTATTATTCAAAAGTAGCAAAAGAAGCCGTAGATGCCGGCGCAGTAATTGTAAACGATATTAGTGCCGGAAATCTCGACAGCCTGATGATACCTGTCGTTTCATCCTTACAGGTTCCCTATGTGCTGATGCATATGCAAGGAACTCCGCAAACAATGCAAAAGGGACCACACTATGAAAATATTTGCAAGGAAGTACTGGATTTTTTTATAAAAAAGGTGAACGAAATCCGTGAGGCCGGTATAATTGATATCATCATTGACCCGGGCTTTGGATTTGGTAAAACTATCGGGCACAATTTTCAACTACTTAAAAATTTTTCTCTTCTTAAAATGCTGGGCCTTCCTCTGTTGGCCGGCCTCTCCCGAAAGTCCACTATTTACAAAACACTCAATATTTCTGCGGAAGATTCATTGAATGGTACAACCGTACTCAATACGATTAGCCTGCTAAACGGGGCAAGTATTCTGAGAGTGCATGATGTAAAAGAAGCGGCAGAAGCAATAAAGCTATTCGCTGCATACCAGGTGGCATGAAAAGAAGAAGCCTTGCCTGAAAGGCAAAGCTTCTTCCCAAGACATTGCAATCATCTCCTTAACCTAATAATTGCATTGAGCGTTTCATAATTCTACGGACTAATATGAGGCAAAGCAAAAAGTACGGTACGATTTCCAGGGTATTTTGTTTTCAGGGTGCGGACGGGTTTAATCAGATCCTGGACTAAAAACGGGGCCACTCAAATTACCCATCCATTGTTGTATACGAAGTTGCGAAATTATCACATTATCTGCATCATTTTTTTCCTTGAGTAGTATCAACTTTTTGCTCTTGTTGCTCTTGTTGCTTTCGTAACGCATCCATTTCCGCCCTTGTTGGAGCTTTGTCATCAACCTTTGTAACCTTAATATCGAAGATGAGGTGTTCGTACGGTTTGATGCCGGAACGGGGATCCGGACTTGGGCCATAGGCCAGCATAGACGGAATATAAACTTTTGCTTCACCACCCAGTGTTAAAAGTTTTACTCCTTCATCAAAGCCTTTGATCATCTGTCCTGAGCCAACAACAAACTGCAGTGGCTGTACATGGTTGAATGCCGGATCAGTATTACTATCAAACTTTTTACCTGAGAAACTGGTGCCGGTATAATCCACAGATACAAATTTGCCTGAATCAATAGGATTTCCATTACCCGGGTTAATGATTTGCACCCATGCCCCGGAAGGCGTTTTTTCAGCTTTTATCCCCTTTTCTTTAAGATATTTATCCAGGAAATTGATCTCTTTTGTAACAAAGGTTTCATTTTCTTTTTGTTCATCTGCTTTGGCAGCAGAATCCGTCTGAAATATCTTCAGGATTTTAACAGTGGTAACAATCCTGTCACCTTTCTTGAGGCTCGGAGGTACTCCCATTGGCGATCTTTTCAAAAAGGTATCAACCATCTGGATGGTTACGAGGCTGTCACCAAGGTTAAGTTTAGTCCATAACTCAGATATATCGTAGGGTTCCAAATATTGTGTAATGGGTATGTAGGCAGGAATACCACCGTCGGTAGTAAATGCCACACTATCCTTTATTTTTCTGGTAAAACTTACTTTAACAAAATTACCATGAACAATACGCTGAGTATCACCACTTCTGTAAATCTTGTAAGGCATGCCTCCGGGAGTTTTCTGGTAATTGGTCCTGCCACACCCTGCAATTAATACGGAAATTAAAACAACAATTGAAATTCCTGTCTTCATCTTT
>CAYPBW010000338.1:0-2078 GCA_964409055.1 uncultured Chitinophaga sp. | reverse complement strand
TTCGTAGCATTAAAGGTTGCCCTGGCATATTTTCTTTTGGGGGCTTCTTTTTTTTCAGCTTCGGGCTCGTCTTGTGCAATACCCATTGCCATCAAACCGAATCCAAAAACGAGAAGCAGTAATATCTTTTTCATACGATCTTATTTTAGAGTAAGAACATTTATTTTTTCTGTTATTGAGGTTGCCCCTGGGCAATCCATGCTTTCATTTTATTGACTGTACAGGTAGTAAGACTCAATGCGCCGCCGGGGTGGCCGGTATTACCGCCGCTGTTCAATATGGTCAGCAGCACATCTTTTTTAGCCACAAATTTTGCATAGTCAATAGGAGCTGCTATACCACCATGGCAGGTTGCACCTTTACAACTGGTATTGTAAATAGGAACGATATCAGCGGTATAAGTCAGGTTACCGGAAACGGTACAACCGGCACCGTCATCATAAGGCTCTCCCTGTGCAATCCATTTTTTAATGATGTTTTTCTCACTGGGTGAAAAATCAATGGCTCCGCCACCGGGGTGTGTGCCACCATTAACCCATGCTTCAAATGCGCCTCTTCTTGCCAATATGGCATCATAAAAAATAGTATTGGTTCTTTGATCGGAGAATAATACGGCACGGATAGTTACACTGGTATTGTGACAACCACAAGGACCAGACGTTACAATAGGAACTACTTCATTTCTGAAAGACACTCTGGGCAGGGCCAGTATATCTTCTTTATTTTGATAACAGGATGACAACAGGTAAACCAGCATGGAAGTCGCCAGCGCTGCTATGGTTATTTTCTTTTTCATATACCTGGAATTTTTTGAATGAGTTGATGGGGTTTATCGCTTAATGATATAGTTGTTGGTCTTCCTGTATTTGAAGATGCCGACATTGCCAATACCATATTTCCACACATCCGGGATATTGGGATCAGCAAAATACCATGCTTTGAAAAGAGCCACTTCTGATGGGCTGAATCCGCCATCATCATAAGCCATACTACCATTCTTAGAAGTTTCTACTAATGTCAGCGGGTTGCGATAGATAAGGGTTGAATCCATGCGGCGAACAAAGCAGTCGGTAGCCACCAGCGGGTTACCCCTTACATAATATCCTTTTAAAGTAACCGGATCTGTATACACAACTGAGGAAACAGTCCTTACTGATTTTGGATAAAGAATATCCATAATGATATCATCATAATTACCCAGCGGACCTCTTGTACTCAAAGCAGAAACCGGGGTGCTCACCGTTTTCCATGGGCGGAAACTTGCATTAGCAGCAGTATCTGCATAGAAGCGTTTCACACTGTCTTTATACGCTGTCCATACCTGGTTCATCAGGGTTTGATTGGACAATTGACAGTACACGGTAACTGATCCGGTAGAAGGATTAATATAAGTGTATTGAGTAGTATCAGCAGAAGTTAATCCGGGAATAATTCCTTTTCTTGCCCAGCCACCGGTTGCAGTAGCTGTATTATGACAGTTGGCAGAACTACAACCATCAACCATCAGGCGGATAGCAGCCGGCCTGAAGTCATTCAGATCAGGTCTTTCTTTAGCGCCGTTTTTGATCCAGTTATAAACGATGCTTTTATCTCTTGTGTTCAACTCATGATTAGAGTTGACCGGAGGCATTGCTTTGTCAAAATCATTAGTAGTAATATATTCCCACAGCTTGCTTCCTTCCGGGTCGCCGGGTTTTACATATTGCATGATCTGTGAATAGATCTCAAAGCGGGGTGCAATCGGTCCGCCATGGCAATTGGAAGTGTTGCAATACTCATGAATAATGGTCTGCACACCTCTCATCTTGATGACATCGTTCACATCAGGAACAACATCTGCAGTAGAAATGGTGTTGCTTTCATAAAAGGCTGCATACACAGTGGAGTCGGGACCGCCTGTGTATGATCTGTCAAGGTTTTTTACAAGTTCTCCATCCTTCGTACACTGCAATAAGGATGCAGACAGGAAGAATACTCCTGCAAAAAGGGAGACCGCTTGTACGATTGAAACTTTTTTCATAAAAAAGCTAGTTTAACTGAATGAAATTGTTACTATAAGAACTGATTTCTAAAAAAGC
>CAYPBW010000337.1:0-2106 GCA_964409055.1 uncultured Chitinophaga sp. | reverse complement strand
GAATGCCGCCCTGTCACGGCGGAGGTCGCGGGTTCGAGTCCCGTCCGGTCCGCAATAATTAACGAGTGATTTGATCCAAATCAACTCAGTACGAAACAAAAACTGCCCGGAGATTGATCTCGGGCATTTTTATTGGTAGTTAGCAAGGTTTTAACATCCACGGCAGGCATTGCACAAAAGAAGAATACGGTTTCCCCGTTTAATGGGTAAGGTTTTTATTGGTTAACGGTTAAATAGTAGCAATGAAGAAAAAGTTCAAGAGCTTTTATCTGCTGGCATCGTCTGTCATTATCAGTATCCTGCATCTCCCTTTTGCATTTGCAAAATCTGCCAGCGGCTCCAAATTATTTTACACACCACCATCTGATTCGGCTGCAAAGAAAGCAGTGGATTCCATGCAATTTCTGCCTGTAATGAAATCGGCTTACGATAGCCTTCACCTGAATCTTCGGGGGCTTAGCCTGCAGGCATATGAGTATGCTAAAATGGGTTTCGACAAACTACTGGAGGAAGGCAGACTGGTAAATGATTCAATCATTTCTATTATTGATTTCAGCTTGCCCAGTAATAAAAAAAGGCTGTTTATTATCGACCTTAAAAATTATAAAGTACTTCATAACACATTTGTGGCACATGGTAAAAACACAGGTACGGAATGGGCCACTTCATTTTCCAACCAGCACTCTTCACACAAAAGTAGTCCCGGTTTTTACCTGACCAGGGAAACTTACCAGGGCAAACATGGACTTTCTCTCAGGCTGGAAGGACTTGAAGCTGGTATAAATGATCACGCCTATGAAAGAGGGATTGTAGTACATGGAGCAGGTTATGTTTCAGAAAGTCTTGCCAACGAAAGAGGTTTCATTGGCCGCAGTCATGGTTGTCCGGCTGTTCCTGATCAATTGTCAAGACCAATTATTAATACAATCAAAGAGGGCACCTGCCTGTTCATCTACCACCCATCATACGTCGATAACTCTGTCGTACTTAATTAAGCTTTCTATGTAATAATACAATAGTCTCCCGGTATAGCAGGTTGAATAATACCTGTACCCGGGAGGCTTTCTTTTAGCAGCAATTTTGTTTATGTACCGGAATTAACTGCCTGACCAATCTTTATCTTTGAGGATTAATTAATTCATATGCTCAAGATTGGTGTTTTTGGAACAGGTCACCTCGGTAAGTTTCATTTAAACAACTGGAAGGAAATTACAGGTACGGAACTGGTTGGTTTTTACGACCCAAATGATGAAGTAGCCAAAGAGGTGGCAGACAAATACCAGTTACCCCGCTTTTTAGATACAGATGTCCTGATTGATGCCTGTGATGCCATTGACGTGGTAGCACCCACCAATTTTCATTTTGAGCTTTGTGAGAAAGCTATTAAAAAAGGCAAACATGTATTTGTAGAGAAACCTTTGGCAAACACCATGGACGAGGCAAGACAACTGGTGAAGCTGGCTGCAGAATCAGGTATAAAATTCCAGGTAGGACATGTAGAAAGATTCAATCCTGCATTTTTAGCCATTAAGGATATGCAGTTGAACCCTATGTTTATCGAAGTACATCGCCTCGCCCAGTTTAATCCGAGGGGCACGGAGGTAAGTGTGATACTGGACCTGATGATACATGATATCGACATTATATTAAGTATAGTAAAAAGTGATGTAAAAAGCATTTCAGCAAGTGGTGTAGGCGTTATGACTGAAACCCCGGATATTGCCAACGTACGCATTGAGTTTCACAATGGCTGTGTAGCCAACCTCACCAGCAGCAGGATTTCTATGAAAAAAATGAGGAAAATCCGCTTGTTCCAAAAAGACTCTTATATAGGAATTGACTTCCTCAACAAGAAAACCGAGATCATCAAATTAAAAGAACCACAGGATTCTAATGTTTTTGCTTTTGATATAGAAACACCAACTGGCAAAAAGACCATTGCTATATCCAATCCTGTTATTCCTGAAGTGAATGCGATAAAAAAAGAACTGGAAGAATTCAGGGATGCCATTCTCCAAAATACCAAAACAGTAGTTTCTGAAATGGATGGCCTGATGGCCATGGATGTGGCCCACCAGATACTCGAGAAAATCGGCAACAATATCA
>CAYPBW010000336.1:0-2186 GCA_964409055.1 uncultured Chitinophaga sp. | reverse complement strand
ACATACCGACTGGCGGCGTACCGGCAGCCTGTGGGCCATACAGGATGTAAAAGAAACTTATGCAAAGGATAATGAGTGGTTTACCCTGCATATTACGGTAAAGGATAAACATGTTACCGTTGCCATAAACGATAAAAAGGTGGTCGATTATACCGAGCCGGATAATGTGCAGCGGGAAGAAGGAATGAAGGATCGCATTATATCTTCCGGAACTTTTGCTTTGCAGGGACATGATCCGAAGAGCAAAGTGTATTACCGTAATATTAAAGTAAAATTATTACCCGGCTGATACTGTCAGTTTGTGATAACTTAGACAGTGTAATAAAACCAGCCCAATGCATCAACAGGCAAACTATCCCCGTTCATTTCATGGAAAAAAAGATTTTCCGGAGCCCGGATCCGCTGAAGAACGGAAACTCTTTAAAGAGATTCAGCAGGGGATGAAAAGGCAGTACAATGAGATATTCAGGAATAAGCTGGCCCCCTGTACTGTTGTCATTAATCCTTCGATGACGCTGGACATGGAGATACTCTCCAAAGTAAAAGGAGCAGTGTATTACGAAGAAAGATTGCTCTGCCTGCTCATGTTGCTGCGTATGCCGGTGACAAAGATCATTTACCTCAGCAGTGTACCCATACCCGAAGTCATTGTAGATTATTACCTGAACCTGCTGCCGGGTATAACCGGTCTGCATGCAAGAAAACGGCTGACCATGCTAAGCTGTTATGATGCATCGGTACGGCCGCTTACTGAAAAAATTCTCGAACGACCCCGGTTAATGGAAACCATCCGTCAGCATATTACTGATTCTGCCTCTACTCACCTTACCTGCTATAACATTACGCCGCTGGAGAAAACCATGGCTGTGCAATTAGGTATTCCCCTGTTTGGTACCGACCCTGATAAATTCTATGAAGGCTCCAAATCCGGCGGCCGGAAAACTTTCAGGGAAAGCGCTGTATTGCTGCCCGATGGCTTTGAAGACCTGTATACCAAAGAGGAGATCATCAAGGCGCTGGCTGACCTGAAAAGAAAATACCCGTCATTACGAAAAGCCGTAATAAAAATCAACGAAGGCTTCAGCGGGGATGGCAATGCTATTTACCGTTACCCGCCAAATGAGAAGAATGATCAATGGGAAGAAGTGATAGCCGCTTCTTTTGACCAACAGTTTAAAACAGTGGTGAAAGAGGTAAGCAATGAACTTTTTTTTCAAAAGTTTACTTCCATGGGAGGTATAGTGGAAGAGTTCCTGGAAGGTGAAATAAAAATGTCGCCATCAGTGCAGTGTGTTATTGGACCTGATAAGCAGATAGAAATTGCCAGCACCCATGATCAGTTGCTGGGTGGTGAAGATGGACAGGTATTTCTTGGCGCTGTTTTCCCTGCCAGCGAAGAATACAATGTATCCATGGCGGCGGAAGGGAAAAAGATTGCTGAAACGCTGGCTGGTAAAGGGGCCATGGGCCGCTTTGCGGTTGATTTTATATCAGTAAAACAGGAGGACGGCAACTGGAAACATTATGCTATTGAAATCAACCTGCGGAAAGGAGGCACTACACACCCGTACCTGATGCTGCAGTTTTTAACCGATGGCAGGTATGATGCAGAAAAAGGACAATTCATTACTGCGGGTGGCAACAAACGATTTTATTTTGCATCCGACAATGTGTACAAAGAAGCTTATAAAGGGTTAACACCTGTTGACCTTATTGATATTGCCACCTGGCATTCCCTGATGTTTGACGGCGCTACACAGGAAGGAGTGATGTTCCATCTCATCGGCGCTTTATCAGAGTTTGGAAAATTTGGTATGGTCTGCATCGGCAGCTCACCCGAAAGAGCCAGGATTTTTTATGATAAGGTACTGGAAGTGCTGGATACAGAAACATCTGCCTGACTCAGCCGTTTGTATGGAGGGCTTGCAAAATGATGTTGCCAAACATTTTTATGCCTGTTTCAATGATGGCATCCGGGAAATCATAATCGGCATGGTGCAGGGCCGGGTGATGTACACCGGCGCCGATGCCAAACAGGGCTGATTTATATTCCGTAGTGTACCAGCCAAAGTCTTCGCCGAATCTGAAAGGCACCGGCTGTTCTTTTATAGAAAGGCCGTTTGCCACAGCAGCTTCTCTTACTATTTGATTGCAGCGGGCATCATTTACGGCGGAAGGAAAGAAAT
>CAYPBW010000335.1:0-2187 GCA_964409055.1 uncultured Chitinophaga sp. | reverse complement strand
GGGGAAGGCTGCCAGCAACAACAAGCCTGCTGCAAGGCGTTTCATAAAAATAGTTTGCATGAAATTGCATCAGGAAAGAGGCAAAATCAATGATGTAATTCAGCACTACAGATGATTGTAGTTAAAGATAAAAAAGACAAAGATGGACTTTATAGAGTATAATCAGGCTACTGTATCAGTAATCTGTCACTCACCATTTCGCTTTGCCCGGAAAGCATAACAAAATAAAGACCACGGGAAATAGTAACGGGGGGAATGATGGCAACTCTGTTTATGCCCTGGTTGAGTGACTGTTTTTTCAGGTAATGTATGCGTCCGCTGTTATCAGTGATGCGGATAGATGCTTCCTGCTCTTTGTCTGCAACAATAAGAAGGGCAATTTCATTTCCTTGTATTACAGGATTAGGAGATGCCTTTAGTTGTAAGGAAGGAGAAGGACTGTTTTTGATCATTGCTATATTGCTGTAATACTCCCTTCCTGAAGTCTCAGTAACCTTCAGGCGATAATAATAAATCGTTTCAATGCCAATACTGATATCGGTGTATTGGTAATAGTCATTTTCTGATGGACGAACAGATGGGGCTATCATGGCCAGGTGCTCAAAATGGCTTCCGTTTATCGACCGCTCAAGCTGCATTTCTTTTATTTCGCTGCCGGAGCTTATTCGCCATTCCACCAGTGCACCGGCCGCTGTTTTACGGGCATTAAAATGCAGCAGTTTGGTAGCCAGCGGCCAGCAGTTATAAGGATCGAAACGATTGATGACTACAGTGTCCCTTCCACCTTCACCACAGCCGGATAATAATGTTTGAATAACAATATAAGTTCCGGGAGAATCCACAACGATTGAGTATGGATTAGTAGTATGAATATGGCCATTTGGTGTATACCAGGTATAAACGGAGGTCGGTAAGGGATTAACAATGCTGATGGTGGCAACCGGGTAATCATCACAAACAGAGGGCAGATCGGATACTGCATTCACCTGTGCTACTTCCCGGAAGCTGAAAGGGCTCACAAAATCAGTGATGCTGGCAGTGAATGATGTAGAGGTTCTTGTTTTGATCAATACTTTGCCAAATGCAAGATTGCACATAGAACCGGTAGTAAAGCTCATGGGGTCAAGGCCCAGCTTTGTAAGGTTTACAGAAAATTCCATGAACTGTACCGGGTCATATTGTGCAGCATAAACGTCACCGGATTTAATAGTACCAAAAGGTCCTGCACTGGTGCTGGCAGCATTTTGTAATCCCTGGTAAAAGAAACCACCAGCCTTAGGCACTATACCTGCATAGCCGTAAGCAGCTCCGGTACCATCCCCGTCGAAAGAGCCTGTCCATGAAAATGCTATGGGGTTTACAGTAGTAATGGCGGACTTAGCAACCCATATCCTTGCTTCTATATAATTCAGCCCCGTATTGCCATATTCCGCAGTGAAAATAATATCGCCAACCTGGGTAGTGGCACCGCTGGCATCAAACCGCCAGGAGGTATGCCCGGCATCAGGACCATAGTTTTCAAATTTTCTTGTTTGCCGGTTGTAGGTAATATTGGTTTGGTATAATTCGAAATCAAAATAACGGTCACCATTGGTGCCCAGTAAGGATACGCTACCAAAAAACCATAGTGAATCATTGCTGGTAGTGCCATTTCTTCTTACATGCAGGTAACCTTCGATAATATCATTTTTGCCTAGCACCGGCGAAGTAGTAGTAGACCATAATGCCGGGCTTTGCCCGTTTTTACTGCCGCCGGTAAAACTCGTAGAATCAGTACCATGAAAATCCCGGACATAAACAGCATCATAATAAATACGGCCATTAATAGTACTTAGCAACGGGTATCGCATGCCCCTGGTAAAGGAATAGAACTTGCTGGCAGGGTTAGTGGTATAGCCACTGACGATAGCCGCCGCACCGCTGGTATCAATAATAAAATCATCGCCGCTGTCAGCACCATTTACAGGAAACCAGTCATCGCTGCCCGCAAGAGGAGTGGTATTAAAATAACTGCGCAATACATCAGCGTCTATACCAAAGCCTGCCCGGATTATAGGAGTGGTAATTTGTCCGCTGCATGTCAATGACAACAGCAGGAAAGCAATATAGGATACGACAGCTTTCACAGAATGGATGGATTGGATTTTAAAGCTACTGCTATAACGAAGAGCAGCCAAAAACTAATAT
>CAYPBW010000334.1:0-2196 GCA_964409055.1 uncultured Chitinophaga sp. | reverse complement strand
CTGATTCGCAGTGAGACGGAGCGCGCCCGCCAGGGTGAGGAGGCGGAGATCATGCTAAAGATGAACGCGCTGGAGGACCGCGAGATGATCGAGGCACTCTGCGAGGCATCCTGCGCCGGCGTGAAAATCCGCCTGGCCGTGCGCGGCATCTGCTGCTTCCGGCCCGGCGTCAAAGGCGTGAGTGAAAACATCCGGGTCATCAGCGTGATCGACCGCTATCTCGAACACGCACGCATCTTCTACTTCCGGCAGGGGGGACGTCCTTCGGTCTTCATCGCCAGCGCCGACTTCATGACGCGGAATCTTTCCAAACGCGTCGAACTCCTGATCCCGATCGAGGACTCCGCCGCGCGCAAGAGACTCATCCAGATTCTCGAAACCGGCTTCTCCGACAACAAACAGGCCCGGGAGTTGGGAGCCGACGGACGCTACACGCTTCTCACTCCTGATGGAGCAAAGCCTTTGCGCTCCCAGGAAGCCTTCACCAAGGACGCCGCGAAGCGCTCGCGCCAGCGCTCGCAGTCGCCGGACGTGCTTGTGCCTCACATGCCCAAGGAGGCCGGCGCCTAGCCTTCCCGCCTCACCGGGCTCGGCTGTGCTCCGCGTCCGTTGATGGCTGCTCCCACCATGCTCGTCAAACTGCCGGAGCCAGCCGGCGGCTGAGCCGGAGCAAGATCCCGGGTGCCCAGTTCCCACTCGAGTCGCAGGTACTCGGCCAGGACATTGACCAGGCTGAGCTGGAAAAACTGGCCCACGGCCGCCCAGACCACCAAAAAATGGCCGGGTGCGTTTCCTGCCTCGACCTCCGCCCGGTAGCGCCCGAGCAGGCCTTGATAGCGGGCCCCCTTCGTCGTCCGCAGCAGGATCTCACCCGCCTTGCGGCTGCGGGATATCTCGATTTCCTCCATCCAGTCCGAAAGCCCGGCATCGACCGCAATCACTGCATCGACATCCCTGCCGTCGGCTGCCTGCCACGCCTCCGCCAGCCGCCCGGCGGCGAATCTCTGAAAGCGGTTCGCATTAAAGCTGGTCCATCGGCTGTACACATCAGGTCCCGACAGCGAAGGGGGATGAAAATGCAGATGCTCACACCGGGCACGGACGCTGCCCAGCAACCAGCGCACCCATGCCAGCCCTCCGGCCATTTCCTCAGCGGAAGCATGCCTGTCGAAGGAAAGAACTGCCGCCCGATCACTCATGCGGGCGTTGCGTCCGGAATTTCATGTGGCCAAGTATGAACAAGCACGCCTCCGCCGCCAGTTGAAAAGTTAACATGCCCGCTCCTTCCCAGCTTCATCCGCCAAAACCCTGGTACCAGTGCCAGCGCTGCGGGAACTGCTGCCGCTGGCCGGGCGATGTCCATGTGGCGGAGTCGGAAATCCCGGTGATCGCCTCCTACCTCGGCATCACCGCGCACGCCTTTGTCCAGGATTACACGCGCATCAATGCCAGACGCGACGGCCTTTCCATCATCGACAAGCCGGACGGTGAGTGCATTTTCCTCGAAGGCGCGAACATCTGCGCCATCCAGGCGGTGAAACCCGTGCATTGCGAGGGCTTTCCAAACTCGTGGAACTTCCCGGGCTGGCGGGACCGGTGCGAGGCGCTCGAAGTGCCCGAAGGCCGGCCGTTGCAGGAAGAGAGCCTCGACGCGGCGTCCCCTGCCCCCTGAAGCACGGGCTTTCGTCCCGTCTTTTCCCTTGCGTGTGCCGGCCTCTTAACTATCCTCCCCGCCCTCCTGCCGCCGGGGGCAGTCCTCGCGGCGGGAATCTTTCAATCCAGAGCCCCCAAACAAATAGCTGGCTGTATTCCCGGACTGTTGACCTCCGTCCTCCCGGTGAGAAAGCCGAAAGCCAACGCCTATGAGAGCCGATCTCGTCGAACAAGCCGCCCAAGTGATCCCTGATCCGCCCGTGTTGATCAACATGGTGTCGAAGCGTGTGAAACAGCTCGCCCTTGGTCGCCCGGCCCTCGTCGAGCGCCGCCCCGGCATCCGTGAGGCCGACATTGCCCTTCTGGAAATCATTCAGGGCAAGATCATGATCGAGGACGTGCAGGACGAGGAATGAGCGGAGAATTCAGGATTCGAGGATTCAGGATTCAGTGAATCACTCGCGGTTCCGTGGATTCGGGGTGGACTGCTGTTCACTGCGTCTCAGACTGAATTTTGAATCCTGAACTCTGAATATTTTCTTG
>CAYPBW010000333.1:0-2209 GCA_964409055.1 uncultured Chitinophaga sp. | reverse complement strand
ACATCGGCATCGGTCATGATGATGAGTTTGTGGTAACGGAGTTTACTTAAGTCAAGCGCCTTGGGATCTTCCGGAGTACCAATTTTTACGCCGAGGGCTGTGAACATATTTCTGATCTCTTCATTGTCGTAAATCTTATGCTCCATGGCTTTTTCTACGTTCAGGATTTTACCTCTTAATGGCAAAATAGCCTGGAAACTCCTGTCACGGCCCTGCTTGGCAGTACCGCCGGCAGAATCACCCTCGACCAGGAATAGTTCACAACGCTCCGGGTCACGGTCGGAACAATCAGCCAGTTTGCCCGGCAAGCCGCCACCTGTCAGCACTGATTTACGCTGTACGAGTTCTCTGGCTTTTCTTGCAGCAGCCCTTGCCTGTGCGGCAAGGATTACTTTGGAAACAATATTCTTGGCTTCTTTAGGATTTTCTTCGAGATAGGCTTCCAGTACTTTGGATACGGTGGAATCTACCACACCCATCACCTCATTGTTGCCCAATTTGGTTTTGGTTTGCCCTTCAAACTGAGGTTCCGGCACTTTAACAGAGATGATGGCACTGAGACCTTCGCGGAAATCATCGCCTTCAATTTCTACTTTGGCTTTTTCAAACAAACCGTTTTTGTCGCCGTAGCTTTTGAACACCCTTGTTAATGCCCTGCGGAAACCGGAAACATGGGTACCGCCTTCGATAGTATTGATGTTGTTTACATAAGAGTAAATATGCTCATTGTAACTGTCGTTGTAGCTAAGCGCCACTTCCACAGCTACATTGGTAGTTTCATCCCGGCCTTCAACGGCAATTACTTTTGGTATAAGCGAATTGCGCCCGGCACTTTGGTCCAGCATTTCCACAAACTCTACGATACCACCTTCGCTGTAAAAACTTTTGCTATAGTTTGTACCATCTTCTTCTTTCTCTCTCAGGTCATTCAGGGTGATGCGTACCCCCCGGTTCAGATAGGCTAATTCTCTTAACCTTCCCTCAAGGATGTCTTTATTGTAAGTAGTAGTAATGAAAACAGTATTATCCGGCCAAAAATGAACCCGGGTTCCTGTTTTATCGCTGCTGCCTATTTCCCTTACCGGGTATTGAGGTACGCCAATATGATATTCCTGTTCGAAGACTTTTCCTTCCCGCTGAACGGTAACATGCAGTTTGGTGCTCAGTGCATTCACACAGCTTACACCCACACCATGCAAACCACCCGACACTTTGTAGGAGCCTTTGTCGAATTTACCACCCGCATGCAAAACAGTCATTACTACCTCAAGAGCTGAACGTCTTTCTTTGGTGTGCATGGCAGTAGGAATACCCCGCCCATCATCTTCTACGGAAATAGAATTATCCTCATGTATGTTTACACTGATATTCTTACAATAACCGGCTAATGCCTCGTCAATAGAATTGTCCACCACTTCATACACCAGGTGGTGCAAACCTTTAACACCAATGTCACCGATGTACATGGCAGGCCGTTTACGAACGGCCTCCAAACCCTCTAATACCTGGATACTGTCAGCCCCATACGTACCCGGGACTGTTGGTTTCATTTCTGTTGTTTCTGTGCTCATAAATGGGGTAAAATCCTCTTATTGAAATGGGAAAAAATATAACTCACAAATGTACTAAAATGCCTTGGGGTAAACGGCTTTTAAGTGCTGTTTTTTACACTATTTTTTAGTCTTTGTGGATAAAAGGAAATGCAGGCAGAACGGGACTTTTGCAGTTCTACTGGACTACTGATTTTTAGCTTTAAACTAAGTTTTATGTTAGCGATCTTGAAGGATTTTCAGGAATTTCAAGGGTAGGATAAGGAGCAAAAAAATGCCCCAAAGCGGGGCATAAATTACTTGTTATTTATGGTAGAATTACCGCTTAACAATCTGCGCCACCAGGTCGGCTTCTGCACATACTTTATTGCCAACATAAGTTGTGCCTTTCATTTCGCAAATACCGCGGCGGATAGGTGCTGAAAGCTCCATTTTAAGGATCAGTGTATCGCCGGGGCGCACCATGTTTTTAAACTTACAGTTGTCGATCTTCAAAAAATAAGTATCATGTTGCCCGCCACCACTGAGATTGATGGCCAGGATACCACCGCACTGCGCCAGGGCTTCAATCTGTAATACACCGGGCATTACCGGGTTGCCGGGAAAGTGACCCTGGAAGAACCATTCGTTGAAGGTTACATTTGTGATTCCTACTATAT
>CAYPBW010000332.1:0-2238 GCA_964409055.1 uncultured Chitinophaga sp. | reverse complement strand
CGTTTTTGATGGTGTAGTTGTATTTCGGAACGAAACACCGGAGAAAGTAAAGTAAGCAGCCCCGCCAGCGGTTGAAGTTGGGGAGAAATGCCGAGTAGGCTTTGTTATACCAGGTTACGAGGAAGGCATCAAATCGAAGTCTCGTTCAACAGACTACACTATTGTTTGTGCTGCTTTCTATAAAACACTTAAGCAATATATCACTAGAAAATGAGGAGAACTATTCGTTTCCGTAATTATTTTGGCTTCACAATAACGGAATCAATTTGAATAGTTGGAAACTTCAAATTATTAAATTGTTCCTGCAAATTTTTTTGATTGGTTTGATTTTTCCTTGATAAGTTGTAGTTAAGTCCAGAGAACACTAGGGTAAGAATAGAAAGGATTATTGTAATTATAAGAGCTTTACGTTGTAGCAAACTTGTTTTCTTGGTTATTTCTGATAACTCATAAGTAGGGTTAAAGTATATATTCCAATCTTTTGGAAAGTGCTCATTTCTTTCTTTGATGTATTTGCCAGATTTAGTTACTAATCCAGCTATTTTATCATGAACATGGTTTTGCTGCGGCTTGCCTATAATTTGTTCAGCGGCCCATCCAACTCTGCAACTTCCGTTTTCTTCCGTATGTTCAATTACTAATTTGACAATAGCTTCTCTTACTTCTTTTTTGAGAAAAGGGTCAGCAACTTCAGATATTAGTTTTTGGAGTGCAATTTTCTTTTGTAATTCTTTATCACCCATTATTTTTTTGTTTTCGAATATAAATAACTATATCGGCCAACAGAAATTTTTTCTTCCTTGTTCTTCAGTTCTGCTGAGGCTTAAGTTCTATAATAAATTTGCGGCTTTATAGGTGTTCATCTATTACACTCTTTGTTTACCAATGGTAACCAAGTCGAATTTTTAAATTAGTAGGCCTATCTTGGTAACTCCTCATTATTGATTTTTGAATAATGCTTTTTTGCTTCTCCACAACAGAGATATTTTTTACTATTATTTCCTATTTTCACTTTCTGTTTAATTAATACACTATGAAATCATTTACCCGGTATGCATTACTGATAGGTTTAATTTTTTCCGCTTTATCATCATGGGCGCAAATAGAATTCAAAGACCCATTCTTTACGGAAAAGAAAAACAAGTTTATCAGCCTGGATAAGATCGTGGTGAGGCAGAAAAGTATCGTTTTTCATATGAGTTACGATGGCGGCTCCACCTGGAGAAGTACCCGAAACGCCGGCTTTTCCCATTTCTTGAGTCTGCCTTATTTAGGCATACGGGGCTCCGGGGATTTTCCTCTTACGGATGGAAGTGACCCCAAAGGGGTTGTTGCCAATATGGTGGATGGTTTGTTCGTTAAGGGCAGTTCCTTTAAGCCCATCAAGTCCCGTACGCTGTATGCAGAGTTTCCTTTCAACGCTTACATGCTGCTTTTCCAGGTGTATAATATGCGCTATACCAATATCAATAATACCCTGCTGATGGATATGCTGGAATGTTCTAATCGAAGCACCGAACAGAAATGGGAGCCTATCTGTATAAATTTCGTAGGTATAAGGCTTCCGTTTACAGACAGGCATTTGCACCTGCTGCAGTTCCAGAACTTCCTGGGTTATGAACTAAAGAAAGCTGAATTTGAAACAACGGCCCAGCATAAAAGCCGGACGCATCCCGACAGCCTGCTGAAAGGAATGATGAAAAAGTATAAGGAGCTGGAAGATGTATTGCTTTTCCAGGCAGAGCAGCGACTGATCAAACTAAACCCCACCCTGGTTTATAATGCAGACAATGAAAGGTTCACACTGAGTTTTCCCGGTGCTAAAACAAAGCCCTTTGTTTTCCATGTCTCCCTGGACAAGGCACCGGCTTTCAAATCAGATTTCCAAAGTAAGCTGCTGAAAATTGGCAACATGAACCTGGTTCGGATTACAGATGATGAATTTTATGTGAGCAGTATTGAGTTTGCAGATTCTAAAAAATCAGCCGGATCATATAATAACCTGCAGGGAGAAAATAAGGCCGATGAATGGCAAAAAGTTTACCTGCAGGCGCTGCTGAAAGATCTTTCGAAAATGATGCCGGAAGGAAAGGTTTGGGGTGAGCTAAAGTAACTATTCTTCTTCCCGGCCGGATCTCCAAAGTGACTCAGCATTAGTTTATGTTTCCGTCAATTTACTGCTTGCTCAACTGTACCTGGTAAGAAAACTGCTGATCAAATGGAGCAGTAGCTTTTTCC
>CAYPBW010000331.1:0-2257 GCA_964409055.1 uncultured Chitinophaga sp. | reverse complement strand
ATATTGCCCCTTTTTCTATTGCTCACTTTTTGCCTGCCATTGCGGGGTGTGTTACAAGCACAGGTCAACCAATTGATACTGCCAAACGGCCATGAGAATGGCGTTAGCAGCATACAATTCACTAAAGATGGTAAAAAACTCATGTCCACTTCTTTCGACCAAACGATCAGGATATGGGACTTTGCTTCCGGCTCCTTATTAAGAACGATCTATACAGGAGAAACTTCACTTGGAGCATTAGCACTGAGCCCTGACGAAAAATATGCAGTGACCATCACGGACAAAAAATCATTGAAAGTTTGGGATACTAAGACATGGAAATCGGTAATTGTTCTGAATGGGCACCAGGGTTCGATCCTTGGTGCGACATTCAGCCCGGATGGAAAGAACATACTTACTGCATCAACTGACAATACAGCGATCATCTGGAGTATGCCTGATGGGAAGCTCCTGTTTCGACTTATAGGCCATAAAAAGGATGTAGACCATGCCTGTTTCAGCCCGGATGGCCAGTTGATTGCTACTTGCAGTACCTATGATTCAACCACCCGTATCTGGAATGCAGCAGATGGTAGGTTTCTCTTCGAACTACCGGGTAAGTTGGGTAGTCGGGTATTTTCTAACGACAGCAAAAGAATATTGACTTCCTATTTAAAAATGGGATATGAATGGAGTTTGACTGATGGGAAAAAAATTCATGAATACAAAGAAGATGATATAATAAATACAATATCCTATAACAGTACCTCTGCAAAGGTCCTTATTTATACATATCCACGATCCTGCATTGTAAGAGATGTGAAAACAGGAGCAGTGGAAACCAAATTGGAAGGGGATTCTTCTTTTTTGTACCCCTCCTTTAGTCCTGATGATCGTATAATAATAACTTATGACTCTAATAAGGATATTTTATTATGGGATGCAAGAACGGGAAAGCCATTGCCAGCACAAAAAAAACTTCATCAAAGGATGGTATATTCGGTAGATTTCAGTCCTGACAACCGATATATTGCATCCGCTTCATCAGACAGTTCAATTATAATTCGTGAAACCAGTACCGGCAAACTCATTCATAAACTGGAAACAAAGGTTGAATCGATTCTTGACTTTAATATTGATAATACCGGAAGAAACCTTGCTTCATCTGTAAATAGCAAAGCCTATTTGTGGGATTTACGTTCGGGACAAAATGTGGCCGAAATGAAAGACAGGGCGGCAAGGTTGTCTGCTATGGAATTTTCACATGACGGCAAAGAGCTCTATGCTGTTTCCACAGGAATAATGTTTTGCTATGATATTGCAACGGGAATGCTTAAGTCATGGAAATGGTTGTTGCCTACCGGCCAACGACCCAGGTTGCCGGGTCAAAAAATTCTAGTGCCCCCATACGGGCCTGTTTCAATCAGTGCAGATAAAACAGAGGTGATTACCACTTTGTTGGGAACAGGTAGTTCAAAAAACCCCAACTTGTCTTTCCAACCGGGCAGAGTTTTAATAT
The DNA here is from genome assembly GCA_964409055.1 of uncultured Chitinophaga sp. GTDB lineage: Bacteria > Bacteroidota > Bacteroidia > Chitinophagales > Chitinophagaceae > JJ008. The sequence continues at coordinate 759 of CAYPBW010000331.1, read as the reverse complement.
GGAACCAGGAAACAGGAGATCAGGTTTATGAATATAAAGACAACAAATCAATACTTTGTGCAAACCTGAGCCCCGACGGGAAAAAAATTGTAATCGGGTTTGATGACAGTACACTTCTTTTAATTGACAGGGAAACAGGCAGCAGGTTGGCAACTTTTGATCAAAGGGCCCGGATCAGATCTGTTTCAATAAGTAAAGATGGCAATCGTATAATCATTTTAGCCGGCAGTGGGGTAACAATATGGAATACAGTTGCTAACAATTACTTTGACCTTATTGGACATAATGCATACATTAATAGTGTGGCAGAAAGCCCTGATGGTTCAAAGATTCTGACAGCAAGCGAAGATCAAACAGCACATATATGGGATGCAAACACAGGCCGGTTATTAATGATGGTGGGTGATAACAGCGGTGCAATCAGGAAGGCGGTATTTGCTGATCAGGGTAAAACTATTGTTACACAAACAGCCACAAACCTCTTCATAGCCTGGAATACGCATACTGGTAAAAAACTTTATAGTTTTTACCCCGGGAGTCCATTATATAATTTCATACAAATATCATCCGGGTATTACCAATCTTCACGGGAATATTCGAGGCTTTTACATTACGTTACAACGGATCTGAAAGTACTGAGCTTTGAGTCACTTGATGTCAAATACAACCGTCCCGACAAAGTATTGGAAGCCATCGGTAACACCGATACGGCACTGATCAAAAGCTACCGCAAGGCATGGGAAAAAAGAATAAAGAAAC
>CAYPBW010000330.1:0-2264 GCA_964409055.1 uncultured Chitinophaga sp. | reverse complement strand
ATTCATGCTTACGGCTTACGGCACTGCGGGGATTAATGACATTGGTAAACACCATGGAAGGACCCAGGAATACATCATCCTCACAGATCACTCCTTCGTAAATAGATACATTATTCTGCACCCGTACGTTTTTGCCCAGCTTCACGTTGGGAGATACCACTACATTCTGCCCGATATTGCAATGCTCACCGATCTCACATCCCGGCATGATATGACAGAAATGCCAGATCTTGGTGCCATTGCCGATAATACACCCTTCATCAATCACAGCAGTAGGATGGGCGTAGTAGTTCATTTTTCTGAATCTTAATACTTATTGCAATGATACAATCAGAACGAAGAAAAACATTTTTGGGGCAGGTTCACCATTTCCTCAATCCTGTTTTTAATCCTGTTCCAGTTCAAGGCATTATCCATAAATTCAATGGAGATGGAAAAATCAATATCATCAAAATAACAAAGTGATTTCACGGCCATCATACCATTAATATCAGGATACTTTTTTTCATAATGATCCAGCATTTCAGCCAAACTCAAATAGGCGGACAAATAAGCCACATCTGCAAAATCTTTTAATCTGGTTCCAGACCCGGTGATAGCATTCAACTTCATAGCGGCTATATCAGCAACAGACGCTATTCTTATTCCTTCAATCATCTCGGGGGCATTTACCCAGGGATAGGCATGCCGGATAAAATCAGCCTTTATATTACTGATAAAACCAAAAATCCCCCCCCCTTAAATCCGCTTTGCTGATGAAACGCAAACCCATTTTCCCGGAGAAAAACAGGTAACTCCTCAGAAGGAAAAGGGCCATTAGTAAAAAGATCGATATCAATGCTTTTTCTGTGACCAATCCGTAAAGACAAAGCTGTTTCGCCTACCAGCACAAACTCATCCGTCTCCCGGTAACTGAAGAGTCGTTGCAGTATTTCTAACAATAATGGGCTGACTGTTTCTTTGTGTAACATTTCATTTCGGTGTAGGGAATACCAAAGTACACATGTACAAAAGCCATATCCTTTTCGCTTAACCAGTCAATTTTTTTAATATGCGCTACTATCTGTTCCCGGCTGTAAGCCTTTTCCAGCAAATGCCAGTCATTTCTGCTGCCCCGCTGTACTACCCTTTCTGTAATCAGCCGTTGGTGTTTTGAAAGGTCTAATGTTCCTGGTTTCACATCCCAGAACAAATGCGACGAAAAATCCGATATGTTAACCAACTGTCTCAACTATTAAACAATTTTCAACAACTTTAGACCATTATTAAAACTTCACTTTCTCCACCTCTAAACCATAAACTTCTCAATCTCAGCCTTCCAACCTCTTCCAGCTTTCAACAACTTTAAACCTTAAACTTTAAACAATCTGAACCTTAACCTTAACCTCTCAACCATAAACAACCTCAACTTTAAACTTTAAACACTCCCTCAACCTCAATCTCAACCTTCTCTTCTCAACCCCTCAACTCTAAACTACTCAACCTCCCTCAACCACCTTCAACAAATACTCACCATAACCACTCTTCTTCAGTTCATCCGCCAGTTGCAGCAGCTGCGCTTTTGAAATAAACCCGTTCCGGTAAGCAATCTCCTCGATACATCCGATATTCGTCCCCTGTCTTTTCTCAATAACCCTGACATATTCGCTGGCATCACTCAAAGAATCAAACGTACCGGTATCCAGCCAGGCCGTTCCTTTGTCGAGTACAGCCACTTTTAGTTTACCCTGATGTAAATAGGTTTTATTTACATCAGTAATCTCGTATTCACCCCTCGCAGAAGGTTTAAGTTCCTTTGCAATCTTCACCACTTCATTATCATAAAAATATAAACCCGGTACAGCGTAGTTCGATTTCGGCTGCTTCGGTTTCTCTTCAATACTCACGGCATTCATATCCGTATCAAACTCCACCACACCATATCGTTCAGGATCACTTACCTGGTAGGCAAACACATAACCGCCTTCCACATCCCGCAGCGATTGTAATTGTTTATCCAGCCCCGTACCATAGAAAATATTATCTCCCAATACCAACGCCACTTTATCATTTCCTATAAAATCAGCCCCGATCACAAATGCCTGGGCCAGCCCGTTGGGCACTTCCTGAATAGCATATTGAAAATGACAACCGACATGACTGCCATCTCCGAGTAATCGTTTAAACTGCGGGTTATCTTCAGGTGTAGTAATGATCAGTACATCCTTGATCCCCGCCATCATTAAAATAGACAACGGGTAATAGATCATCGGCTTATCATAGAT
>CAYPBW010000329.1:0-2264 GCA_964409055.1 uncultured Chitinophaga sp. | reverse complement strand
CAAAATTTCCTTAACGGATGAAATCGTCACGAGGGTCGGCGGCTCCGACAAGTTATCCGGCGGTGAGTCAACCTTCATGGTGGAAATGTATGAAACAGCCAGCATCATTAACAATATTACTGACAGGAGCCTGGTACTTCTGGACGAGATCGGAAGGGGTACTTCTACCTATGATGGCATTTCCATAGCCTGGAGTATTGCCGAGCATCTGCATAACTCCCCGCATCAGCCGAAAACACTGTTTGCCACCCACTACCACGAATTGAATGAACTGGAAGAAAAAATGCCCCGGGTAAAAAACTACCATGTTACGAATAAGGAAGTAGGCAACAAAATCATCTTCCTGCGCAAGCTGGCAAGAGGTGGCAGTACCCATAGCTTCGGTATACATGTAGCCAAAATGGCCGGGATGCCACCTTCGCTGATTGAAAGGGCCAACGAGATCCTGGAAGAACTGGAAGTCAGAAGTCAGCAGTCGGAAGTGGGGAGCCCGACTACAGGCAATGTTTTAAAGGGCATAAGTAGCCCAAAATCCGACGGTCAGCGGATGCAGCTTTCCATCTTTGATGCCCACAGCGAAACCTTCGATACGATAAGAAAAATGCTGGAAGGAATTGACATCAACCGGCTGACCCCGGTAGAGGCCCTCTTAAAACTCCAGGAGATCAAAAACAGCCTGAAATAAACAGTTTTCCCACAGGGTTTTAGGCCGGTTTTATAAAATATTGCCAATTCAAAAAACTTCTTATTTTTACCACAAATCTGTTTCATCATGAAATTGCTAAAACTAACTGCTTTACCTTCTTTATTATTGGCTTTATTGTTCGTCGTTGCATCCTGCGAACCCGATGCAGAACTGAAAAAGACAACTGATTTCCAGAAAAGAGATATACCCATGACCGGCGCACAAGTAGTTCCTACCAGCGCATCACCGGCTTTAGGAAAACTCAATGTTTTTTATACAAGGGAAACAAGGATCCTGACTTACGACTTTACCTGGTCAGGTCTGAGCGGAAATCCAACTGTCGGCATTGGTGTTTATGGCCTGGCTCCTGAAGGGTTTGCAGTTTCTCCTACAACTCCCATCCAGACCATCAGCACTACCGGTGCAACAACTACTGGTTCAAGATCAGGTACACTGCTTTGTGATGGTGTGGTGATCAAAGAACAGGACCTGCTGAATGGTATGTATTACATTATGCTCCGTACCGCCGCTTATCCTGCGGGTGAAATCAGGGCACAGATCAAGTTTCAATAACAGCTATTTAACCGAATAAAAAATGGCCTTCATCATGGAGGCCATTTTTATTTAGCATCAAACCAAAGGGGCTTAGGGTCATTCCACTCGCCATTATAATTGATAAATAATTCTTCACCTGCCTGTATGGCCCTCACGGTTCTGATGATGATCTCCTCTCTTTCATAATCCATTTCATACTCGCAGTTGCTTTCATAAGAATGATTGTAAACCGGAACATTGCCGAGTGCCATGCAACAGCGCTTTTTATCATTTCCCCATTCAAAAATATAATCATGAAGCAGGGTCTGATCAAGCAACTTTCTTTCTTCACTGTTCATAATAATAACAGGTGACACCTCCACCACTGTTCCGGCCTCTATGTTTTCGGCTGTAAAAACACCACGGCCCATGTGATCAGTTTGTGCGATATACAAAAAGGGCAACACCATTTGAAGTAAAAAGTTATACGTACGAAGTACGGAAATCATCGCTTAAATCGAAACTTTACAAACGAAGAAAACCACGAACTCCCCACTTCTTCCTTTGTACTTCATACCTCGCATTTCGTATTTTTGGCACATGTCACTGCAACTGGAACAACCCACCTTACAGGAACAATTTGAAGCCATCATTCAAACGGAAGATAAACTTCAGATCAGGGAATTCCTGGACGACCAGAACATCAGTGATGTGGCCCTGCTGGTAGAAGAAAACCCGGAATATGAAAGCCAGATCATCGCTAATATGTCGGTGCACCGGGCAGCCAGTGTTTTCAAGATCATTGATCTTTCTACCCAGAAAAGAATTATTCATGAACTGCCGCCAAATACCACCGCTTCATTACTTAATGATCTGCCTGCGGATGACCGTACCGACTTCCTGGAAGAACTCCCCAGTAATGTGGTAAGGGAACTTATAAAGCTGCTGGACCCGGATGAAAGAAAAATCACTCTTTCTTTATTAGGTTACCCGGAAAACAGTATCGGCCGTTTGATGACCCCCGATTATGTGTATGTCTACCCCT
>CAYPBW010000328.1:0-2271 GCA_964409055.1 uncultured Chitinophaga sp. | reverse complement strand
TTCAATTTCATCGGCGGCAGTTCATGCTGAATAACATTCCATACAAGCAGCAGGTCCGTACCAAAGTATTCATGTATAAGCCGGTTCCTCATTCCCTTTATAGCCGCCCATTTTTTATCCCGGCCGGCAATACGGATACCGCTTCGCCAATAACCTGTAAATTATATAAGCAGGCTTCCACCGTCATAAAATGAGAAGAAAATTGTTCTGTTGAAAGACCGGAAGTATAAGCCTGTATGTGCTCAATGCAATACAGGATGTCTTCAATTAGCGAAACCGGGTTCCGTTCAGGCATAAACAATATCTTTTTGAACGTATACCAGGTATTTAGGTTTTATGGCACGCAGGGGTACTACATCCGTTTTTATGCCAAACAACTCTTCTATTTCATCGGCCATGGTCACAAAATCTAATCCCATCGGCCCTGTTATTTCCACAGCAATATCGATATCGCTTTTTTCTGTAGCCTCCCCCCTGGCATAAGAACCAAATACACCCAATTTGGAAATAGGGTATTTCCGCTGCAGTTCAGGCTTGTGCTGCCTGAGTATCTCCAGTATGGCGTTAAGTGTATACATACATGCAAATTACATTTTTTTTGACGGGTTTTCCTGCAGGACGCAAACCATGGAGACAGGCATTAGCTTCAGTGACTACATAAATGAAAATTTGCAGTTGGTTAGAAATATTTGCGGGGATAAGGGATAGTAAGTTAGTGCATTTACGAGGGAAAATTTGAAGTTTAATATTGGCCCGGGAAGGATCAACGGGGTTCCAAAACTTTATGCTGCTATTTTATTAGTATATTGGTAATACAATCCAGGCTATATCTGCTGTTACCTTTACTGATAAGCAACTAAAACAACAACAGCTATTCCGGGATAGATCAAAACCTTAAAACTATGAAGAAGCTCTTGCTGTCTGTTCCTGCCCTGCTTGTGCTAAAGGGCGCCGCTAAGCCAGATTGTAAATCCTCCGGCATAAACAAAATAACAGGCTTTAAAAAACCTGAACTAAAAAAATCACTCATGAAAAAGATAGTATTGGCCATTACGTTTTTCTTTGGCTGTGTATGGGCAAGGGCACAGGCAGACACACTATCCCCCATGGAATTTCCTTCCGTTGCTTATACTCCCAAAATCAAAAAGGGATGGGTAGGTCAGTTTGTCTATGAAATTCATTTTGATGGCGAATCAAGTGGCATGTTTGGTAAGTTTAAACAGTATTATAAAGTAAAGGCCGACTGTACACATACAGGCTTTATAGAATTTCCAACCGAAGTGCGGGGCGCCATACGGGTAAACCAGCCCGATAAAAACAATACCACCCGCTGGGAAAGCTGGATACGTTCAGGCACCTCCTTTACTTTTTCCAAAACGGATGTTACCATACAATCGGACGAACGCAGCACCAAAATGCCGGGTGATGCCATTACCGGAAGCATTGAAAAAAAAGCAACCTGGTCATCAAACGGCGAATGGGCCAAAGGCTGGCTTGCCAATACCGATTTGCAGATAGACCACAGCACCGGCAAGTACACACTGGCGGTTCCCGATCTGGATTACGAGCAGCCCGGCAAAGAACAGTATGTAACCACCACCATTGGCAAAGCCCAAAAAGATACGGTGGTAAGGGATATTAACAAGCGGCACAATTATAAAGACCTTTACTATATACAGTTAAAAACTAACTGGGATTTGCTGGAAGGCGATTTTAAACCGGGGCAAAACGAGATCATCATCCGCAGGCGGCTGCCCTTATTGCTGCAGCAAACCGTAAGCCAGGGAGGCAAAGAGGTGAAGCTCTCTGCCGCAAAAGGCTATATGGATTTTTACGTGGTATTAAAAAAAATAGGATAATGTGGCTGGGCGAAAGCCGCTGTGTGCTTTTATAACTACCAGGCTAAAATAACCCGTGGCAGCGCCATAAATTGGTTTAGAGAAGGGCGGGCTATGTACAAGCAACCGAATGTAAACATATATGATTGTGTATTGGTGATAGCAGCAGATAAAGCAGAAGAATGGCTAACCCCCCGGTACAAACGGACATGGAAAAATGATAAGGCTGGAAGAAAAGGCAGACCGCTGCCAGGTAAAAAATTAAACCCTGAGCCATAACGAACAGACCCCGTTCTTATGGACGGGGCCTGTTCGTTCCGATATTCTTATGCCGGTAAGCAGCCTGAAGGAGAGATGGAAATAAAAAAGCCGCAGCAATGCGGCTTTGTTTTATGTTGGAATCTGTGTGAGTGTGATATCGAGGTCGGTGTTT
>CAYPBW010000327.1:0-2291 GCA_964409055.1 uncultured Chitinophaga sp. | reverse complement strand
AAGCGCAAAAATCAGCAGGAGCTGCATTTATGACGCAAAATATCACCAGGGAAGGTGTGAAAGAACTTCCCGGCGGGATACAATACGAAGTCATTAAAGAAGGAACTGGTACACAGCCGGCAGTAACAGATAGTGTAAAGGCCCATTATAAAGGCACTTTACTGGACGGAAAGGAGTTTGATAACTCGTTTAAAAGAGGCCAGCCTTTTACTGCACCACTTCGGGCATTGATCAAAGGGTGGCAGGTGGCCCTGCCAATGATGAAAGAGGGAAGCCACTGGAGATTGTGGATACCATCTGATATGGCTTATGGAGACAGGGGAGCAGGGAATGATATCCCCGGCGGGGCAACCCTTATTTTTGAAGTGGAACTCCTGCAAGTAATTAAATGATCTTTTATGTCAACTGTTACAACTGACCCACGTTATCCTATTGGTAAGTATGAGCCGCAGCCTTTTTCAATTGAACAAAAGGTAGAATGGCTGGCCGATTTGAAATTTTTACCTCTGCTTTTGGAAAATGCTATTCTTAATTTGGATGAGGCACAACTTCATACCCCTTACCGGGAAGGCGGCTGGACGGTTCACCAACTTGTACATCATATTGCGGATAGTCATATTAATGCCTATTGCCGTTTTAAACTTGCCTTGACGGAAGACAATCCCACAGTTAAACCTTATGATGAAAATAAATGGGCCGAATTAAATGATGTGCAGAAATTACCTTTGAATTATTCCATAACCCTGTTGCATGCTATACATGCACGGCTTTTTGAAACGCTGAAATATGTAAGCGATAATGATTGGAATAACCGGACTATTTTTCACCCTGAGCATAAGAAAACTATGCGCTTATGGTACCTGCTGGGTATGTATGCCTGGCATGGCAAACATCATGTGGCCCATATCACTTCACTGAGAGAAAGAATGAAATGGTAACACGGCATGAAATGGAAAACACTGTCATCTGAATACCTGTTTAATGACCGATGGTTTAAGGTGCGCAAAGAAGTTTGTGAGACCCCCCAGGGGAAAATTGTAGATCCGTATTATGTATATGATTTTTCCACCTGGGTAGGAGCCTTGCCGGTTACTGAGGAGGGAAAAATAATCATGATCAGGCAATACCGCCATGCACTGGGGGAGGTTTGTTATGAAATCCCCGGCGGTTGCGTGGATGATACTGACAAAAACTTTGAAGAAGCAATAGCAAGGGAGTTGCTGGAAGAAACAGGCTTTTCATTCAGTTCTTACGAATACCTGGGCGGGATATCGCCTAACCCGTCTACCAATTCAAATCTTTTGCATATGTATTTGGCAAGAGGGGGTAAGAAAATTGCTGAGCAGGCACTCGATGAGAATGAGGAAATCGAGGTGTTGTTGCTGGATATGAATGAGGTAAAGTCGTTATTGAGAGAAAACAAGATTGTTCAGGCAATGCATGTAAGTTGTATCTTTTATGCATTAAGAAAACTGGGTGAACTTGATCTGTAAATTTGTGCATCATGTTCAAAAGGAAAAAAAGGGAAGCGGAAGAAACACTGAGGAGGGCTTGCCCTATAAAGGTGAATGCTGAAGACAGACGCTATTCTGCATTGTTTAGCATGCTTGGACAGCCCGGTCAGCCAACAAAGGACTTGCTCCAACTGGCACTATCCAGTGTTACAGATGCAATTAATATTGACCTGACAGACATATCAGTACGAATTAAAAAAGAAAACCCCGATTACATAAGTATTTACCCGGGAGAACATTATAAATTGCTTGCTTCAATAGTTAAAAAACTGCAACCTGATTCTGTAGTTGAATTAGGAACACACTTGGGTTATTCATCTCTTTGTATGAAAAAATATATGCCAATGGGTGGAGTTGTTACTACTTTTGATATTATTCCCTGGTATCATTTTGATGATACAATTTTAGAAGAAGCGGATTTTGAACAGGGGTTGGTTCAATATACTGATGATCTTACTAACCCTTTAATGGTTGAAAAGCATAAGTCTCTTTTGGAGGGTGCCGACATTATTTTTATAGATGCCTTAAAGGACGGAGTCCAAGAATATAAATTTCTGGAAAATTTTTCCAGGCTTGAATTCAGTAAAAAATGTTTATTCATCTTTGATGATATTCGTTTATGGAACATGCTGGATATTTGGTATAATCTTGACAAGCCAAAACTTGACATTACTTCATTCGGGCATTGGTCCGGAACAGGACTTGTTGCATGGAATTAGTGAAAAAATTCCAATGTATCCAAAAAGTGCAGGCTTTCTCCAGTATAATCTTCTTTGC
>CAYPBW010000326.1:0-2299 GCA_964409055.1 uncultured Chitinophaga sp. | reverse complement strand
ATATTCTTTTCTCTTTTTTCTTATTGTTTTCCCTGGCATCTTCTGCCCAATTATATAAAGTTTCAGGCATCATTCTCGATAATAAGCGGGAAAGGCTTCCGTTGGCCAGTGTGGAAATCAAAGAGCTTAAAAAAGGAACTGTAAGCAAAGACGATGGCACCTATTCTTTCTACCTGGAAAGAGGGCAATATGACCTGGTAGTAAGTATGATCGGTTATAAAACAAGGATCGTTACTTTCTATATCACCAACCAGGATGTTATTGAAAATATCGAACTGGAACCGGAATCTGCCAGCATGTCTGAGGTAGTGGTCAAGGCTAAGTACCGCGACAGGGCAGAGGAACTCATCAAAAATGTAATCAAGAATAAGGATATAGTGCTGGATGCCATTGGCTCCTATTCCTGCAATGCCTACATCAAAGCATTCCAGCTTGATTCAAGTGGTACGAAAAAAAAATCAGAAGAAGATAGTATAGTGGTGGAAGACTTCAGCAAAATGTCGATGACAGAGATTCTCTTGCATATCGACAGGAGTACTTCAGGCCAGATAAAAGAACAGCGGCATGGGGTGAATAAACGGGGAAGTACCGAAAGTTTATTTTATCTCTCTGCTCTGGATGGAGATTTTTTTATTTATGATAACCTGATAAAAGCACCGCCTGTTTCAAAGATTCCTTTTGTTTCTCCCATTAGTTATAGCGGCCTGATGGCGTACCGGTTCAAGACATTGAAAATTGACAGAACTATCAAGCCTAAGGTATATACTATTGCCATACGACCAAGACAGCTGAGTAATGCAACGATAGAAGGGGAGATACAAATACAGGACAGCACCTGGAATGTATTAAGTGTTTCGTTTCGGATTCCGCCTGCCCATATGCCTGAATATGATTACATGGAAGTAAAGCAGGAGTATGATAAGATTGGTGACAGTGCAAGGGTAATTACCCGCCAGCAATTTATTTATTACACCAAAACCAAAAAAGGAAAGATCTATGGTGAAACACTTGTCCGGTTTTCAGATTACCAGTTAAGAAAAAATTTTCCGAGGGGTCATTTTGGGCTGGAAGTAAGTTCTACTTCGCAGGAAGCCTATGAAAAAGATTCTACATTCTGGAATGCGGTACGAACAGAACCCTTGTCAAAACAACAGGAACTCTATGCCCGGTACCAGGACAGCATTTACCGGTACATGAAAAGCGAAGCTTACCTCGATTCTATGGATCGGGTGCTGAACAAAATAACCTGGAAAAAGGCATTGATATTCGGACAGATCTTCAACGATCACCGCAAAGAAAGAATGTGGATACTGCCCCCTGTTACTACATTGATACAACCGGTAGCATTTGGCGGGGCCCGGTTGAAACTGGCAGCCGGTTATCGTAAAACTTATCCCAACCGGACCACACTCAACTGGGATGCTGATCTGAGTTATGGTTTCCGCAACAGTGATATTAACGGTACTATAGGTGTTCAACGTAAATACAATCCTTTTAATAAAGGAATGTTTGGTATTAAAGCGGGAAGAAATTTTGAATTCATTTATGCCGGGGACGCCTGGGTGAATGTGCTCAAGAGAAGTAATATCTTTTTGAATAACTCACTGGAGCTAAATCATGAGATTGAAATCTTCAACGGTGTTACCATTATGAATACTTTTGAAGTGGCTTTACGCCGCTCTGTGGCTGATTATAAAGTGGGTAATAATGCTGACAGTCTTTTTGGCATTGCCAATGATCCCCCGGTTGAGTTTGATCCTTACAATGCCACTTACAACCAGGTGAAATTGTATTTCACTCCCCGGATGCGCTACATCAGGGAGCCTAAAGAAAAGATCCATCTCGGTTCCCGATGGCCCACTTTTTATGTCATCTGGAAAAAAGGAATAAAAGGATTACTGAAGAGTGAAATAGATTTTGATTACCTGGAATTCGGGGTAGAGCAGAATATCAACTTTGGTGTGATGGGTAATACCAGCTATAATGCCAAAACAGGTGATTTCCTCAATACCAATGACCTGCGGGTAATTGATTACAAATTCATGCGACAGGGTGACCCGCTTTTCTTTAATAATCCCAAGTATGCATTCCAGGCGCTGGATTCTACCTTTCCTGTATTTGACAGGTATTTTCAGGGAAACCTGGTGCATGAATTCAATGGGGCATTGGTGAACAAAATCCCGTTCTTTAAAAAACTAAAAATACAGGAAGTGGCCGGCGGTGGCATGCTGATAACGAAAGAGAGAAGTTTAAGATACGCTGAGTTCTTTGCCGGCCTGGAAAGGGTTTTCAAATGGCC
>CAYPBW010000325.1:0-2303 GCA_964409055.1 uncultured Chitinophaga sp. | reverse complement strand
ACCTGGCCATTTTTAATAAACAGGATGGCTGGGATAGATGTAATGCCATAGTTCATAGAAATATTGGGATTGTTATCTACGTTAACCTTTCCAACGTTAACCTTTCCATCATACTCTTTGCTCAGTTCTTCGATAACCGGCCCGATAGCCCGGCAGGGGCCGCACCACTCTGCCCAAAAATCAACTACTGTCAGTTTATCAGAAGCCAATACATCTGATTGAAAGTTTGCATCTGTGAATTCTCTTGCCATTGTATAAGTTTTGTTTTTAAGTTATTACTTCTGTTTTGCTCAGGAGGACTGCAAATTTAAGCCCGATATAATTAACATGCGGCTATGGCATAAAGTTGTGTAAAACTTGTCACTGCAACTGCTAAAAAGTCCTGTCGTTTATCAAACTGTTAACACCTGCACATCCAGTTCAGGGCTTTTCTCCAGGAATTGTATCAGTTCTTCGTTCATTTCAAAACCACTGTTCATTGTCACAAGACTGATTCTCATTTTGTTCTTTGGCTCACTGATGTTAAATTTTAAAGTTGATTTGCCAGGAAAATTCTTGAGGTTCTTTTCAACAAAGCTCAGCATGTCTTTCGTAATATCCTGCGGGTGAACTTCTATCGTTACCTGTTTGGTCAGACTTTTTTTCATGGTTTCAGCCAGTGAAACACTGTTGACCTTGAACTCAAACTCATCCCTGTTGTACCGCTGTTTGAAATAGCCGGTGATGAAAACCGTTGTGCCTTGCTGCAAAACAGGGGTGAGCCTCAGGTAATCTTCGCTGAAAAGAACAATTTCAGTTTTACCGGAGTAGTCTTCGATCACAAAATTTCCATATTTATTACCACTGCGGGCAATCCGGTGCTGGGCATCGGCTACCAACCCGATAATACGGAATGGTCTGCCGGGATTGGGATGCATTTTTATGGCTTCCCTGAATTCGTTGAAATCGGCGATGGGAGTCACGCCGTAATGCTTCATCTCAAAGCGGTAATGATCCAGCGGATGGCCGCTCAGGAACATACCTGTCACTTCTTTTTCATGATCCAATTGTACAGTCAACGGCCAGTGTGGGCAATCGGCCAATTTGGGCGGCGGTATCTCCATGGTTACCGGTAAATCGCCGAAAAGTGTATTGGCCGTATTGGCATTTTGTGAAGCAATAACCTGCCCGTATTTGATCACTTTCTCCAGGCCATTGATCATTTCATTTTCCGGGACAACAAAGTATTGTGCCCGGTGATATTCTGTGAAGCAGTCAAACCCGCCGGCATAGGCGAGGCTTTCCAGCGTTTTTTTATTGACGGTACGCTGATTAATTCTTTTAATAAAATCAAAAAGGCTGACAAAAGAACCGTTCTTCTGTCTTTCCGAAATGATGCTCTCTACAGCTGCTTCACCTACACCTTTTAAACCACCCAGGCCAAAACGGATTTCTCCCTTATTGTTAACAGCAAATCCTTTCAATGATTCGTTAATATCCGGTCCCAGCACTTTTATACCCATCCGCTTACATTCTTCCATAAAAAAGGTGATCTTTTCAATGCTGCCTGCGTTGTTCAGTACAGCAGCCATGTATTCAGCAGGGTAGTGGGCTTTCAGGTATGCTGTCTGGTAAGCTACATAAGCATAACAGGTGGAGTGTGATTTATTGAATGCATATTGGGCAAAGGCTTCCCAGTCGGTCCATATTTTTTCTAACTTCTCAGGAGGGAAAAGTTTTTCTGTTGCACCGGATATAAACTGTGCCTTCATTTTATCGAGCACTGTCTTTTGTTTTTTACCCATTGCCTTACGCAACACATCTGCATCTCCTTTACTGAAGCCGGCCAGTTTTTGCGCCAGCAACATCACCTGTTCCTGGTACACGGTAATACCATAAGTTTCCTTCAGGTATTCTTCCATTTCCGGCAGGTCATAAGTAATGGCTTCCCGGCCATGTTTACGGTCAATGAAATTAGGAATATAGGCCAGCGGACCGGGCCGGTACAAGGCATTCATGGCGATAAGGTCATCGAATTTATCCGGCTTCAGTTCCCTGAGGTATTTCTGCATACCGGCACTTTCAAACTGGAAAGTACCAATGGTTGCTCCATGCTGGTATAGTTCAAATGTTTTTTTATCGTCCAGCGGTATCTTATCAATATCAATCTCAATACCATGATTTTGTTTGATCAGTTGCAGGGCATTCTTGATGATGGTGAGGGTTTTCAATCCCAGGAAGTCCATCTTGATAACACCGGCGTCTTCAATAACATTACCTTCAATTTGTGTCAGCCATAAATTAGATTCTTTGGAGGTGGCAAC
>CAYPBW010000324.1:0-2333 GCA_964409055.1 uncultured Chitinophaga sp. | reverse complement strand
AGTGAGTACGCAGAACTTTTTCTTACTACCAACTACCTGGCAGTATTGAATAAAGTAAAATAAATATTGTTAGTGCCAATTTATGCCCAAAGTATTATTTGCCTGTTTGCACCGTCCTGATCGTTCCCCCTCTCAACGTTACCGCTTTGAACAGTATATAAGCTACCTGGAAGAGATGGGATACCCATCTTCTTTTTCCTATTTACTGAATGAGCATGACGATAAAGTGTTTTACGCTCCCGGTCATTATTTTGGCAAAGGGGTCATCCTGCTAAAGTCCGTTTCGAAAAGATTGGCAGAAGTTTTTTTTAAGCGACTTCCCCCTGTAGTTTTTGTACAACGGGAATGTTTTATGCTCGGCAGCGCTTTTTTTGAAAAAAGATTTGCCAAACGATCCAGGCTGATCTTTGATTTTGATGACAGTATCTGGTTGCAGCAGGTTTCTGAGGGGAATAAGAAGCTGGCCTTTTTAAAGAATGCCGGGAAAACAAAGGATATCATCCGTGCTGCACACCTGGTCATTGCCGGTAATGAATACCTTGCTTCCTATGCCCAAAAATATAATCCAGAGGTAATAATAATCCCTTCTACTATTGACACGGATAAGTACGTTGCAAAAGAAATTATTGCAAAAGAAAATATTGTAATCGGGTGGAGTGGCAGTTTTTCTACCATTGCGCATTTTGAAAATGCTGTTGAAGCACTCCGGGTACTTAAAAAAAAATATGGCAACCGCTTATCTTTTATTGTTATCGGGGATCCTGCCTATTATAATGAACCCCTTTCTATAAAAGGCTTGCCCTGGAATGCTGCTACTGAAGTGGAAGATCTCCACCGGTTTGATATTGGCATTATGCCCCTGCCCGACGATGAGTGGACAAGGGGAAAGTGCGGGATGAAAGGGTTGCAGTATATGGCTGCGGGGATACCCACTGTGATGTCTCCAGTGGGAGTTAACAAAGAAATAATTCAGGACGGAGATAATGGTTTTCTTGCAGACACAACGGGGGAATGGGTAGAGAAGCTGAGCCGGCTGATCGAATCAGTTGAATTGCGGAAGAAATTTTCTCTTAACGGAAGAAAAACGATTGAAGAAAAATATTCTGTTATTGCCAATAGAGGAAAGTACCTGGATGCTGTACAATCGGTAATGATATAAAGACCCCAATAAGTATTCTGGAGTTTGCTAAGTCATGATTAATGTTACAAAAGCATATTTGCCGGATATTGATCGATATTATCAATTGATCAAAAGAGCATGGGATAAATCCTGGTTAACAAATAATGGTGAGCTTGTAGTAGAGCTTGAAACCAGGTTAAGAGAACTTCTTGGGGTTAAACACCTTTATTTCTGCTCTAACGGAACGATTGCCCTGCAAATAGCTATTAAAGCATTGGGTGTAAAAGGTGAAGTGATTACCACCCCATTTTCCTATGTGGCAACAACCAATGCTTTGCTTTGGGAAGGTTGTACACCCGTTTTTGTGGATATTGATCCCACAACTTTTTGCATAGACCCGGATAAGATTGAGGCGTCAATCAACAGCCATACCACAGCCATTCTGGCTACCCATGTTTATGGCTATGCCTGTAATATTGAAAAAATTGAGTTGATTGCACAGAAATATAAGTTGAAATTAATTTATGATGGTGCACATGCCTTCGGGAGCCAATATAAAGGTAAATCATTGCTGAGTTTCGGAGATATTACTACCTGTAGTTTTCATGCTACAAAACTATTTCACACAGCAGAAGGAGGATGTATTATTACCAATAATGATCAAATTGCTGCACAGATAAGACTAATTCGTCAGTTTGGTCACCATTATGATGAATATCATAGGCCAGGGATTAATGGAAAGAACTCTGAGTTGCATGCCGCCATGGGTTTATGCATTTTAGATGATCTGGCTAAGATTTTAGAAGACAGGAAAAGGGCAACCCAATCTTATAACAGCTTATTGGAAGGTACGCAGCTCACCAGGCAATCATTCGATTTAACAAGTTTTGAATATAATTATGCATATTACCCGGTTGTCTTTGAATCTGAAGGGCAATTACTTAATGCTGTACAAAAACTGAACAACGAAAAAATATACCCAAGACGATATTTTTATCCCTCTTTAAATACATTACCCTTTATTAATTATACTAAGTGCTCTGTATCGGAGGATATTGCTTCAAGAGTTTTATGTCTTCCTCTTTTTTACGGAATTGACGAAAGCGACATAAGCCGAATTTGCCGCCATTTAAAAATGTCCTTATGATTGTTATTGGCGCCGGTGGTTTTGCCACCCAGGTTCATGACCTGTTATTTGATCTTGGCCTTACTA
>CAYPBW010000323.1:0-2340 GCA_964409055.1 uncultured Chitinophaga sp. | reverse complement strand
AATAAACAGAGTCCGGGCTGCAGGTGGAGGCAGGCGGAACAACAATAACAGAACCGCCCCCACCACCATCAGGGAATAGTACTTCATGCCGGCAAGAATTAAGTAATAACACACCGGTGGTCGTTAAGATGGCAAGGAAATAAAGTTTCTTCTTCATAGTAGTTGATTTATGTTTTAACAGGGCTCTTTTAAATGGACATGCAGCAGTACAACTTATACCCGTATACTATTTACACAGCGTATAGGTAAATGCAAGAAGCCAGAAAGTAACTCCCTAAATTTTTCTTAAAGGTGATAAAGGATGACTGGGCTTATTAGTATTAAACCCGTGGAGGCTGAAGTATCAATGAAACATACCCGGAAAGAAAACCATCCTGTTGTTTAGCGCCGAATACACCTGGCTGAACAGGGTAGTTGATATTTATTTCATAAGGCCTCAGAGTGGGTGAAAGTGTTTGTGCAAAGCTGTGCTGTTGCTTAATATTATGACAGGGCAATTGTTCATCTTCCCGGTTATCGGCTGAGGTTCCGTCATCGCCATTTACATAATGCATTACTATGAAATCGAAGAAACTTACATTGGAATCACGGCAATGATGTTGTTGATAATGCGAAATCAACCTCGGAATTTTTAGTAGTTCTCCCAATTCCGTATTGCCCAGCAGATGAATTGCAGCCATTAATATTAACAGGCCATTTCGCATTGCACTAAAAATTCAAAAATAATGCCATATGTCCTGTAACGTAAGTCACATTCAATTATTATTGCCGGCTTGCGGAAATTAACAGGAAAAAGGCAAACGCTTACTCAAAAAAGCGATAGTAAATTGACGATGTTGATCAGGCTCAAGAGCTTTATCGCAGCAGGAGTTCACATGGTTTGAGGCCAGTGTGTTTTTTGAAGGCCGTAGAAAAATGGGAAATGGAAGAATAACCCAATAAAAGCGAAACTTCGGTAACACTCAGGCCTTTTTCATAAAGCAGGTACCTGGCATGTTCCATCCGCTGGCTTTGATAGAAGTCAAATACGGTGGTGCCGAATAATTCCTTAAAACCCTTTTTCAGGTAACATTCGTTGATAGCCACTTTACGGCTTAGTTCTTTTATGGTGATGGGTTCGCCAATATGCTGAATAAGGATTTCCCTGGCTTTTACGATCTTTTCCCTGTCAGCTTCATTGGCAAGGAACTTACAGCTTACAATATCAATTTCTTTTTCACCCAGCATACAGTCAAGGCTGTACAATAGCAGCATCTGTGTTTGGGCATTGATATAAATATTTTCCAGGGTATCCGTGTAAGTATGATTCAACACTCCTTCCAGTACCATTCTTGTTTTTCCGCATAGCGGCAGAATTTTGCTGAATGAAGATTTGTGCTTGAATTTTAAAATATCATCAGTCAACGATGAATTTCCTTTCCGGGGTTTTACAAACTGGCTAAGATGAATGGGGGAGAAACGGAAGATTACCACATCAACACTATCCACTCTTTCCATACAGTTTTTAGAAGCATTGAACTGGCACATGTCGCATTCCGTGTCTTTCTTCCGGCAATACACATTACCGCTTACGCAGAAGCGCAGTTCCAGGTAATTTTCTTTTGGAAGATTTTTTTCGTAATGGTAGATCAGCATGCCGGTATCTTCAATATTCCATTGGGGTTGCCTATGATAACGTTCGATAGTGTACTGTACCGACCCGGGTATTTGCTGGTGCCTGTCCTGTAACATTACCAACTGATCCTGCATCAGGGGTTGCTTGTAAGCTACCGTTAATATATCCTGTGGGTTGTGCATTTGATCTGCAAATTTACTGTGACAACATTGAATTTCCATCCCTTCATCCATCTGTGTGAGCTGAGTGACTGACTTTTAACAATATATGGCCAAAAAAACTTTAGTTTTTAGCTGTATCTGCTAACTTTGCCCGTTCTTGTAACAAATTCATGATTCATCCGCATACATATATTCATCCCAATGCCCGTTTGGCAACCAATGTAAAAATTGATCCCTTTACGGTCATTCACCAGGATGTAGAGATTGGAGATGGTACCTGGATTGGTTCCAATGTTACCATTATGGAAGGGGCGAGAATAGGGAAAAACTGCCGCATTTTTCCCGGTGCTGTCATAGCTGCGGTACCACAGGACCTGAAATTCCAGGGCGAATACTCAAATGTTTTTATCGGCGACGGCACTACCATCCGTGAATTTGTTACCATCAACCGCGGCACCAAAGACAGGGAGAAAACTGTCATTGGCAAAAACTGTCTTATCATGGCTTACTGCCATTTTGCCCACGATTGTATTGTAGGTGATAATTGTATTACCAGTAATAATA
>CAYPBW010000322.1:0-2348 GCA_964409055.1 uncultured Chitinophaga sp. | reverse complement strand
TAAATAGCTGATTTCTTCTTACGGAATTCATCCAGGGTAATTTGTATTTCTTCCAATGTTCTTGGGAACCCCCTGTAAACCCGTTCGGTTACTTTCTCTGTTCCAATAATTTCATGTGGGATGGCATAACTGGCATCTACCAGCCCGCAGTAATCGAAATCATAAGGTACTGCATGCGGCGGGGCGGCTTCATTATCCCTGTCAAAGATGAGTTTTACATTGTGATTATTAGGTACAGACCAGTCTGTATTGCTTATCATATACTCGAACAAAGCCACCATTGTCATGGTGTTGCGGTCGGTTGCCTCGGTAAGGTATTGGCCATGCTCTTTCTTTTTGCAGTTGTTGCGGCGGGCCATATCGCCGTCATCCTCAATCAGGAAAGAATATTGGGTGAAGGGTTTGTTGCGGCCTTTTGAATCTTCATAAGTTGTCTTTAACAACCGTACCCTGAAACTTTTATCCTCCAGCAGGTTATAAATCTTATATACCAGGAACTCTTTCAATAATAATTCTTCGTCAGTAGATTTTGTGCCACAGGCAATTACCAGTTTTAATTTTCCAAGCGATTGAAACCGGGAATTACCCTCTGGTGTTCTGAAGTTGAGCATGATGGGAGGGATTCTGCAATAGCCCCTTCTGAATTTTCCCCGGGCGCCTACTTTTACATTTTCCGTGATAACGGTGCTGTCGGGAAATTTCATAGATACTTTTCCTTCCTGAAATATATCATCGCCTTTTTGATTCTGCAGGCCTCTTATATCAGTGCTTAGCGTCATTTCTATAACCGGCTCATCGGTAAAGAAGCGAATGCTGTCAACAGCCTGCGCCTTCAAAAAAAAGGTGCTTAAGATAAGCGAGGATACAAAAAGCAGTTTTTTCATGATGACGAGTTATTGGTGGTTGATTAGTTTTAATTATGGAATTTACAAATAAACCTGCAATAACATTTTTAATTACCTATTACTTTATTACTTCACTTATTACCCGTCCCACAGATCCGTTGGGCATCTGAATATGCAATAAGGCAGCAAGGGTAGGGGCAATATCGGTCATATACATTTCTTTATTGGATTTTCCCTGCCTGATGCCCCAGCCATACCATAGCAATGGAATGTGTGAGTCATAAGGATTCCAAAGTCCATGGGTAGTACCGGTATTACCCCAGGCTTCAATGTAATTGGGCTTGAGTATGATTTGGATATCGCCATTTCTCGGAGGGTAGTACCCGTTGTTCAGCGCTTGTCTTATTGCAGCTGGCAGTGGTATTTCATTCAGGTCTTCCACCGCAAATGCTCTGTCAATGCCAGGTTCTGCACTTATGTAGTCAACGATCCAGTTGATCAGTTCCTCTTTGTCAATTTTGGCCGAATCCAGGGCGGGGTGATTGAGGTGTAACTGGTAATTATCATCACTGACAACTATGTTACTTATTTTAAATGTTTCTGCCAGGGTTTTGTTTAGTTGCTTAATTACATCTGCCATAAAAATCCGGCCTCCGGGCAATTTGTTTTCCTGCATGTATTCGGGAATATGAGCCACGCCATGATCGGCAGAAAGGAAAACAGTGTATTGTCCCTTCCCGATCTTTTTATCAAGAAAGTCAAAAAAATCTCCCAGTTCCCTGTCGAAGCGCAAAAAACCGTCTTCACTTTCTATTGAGTTAGGGCCAAATGAATGCCCGATATAGTCAGGAGACGAATAGCTTACGGCAAGAATATCAGTTATGTTATCGGCACCGAGTCCTTCGTTGATAACGGCGCTTTTAGCAAACTCTGTTGTCAGCGTATTACCCCATGGAGTGCTTGTGATTTTACCATAATCCTTACCTGCGAAACCGCTTAAGTTGTATGGAAAGGAAGTGCCAAAAGGTTTGGCTTCGTACTTTTTTTCATCAGCTGTGCTTTGCAAATAAGTATTAGCCGGATATAACAGCGACCAGCCCTTTTTATAATACTCGTCAACCAATTTTAAGTCGTTAAAATTGCTGACCCATTGAGGCAGCTCATTTGTGTAATAGGTAGAAGTAATCCACTTTCCGTTAGTATTATCATACCAGTAGGCGGCATTGGCACTATGCCCGGCGGGAAGAATACCACCTCTGTCTTTCAGGGCAACACCTATTACTTTGCTCTTGTAATTGGTGGCTATCCGCAGTTCGTCACAAATGGTTGTAGTCAGTAAATTACGGGGACTTTGCTTTCCGTTGGAGGAAGTGCTGCCAACTGTGTTGACTGTTTTATCCTCCGTACAGTAAACTGTTCTCATTTGTGTACGGTCCCACCAGGCATTACCGGTAATACCGTTGATGGCAGGCACTGAGCCTGTATAGATGGAGCTGTGTCCGC
>CAYPBW010000321.1:0-2348 GCA_964409055.1 uncultured Chitinophaga sp. | reverse complement strand
TATGACAAGCGGCCTTCAAATGGATATTTTAGCCCGATAAAATACAAAAAAAAAGGCAGAGCAGCATCGAAATTATACTAACTGATAGATCTCTTTCAGGTTCCGGCCCAAACCATCGTAATCCAGACCGTATCCTACCACAAACTTATTAGGAATATCAAAGCCAATATAATCCAGTTTAAGGGGAAATTCAGTAGCCTCTGACTTGTGTAAAAGAGTGGCAATTCGTAAGGATTTGGGCTGCTGGTGCTCCAGTTTGGGTAAAAAATTGTGCAATGTCTTACCTGTATCAACAATGTCCTCCACAATTACAATCTCTTTATTGAAGATATCATCCTCCAACCCTATAGAAGTAACTACATTACCGGAAGACTTCAACCCTTTGTAGGAAGCCAGTTTAATAAAGCACAGTTCTGCCTCAATTGTGAGGTGTTTAAACAAGTCTGATGCAAACATGAATGATCCGTTGAGTATAGCGATAAACATGGGACGTTTACCCGAAAAATCTGTATTGATAGCTGCAGCCAGTTCTTGCACCCTTTTTTGAATAGTATCTTCCGAAAGATATGTTTCAAATGTCTTATCATGCACCTTGATGAGTCCCATAATCTATGTTAGTTGTTAGTTTGCCGAATTCGTTTTTATTGTCGGAAGCAAAGAATAGTTTTCCCTCACAACCAGCTTAGGCAGCGCAGTAGCTTTTGTTTTAAGGTTTAGCTTTTCACCGGCTGCCGGCATCTCATTTTCTTTAAGCCAGTTAAGTTCCTGCAGACTTTCCAGCCGGATGGCATTTAGCTGGGCAATATCATGAAGTGTCTCCCCGGGTTTAACAATATGAAAATCGTTTACCCCTGTTTTGCGCTTGCGCTGTAAATAGATCAGTTGATCCTTTACTGATTCCTGTGCTTTTGGTATTTCATTAAATTCAAAAATCTTTGACAGATCAACATCATATTGCTTTGCAATTGCCAGGAAAGGAGTCCCTTTTTTTACAAAAACTACTTTGGTTTCATTGATTTTAAATTCTCCGTCAGGGTACACAGGTTTTTTTGCTTGTGGCATTTCATCGACTGCTGGTTTCTCTGAGGATAAATCATTTTTTACAATTACGTCATCTGTTGCCTGTGTATTTTTTCTGAGGGCTGTCAATGTAGACTCCTGCAAATTGTAATCTTCAATCAATCTAATTAAAACCTGTGGGTATTGGGGATTTGTAGCATAGCCAGCTTTTTTCAGGCCATGAGCCCAGCCGGAATAATCGGCAGGGTCAAGCTGAAAAAGAAAAGCGTAATGTTTTCCGTTTCGAAGAAAATCGGAATGATCCCGGTATGAATCTTCTGATTGCTTGTATTTCCTGAAACATTCGCCACGGGCATCATCGTCATGCTTTACTGTTTCACCTGTCCAGTTTGATTTACATTTTATTCCAAAGTGATTATTTGACTTAAGTACAAGTTTACCCTGTCCGGCTCCTGATTCATGAATACCTTGTGCCAGGGTAATGGCAGCAGGAACACCAGTCCGCTGCATCTCAGCGATAGCAAGTTCCTTGTATGTATTGATATAATTTTTGATTGTTTCTGATTGCTGTGAAAAGACAACCGGTGCAACCAGCAACATTAAAAAAAATAAAGTATTCCTGATCTTCAGCATGGATATTCATTTTATAGTTTCCGCAACAGGTACAAGCCATCACGGATGGTTAGCACTACTTTTTCAATGTCTGTTCTCTCCCTGATAAAATCATTAAAAGCCTGGATGCCTTTTGCGCTTTTACCTTTCACCTCTTCTTTCAGCACCTGGCCATGAAAAAGTATATTATCTGCTAAAATAAAACCGTTTTTCCGCAACCGGGGAAAAACAAGGTTAAAATATTCAATATAGGCGGGTTTATCCGCATCTATGAAAACGAGATCCCAGTTTTCTTCAAGCCCGGGTATTATCTCTAACGCATTACCTGCATGTGAAATTATCTGTGCAGCATAATCAGAACGGTCAAAGTAAGCCCTGGCCACCCTGGCATCTTCTTCTCTTAATTCAATGGTGTGAAGTTTTCCCTGCGGTTTCAATCCCCTTGCAAGGCATAAAGCGCTGTAACCTGTAAATGTGCCAATCTCCAGTATCCGCTCTGGCCTGATCATGCAACTGATCATTTCCAGCAACTTTCCCTGGACACTTCCGCTCAGCATGTGATGCTCCGGGTGATGCTGAAAAGTATAATCACTGATCTCCTTTAGCAAAGGATTTTCTGCTGAAGAGTACTTCTCAGCGTATTGATTTACCAAAGGCGCTATCAGGTCCAATAGAAATTTTCACCAAAGATAAATCTCTGGCACGGCAAACCATAG
>CAYPBW010000320.1:0-2365 GCA_964409055.1 uncultured Chitinophaga sp. | reverse complement strand
GCTTACGCTTACACTCAGGAGGTCACGGGTGGGCACGTCTTTGGTGTTGATCTGTACCAGGCCACCGGCAAATTCACCCGGCAGTTCCGGTGTAGCTGTTTTATTAATAATGATGTTATCAATCAGCGCCGAGGGAATCACATCAAAGGAAAATGCTTTCTTATCCGGCTCGGTGCTGGGCAGTTGCGCATTATTGATGACAGCCGAGTTGTACCTGTCACTCAAGCCACGAACCACTACAAATTTGTTGTCCTGGATAGAAGTACCACTCACCCTTTTTAATACCTCGCCAGTATTACGGTCGGGAGTGCGGCGGATAAAGTCGGCTGCCAGTCCGCTTGACAATGCTGTATTGTTTCGCTGAAACGAAAGCAGCGCAGAAGTGTTTTCCTGCCTGCGGGATGTAACAGTAATAGTAACACCTTCCAGTTTGGTCTTAGCGCTTTCCTTAAGAACAACCTCCAAGTAATTCTCCTGGTTCAACAAGGCCTCCACATCACTGATCTCTTTGGTTTCATAGCCTACCCTGGAAACTACCAGTGTATGTTTTGTGCCCACCTCAAAATCGAAATAGAATTTACCTTCCACGTCAGAAATAGCCTGTTTGGAAGCGCCATTGGTGATAATAATATTAGCGCCGGCCAGTGGTTCATTTCTTTCATTCATCACTTTCCCGGAAAGCCTGGCTTTTTGCGCCTGGGCAATCATAAAAAGTGAAACAAAAAGCAATGTAAAAGTCAATCTCAGCCTGATATTCATACCCTGTTATTTGCGGGCAAAGGTGGCCTTGAGGAATTACCGGTATGTTACCGGTGTGTTAAGCAATCATGATGCGAATATTATCGGAATGTTAAGGACTGTCAGAACCTGAATTGCAGCCTGCAGGTCAGTATGTTGTCTTTCAAATCGGCCTCATAGCCAGCAATCCTTGTCAGTTCATTTCTTACCAGATCGTAGTATAAGATGACTTTTGTTTGGGGATTAATATGGTAAGCATACCCGATACCCAGGGTTGAGAACTTGATATCCGCTGTAGTGAGGTTGGTACCGGGTTTTCCAATTTCAGCTTTTTTGACCTTGATATTGGGATCGTACCAGTCATATTTCACCATTAGCTGGTGTTTATTGTTGATGATATTCTGAAGGAAAAGCAGAAAAATTCCATCGAAATGCCGGATATAAGTAGGTACCGGGTTGCCACCTGAAGTAGGCAGGGTTCCCGGGTTGCTGGTCGACAGGGAAGTGCCGGGCTGCGTACCAAACCAGTATTCTGCCCTCCATTCCGACTCGCCCCAGCCATGTTGCAACTTGAGTTGGAAATCGCCTCCATAATAATGACGGGGAGATGATTTTCCCAGGTTAGTTTCAGAAGAATCGACTACGAAGACATTATCACCCGAAGATGATTTACCACTTTCATATACGTACCTGGTGCCGTTTTTCCAGCCACCCCTTAAAAATGACAGGCCTCCGGAAAGCTCGACTTTCCCCGGTGAAAAAGGCCGGATAAATATTCTTGAAATCAGGTCTTTATGGCTATCAAAATCGGTAGTGCCGGATAGCCCCTGGCCATTGAAAAATCCAACATCAAACTTGAACCTGTTTCGGTTCTTTCCTTTTTCCTGTGGTTCATGTGATACCATAATACCAATATCCCTTTCAGACGGCATCAATATTTGCGACATTCTTCCCCTTTCCGGCGTTTCTCTAAATGCAGAAGAAAGATTTACTTCATAACC
Source organism: uncultured Chitinophaga sp. (assembly GCA_964409055.1). GTDB lineage: Bacteria > Bacteroidota > Bacteroidia > Chitinophagales > Chitinophagaceae > JJ008. Next base: position 626 of record CAYPBW010000320.1, on the reverse strand, counting down.
AAATGGGCGGGCAAACAAGCCTGCTGTCAGCGAAAAAAGGTTACGTTTTGTCTCAAATAATTTGAGAAACATATCCCGGACTATTACTCCTCTTTCTGTTGCGTCTATCTGGAAGGTGAATAGTGCCTTGGGATAACGAAGTTTGGAAGGTAGAATATAATCAATTTTGATCCTTGCCCTGCGGAGCATGAAACGGCTGCTGGAATATTGAGAAAAGTTGCCACCAGTATAAGAAGGAGCCCCGTCTGACTGGGCTTTTTGAAACTGCGGCTGTATGTACCCGGTTATCCGAAGATTTTCAAAGCGTTTGACGACCGGTCTGACGGTATCTTTAATAAAAAAGGAAGAATCAAGATCTGACAGGTAGCGCTGTGTATAACCATGGGATGCAGTAAAGACAAGAAGAATTCCGGCAAGCAGGGATTTAGTAACTGTGAATTTTACCGGAAACATGGTAGTTTCAAAATTGCTGCAATATAAAGCGTTTGTTATTGAATTGTTACCTTAATTTTATTTGTATATTAATAAATTATTAATTCTTCCGGCCCGCCGTTACCCCCAAACAGTACCCGTATTTTCGCAAACCATCCCGCCGTTGGCGGGAACTAAAAAACCAAACCAATGGC
>CAYPBW010000319.1:0-2384 GCA_964409055.1 uncultured Chitinophaga sp. | reverse complement strand
CCCTTCCGGTCTTACATTCCCAGTTATGCAGTCCACCTGTTTCAAAATCAATATTAGAAGGACACAGAGAACCCTGGCAAAATACTGCCAGCGCATTGACGGCAGCCAAAAGCGATAACAGTATATGTTTGCTGTATGCCTGCATACATTATTCAGCAGCCTTTATCTCATGAATCAAAAGCCTTTTTTTTCTGTCTTTCCATCTGTAGCCTTACCTTTTTCGAAATCACCTCCGTACACCATCACCAATTTTGATTTATCAAAATACTTTCTGAGTGCATTATTAACTGCATCCAGCTTCAGTGCTTTGATCTTATTTTCGAATTCGGTGTATTGAAGAAGGTCCCTGTCATTCTGTAAAAAGGAACGAATAATGCCGGCAAGATTACCATTATCGCCTAATGATGTTCGGTTCTGTTCTTCCCAGCTTTTAATCGATTTACTCAATTCATCCTGCGTAAAACCTGCTTTTAAGGCTTTATCCACTTCCTGGTGTAGTGCAGAATCCAATCTTCCTTTATACAACGGATTAAAAAATGCGTAAACACCCCAGTTACCTGTATTGTATTTATACTGCACATCCAGAAAACTACCGGCACCATAGCTCATGCCTTCATTTTCTCTCAGCCGCTGCGGGATCCGGGATGAAAGAAAAGCGCCACCTCCTAATAGTTCATTGGCCATCACTACAGCAGGATAATCCGGGTGTTTGCGGGAAATATCCAGGTTGATAGCAGCAAATAACATGGCATTGGTTTTATCCGGTGTATTGATGGATTCTGTTGTTTTTTTACTTTCAAAAAACTTTGGCTCTACTTCTTTGTATGCTGACTTGCTGTTCCATTTACCAAAGGTGTTTTCCAGGAAACCACTGATTTTTTTCTTGTCCAGTTGGCCAACAAAAGAAGAAACTGAGTTATTGGCGCCATAAAAATCTTTGTAATATTTCCTGACATCAGTGAGTTTTACTTTCGAAAGGTCTTCGAGTGCTTCCTCGGTCGTGGCAGCATAATAGGGATGTCCTTTAGGATAGTTTGTAATAAGCTTACCTAGTTTTTCCCCGGCAACAGTTTGAGGATCGCTTTTATTTGTTTCGTAATTGGCTTTCCTGTCTATCACAATCTTTTCAAATTCACTGGAATCAAACCCAGGGTTCATCAGCATATCTTCCAGCAAGTTAAGGGCTGCAGACAGGTTTTGTTTATCGGTGTTCATTGTTATGGTCAATGTGCCTGCCCCGCCTGCAAAAGAAATATCAGTTTTGATTTTGTCCAGTTCATCACTGATTTGTTTTTTGGTACGATTTGTTGTTCCTGTTTTCAATAAAGAAGCCAGTATTGCTCCGATTTCTGATTTTCCGGTTAGCCCATTTTCATCACCAAAACGCAATACCATCGAAGCATTGATCTTATCACCTTTTGTTGGTTTTTCCAGCAAGGCATATTTAGCCCCGTTTGGCAAAGTGCCGTACTCCGTATTCCTTTTTATATTGTCAATAGTATTTTCAAAATTTTCTTTCTGTGCCACAGCCTCTTTTCCTTTATACCCGTTGAGCAATTTTTGAATGTCCGGAGTTTCAGCCACCACTACCCTCTCCGGGTTTTTGTCAGGGATAAATACCCCGTAAGTACGGTTGGAAGGTTTGTAATATTTTTTGGCGACAGCTTTTACATCATCCAATGTTAGTTTCTCAATACGATCACGGTACAGGTACCACAGCCGCCAGTCGCCGGCACCTACAAACTCTGTAAGGGCTATCGCAAAGTCTGTTGTTTTACTGGTAGCATCTTCTACATATTTAAGAATGGTATTCCGGGCACGGTTAAGGTCTTCTTCTATCATGTTGATAGAAGAAAGGCCATCCATAGTTGATAACAATACCTGTTTGGCGCTGTCAAGATTTTTATCCATCGGCACTTCCACCATGAAATAAGAAAAACCCGGATCATGCAGGGTTTGAGCATAAGCATAAAGCTTTGATGCCATTTTAGTTTCCACCAGCTTTTTGTATAATATCCCTGAAGGGTCGTTGGTAAGGATTTGCAGCAAGGCATCGTTGGCCGGGTAATCCTTATCTGCAACGGCAGGCGTATGATAACCCATACCGATGTACTGAATATCGCCATTGCGCCTTAGCTCCACTTTTCGTTCACCATCCTGCGGAGGCTCTACCGTATATGTTGGCTGCAACACCCTTGTAGGTTTGGGAATAGGAGAAAAATACTGCTGTATATATTGTAATGCCTTTTTCTCATCAAATTTTCCGGCAATGATCAGCACTGCATTATCCGGCTGATAGTACTTCTTATAAAAAGCCCGGAGATTATCCGCTTTTACCCTTTCAATATCTTCCTTGCTTCCGATAGTCGATTTGCCATAGTTGT
>CAYPBW010000318.1:0-2385 GCA_964409055.1 uncultured Chitinophaga sp. | reverse complement strand
ACAACTATGGCAAATCGACTATCGGAAGCAAGGAAGATATTGAAAGGGTAAAAGCAGATAATCTCCGGGCTTTTTATAAAAAGTACTATCAGCCGGATAATGCAGTGCTGATCATTGCCGGAAAATTCGATGAGAAAAAGGCGTTGCAATATGTGCAGCAATATTTTTCTCCCATTCCCAAACCCACAAGGATGCTGCAGCCCACTTATACAGTCGAACCTCCACAGGATGGTGAACGGAAAGTAGAGCTCAGGCGTAATGGAGATATTCAATACATCGGTATGGGTTATCATACGCCTGCTGTTGCAGATAAGGATTACCCGGCCAACGATGCCTTGCTGCAAATCCTTACCAACGACCCTTCAGGGATATTATACAAAAAGCTGGTGGAAACTAAAATGGCATCAAAGCTTTATGCTTATGCTCAAACCCTGCATGATCCGGGTTTTTCTTATTTCATGGTGGAAGTGCCGATGGATAAAAATCTTGACAGCGCCAAACAGGTATTGTTATCAACTATGGATGGCCTTTCTTCTATCAACATGATAGAAGAAGACCTTAACCGTGCCCGGAATACCATTCTTAAATATGTAGAAGATGCTACCAGTAAAACAACAGACTTTGCGATAGCCCTTACAGAGTTTGTAGGTGCCGGCGACTGGCGGCTGTGGTACCTGTACCGTGATCGTATTGAGAAACTAACATTGGATGATGTAAAAGCTGTCGCCAAAAAATATTACAAACCTTCCAACCGTACTTACGGGGTATTTATCCCTGACAAAAACCCGGAGAGGGTAGTGGTGGCTGAAACTCCGGACATTCAAAAATTGCTCAACGGGTATAAAGGAAAAGAGGCTGTGGCACAGAAAGAAAATTTTGAAAATACTATTGACAATATAAAAAGGAATACAGAGTACGGCACTTTGCCAAACGGGGCAAAATATGCCTTACTGGAAAAACCAACAAAAGGTGACAAGATCAATGCTTCGATGGTATTGCGTTTTGGTGACGAAAATGGGCTAACCGGAAAATCAGAAATAGGGGCAATACTGGCTTCCATGTTGAAAACAGGAACAACCAATCGTACCAAAAAACAAATCAGTGATGAACTGGACAAGATCAAAACTGATATTTCTTTTGCAGGCGGGGCAGGTACATTGACCATTACGATGAACACCGATAAGCAGAACCTTCCTGCAGCCCTCAGTTTGCTGGAAGATATGCTGATGAATCCCCGGTTTGATTCCAGCGAGTTTGAAAAGATTGTGATAGACAGGAAAGCCAATTATGAAACAAATAAAAGCGATCCTCAAACTGTTGCAGGGGAAAAACTGGGTAAGCTTATTACAAACTATCCTAAAGGACATCCCTATTATGCTGCCACGACCGGGGAAGCACTCGAAGACCTTTCGAAAATAAAACTCAACGATATCAGGAAATATTACTATGATTTTTATGGCGCCAATAACTCGGTTTCTTCTTTTGTTGGCCAGCTGGACAAGAAAAAAATCAGTGGTTTCCTGGAAAATACGTTTGGTAAATGGAACAGCAAGTCAGCATATAAAGAAGTAGAACCAAAGTACTTCGAGAGTAAAAAAACAACTGAAGCTATTAATACTCCGGATAAAACCAATGCCATGTTATTTGCCGCTATCAACCTGGATATTTCCCGCAAACACCCGGATTATCCTGCGGTTGTGATGGCGAATGAATTATTAGGCGGTGGCGCTTTTCTTTCATCCCGGATCCCACAGCGCCTCAGGGAAAATGAAGGCATGAGCTATGGGGCAGGTAGTTTCCTGGATGTGCAATACAAATACAATACAGGCAACTGGGGTATCTATGCATTTTTCAATCCGTTGTATAAAGGAAGACTGGATTCTGCCTTGCACCAGGAAGTAGACAAAGCAATAAAGTCTGGTTTCACACAGGATGAATTGAGTAAATCGATTAAAAGCTGGGAAGAGCAAAACAGAACATCACTGGGTGATAATGGTAACCTTGCCGGTATCATCCGTTCTTTTTTACAAAATGACAGGGACTTGCTTCAATACACCGAATTCGAAAACAAGATTAAAGCACTGAAGCTGGATGCAGTTAATAATGCACTCAGAAAATATTTTGATAAATCAAAATTGGTGATGGTATACGGAGGTGATTTTGAAAAAGGTAAGGCTACAGAAGGGAAGGCCGAAAAGAAAGGTTTTTAATTAATAAAGATAAAGACTGCTGAACTATGTATGCGGGCTTACAGCAAACATATTCTGTTATCGCTTTTGGCTGTTGTCAATTCGTTGGCAGTATTTTGCCAGGGTTCCTTGTGTCCTTCCAATATTGATTTTGAAACAGGTGGACTGCATAACTGGGAATGTAAGACCGGAAGGG
>CAYPBW010000317.1:0-2396 GCA_964409055.1 uncultured Chitinophaga sp. | reverse complement strand
GCCGGAATGCAAGTCCTGTACATTATATTTGCCCATCACCCAATGCTAATTGTTTTATGTTCAACCTCGTATTATTCGGCCCCCCGGGAAGTGGCAAAGGAACCCAGTCAGACAAGCTGGTTGAAAAGTATAAATTAGTTCATCTTTCTACAGGCAACCTGCTGCGGGAGGAAATAGCCCAGCAAACACCACTGGGTATGGAGGCAAAGAACTTTATGGATAAAGGTCAGTTAGTACCCGATGAGGTGGTAATAGGAATGGTGGATAATTATTTTGACAAACATAAAGGGGCCAAAGGATTTTTATTTGATGGTTTTCCCCGCACTGTAGCGCAGGCAAGGGCCCTGGATAACCTTCTTGACCTGAAGATGACATCGATTTCAGCAGTCGTGGCGCTGGAAGTAACAGAAGAGGAACTGGTAAAAAGATTACTGAACCGAGGCAAAACATCCGGAAGGAGTGATGATACCAATGAAGAAGTGATCCGAAAACGTTATGCAGTTTACCTGAAAGAAACAGCCCCGGTGTCTGAGCATTATAAGAAAGTAAAAAAGTTTGAATCAGTAAAAGGGGAAGGTACTGTGGACGAAATTTTCAATGCCGTTTGCAAAGCGATCGATAAGAAAATGGAATAAAATAAGTAAAATAAGCTATATTAAAAGCCCTTTGTTTATGAAGGGCTTTTTCATAAACACCCGTTTTTGTAAATTGCCTCTTTGATTTTTTTATGAGTATTGAAAAGGAAAATTTTCTCCGCAGCAGGTTTGTTTCCTGCCTGCAGCAGATACACCCGGCTACCTCTCCCCGTTGGGGAAAAATGAATGTGCAACAAATGGTAGAACATTTTGCTGCTGATGCCCTTCGCTGTGCCAGCGGGAGATTAAAGATTGATAACATACTTACACCGGCGGAAAATCTTGACCGGATGAGAGAGTTTTTGATGAGTGAAAAGCCATTTAAAGAGAATACCAAAAATCCGCTGATGACTGAGGAGCCTTTGGATACCCGCCATGCTACATTACAGGCAGCTATTGGCGAACTGCAGGAGGAATTGATCGCTTTTTTTGAGGTGTTTGAAAAGAATCCCCACCTGGTAACCCGCAATCCTTTTTTTGGCGATTTGAATTTTGAACAGAATGTGCAGTTGCTCTATAAACATGCATTGCATCACCTGCGTCAATTTGGCGCTGAGCCATTGAACGGCTAATTAATTTTGCAGATAAAAAAACTCTCCCCGTGCAATTATAGTAAATACAGGGAGAGTTTTTCTAAAGAACAAAAGTGTTCTTATTTTTTCAATAAAGAATCTGCTTTTGCAAGACTGTTGAGGATAGCCGTTTTTACTTTATCTACTTTTAATTTTTCGTCAGCCAGGTATTTGATACGTTTTTCTACATCATCTTTTGCTGAATCGAGGTCAAATTCAGTCATCCATTTATCCATAGCAAAGTCAGCATAGCTGAGGTCTTTTACCAGTTCTTCCAGTTTGGTTTTTAACGAAGCTGCTTCGGCCTGTGTTTTTGCCGGAAGCGCAGCTATGGAATCGATCAGCCGCTGTGCCTCTTTTTGTGCACCCCTGATCTTTCCCATTTTTGGCATTACCTCATCATGGCCTGCCATTACTTCGCTGTACAAACTGTCCGTTGCTGTTTTGGGTTCGTCCTTCTTATGCCCGCTGTGGTCATGATTGTTGTTGCTGCCTCCGCAGGAAATAATAACTACGCTGCCGGCAGCAATTAAAACGGTTAAAATCCTTTTCATACCTGTTATTAAATTTTAGTGATGATCTTCACCTGAACATTTTTCTGTTATCAGGTGAAACAGGTCGTGAAGTTCTGTCAATTCTTCCTTCAAGTCATTATCAGACGCATTTTTCTGCACATTTTTATTCAGTTTTTTTGCTCCCTTAATAAGTGCTTTCAGATCCTTCATTATTTTTTCTTTATCATAACCTGCCGGAGCGGTTGAATTTTTCCAGGCAATGGCCACATCTACCATTTCCTGGCTACGCTTACGGATAGGCTCCAGTTTTCCTTCTTCAGCAGGATGGAACGTTTCACTCATTACTTTGTGAAAAGCATCTTTTTCGGCCCATTTGGCTTTTTCCTGTGCATGGGCAGATTGGGTTACAAACAGGGCTGCCGCAATGATAACGACTGATAATATCTTCTTCATAATGACAAGTTTTTTGAAGTGCAAAGGTATTTGTGTCTTTACAGGGCTGTTATGACGAAAATCAGTTGAAAGCGGTTTTTACAAATTCGGGTATTTTCGTTGCCTAAATCAGCTATGCTATATGAATAAACTGGGAAACTATATAACCGGAAAATGGATTACAGGGGATGGTGACGGACAACTTCTTTATAATGCAGTAACCGGTGAACCTGTTGCAAAGG
>CAYPBW010000316.1:0-2410 GCA_964409055.1 uncultured Chitinophaga sp. | reverse complement strand
GGTAATTGAATTTTCTAAAAAACAAGTAGATAAGAAGAGATAATATCAACAGATAATGTACCTAGGCAGGCAACTAAAAAGACGTTGTACTCGGCTTATTCTCAGCCATTTGTTTATTCTTTATTGAAAGTAAGCCTGGCATTAGGCAAGCAATGCCTGTTATATAACAGGTTATATAAAATGAAAATGTCCCGTAGACCGGGACATTTTCATTTATTGACTACTAATTCAAATTATTTGTAGTAGCTGAGTTTTAACTCAGAACGACGGTTTTGCTGACGTCCGGCTGCAGTAGCATTAGTGGCTATTGGCATTGTCTCGCCATAACCCGTAGCAGAAATGCGGCTGGCATCCACACCTTTACTTACCAGGTAGTTCTTAACAGCATTGGCCCTGTTCTGGCTCAATATCATGTTCTTATCATCTGCACCCACATTATCAGTGTGACCTGCAATATCCAGGCTCATACCGGGATTCTCTGTCATGATCTTGGCTACATCGTTCAGGCCCTTAAATGATTTTGACTGGAGCTTGTAGCTTCCTGTTACGAAAAGAATGTTTTTAGCGGCAAAATCAACCCTCTTCTTCACTTCTTCAGGAATAATAGGGCAGCCAAAATTCTCCTTAGGACCAGGAATAGTAACACACTTATCTTCTTCATCATTTACACCATCACCATCTGTATCCGGTATCGGGCATCCCTGGTAACGGGCAACTCCCGGAACGGTAGGGCATTTATCTTCTTCATCATTGATACCGTCTTTATCTGTATCCGGTATCGGGCATCCCTGGTAACGGGCCAAACCTGGAACAGTAGGACATTTATCTTCTTCATCATTGATACCGTCTTTATCTGTATCCGGTATCGGGCATCCCTGGTATTTAGCCAGTCCCTTTACATCAGGACATTTGTCATCTTTATCAGGAATACCATCACCATCCCTGTCAGGACATCCCTGGAACTCTGCAGGTCCCGGATCGTCCGGGCAGGCATCAGCCATATCAGGTATGCCGTCTTTATCCCTGTCAAGTATTACAGGCTCTACTTTTTTCTTCTTCAAACTTCCGGCAATACCAATTGCATGCTGCAAATGATAGTTAGCAGTTTCAGTTGTAACAGGTACCCTGTATGTAGAAGTAATGAACATGTGGGCCTCATCAAGAATATTCACTTTCATTCCCAAACCTACCGGCAGGAATGCGCCATAGTAGGAACGATATTTATGACCTCCTACTCCCACTGAGATGTAAGGCTGCACCCAATATTTTTCAGTGGTCATTTTCAGGTTGATTGAAGCGTTGGCTTCCAACAGAAGGTTATTAATGGAAAAATTCCTGTTGGGCATCGGATAACGAACAAATGAACCACCCAATGAAGCAGCAATATCAACATGCTTTGCAACACCTCGGAAATAATTCACTGCCAAACCGGGAGACATATCTCTCATCCTGGCAAAGCTTTTATCTCTGATAACAGTGTTGAGGGATGTTGTACGGATACGGGCAGGAGTAACGAAATCATTTAGAAAAAAACTAAGACCCAGAGCCTGGGGCCTGATTTCATCGTTTTGCCCGTAACTGGCCGGTAAAAGCAGATACAGCGCAAACAATGCTGATATTATCTTCTTCATAAAGAGATAGTTTGGTTTTAAATCTGGACAAAAATAACGGCTAAGTTCAATATCCGAAAATAAATTATTTACTTAATATTCACCGTTTTGGGAGGCTTTCTTTTTAGGTAAATTGGAGCTTTTAGTGTCAAACCCGAACAACATGTGAATAGGGCATCATTTGGCAGCAAAATATTTCTCTCTCAACCTCTTGTCGTCCCCGTACACATCATCATAAAATACCACCCGGCCATCCTTCCCTTCACAGGTAATATACCGGATAAAAACAGGAACCTTGTTGCGAAGCGGTATATTTCTTTTTTGCTTGTTCTGTAACCATGTTTTTACAGAATCAATTCTGGAAGAAGCACCTGCAGGATTACCGCTGTCATTTCGTAAAATCCAGAAAGCCAGGTCTTGCCATTGCTGCACCCTGACACAGCCGTGGCTCAGTGACCGCATGGCATTGGCAAAGAGATACCGCTGGTTGGTATCGTGCAGGTAAACAGAATACTTATTGTCAAATACAAATTTCATGATGCCTAGTGCATTGGCATCACCGCTGCCCTGCACAATCCGGTAGGGCACCCCTTTGCTGTATTTCGTCCAGTCAACTGTATAAGGATCTACCTCATTTCCATCTTTATCCAGAAGGCTAAAGCCTTTTTTTTGCAAATAGCCGGGATTCTTTTTCACCGCCGGCAGAATTTCTTTTGAAACAATACTGGGAGGAGGTACCCATTGCGGATAAGTTATCAGGGTTTTTTTGTCTTTTTTCAGTTTCGGTGTTCTTGTTTTCG
>CAYPBW010000315.1:0-2435 GCA_964409055.1 uncultured Chitinophaga sp. | reverse complement strand
ACTTTCCAGTTTCTGAATCGTTTTCTGTGTGTCTTCAACAAATATGTACTGGTTATAAATATGATTGCAGGGAAGCAGTTGCCCTAAAGGGGAGGCAAAACCAACACTGAACTTCGTTTTATCCGTAGAGTACTTGTCATAGTTGATCCGGGAACCGCAATAAGACGGCAGGTCAGCCGCATCTGCCAGCGTAAATAACTGGCAATGATTCGGCCCGATTTTCAGTCCATCCTCAAAATTAATATCATGAAGAATGAACGACTTTTCATTGGGCTGCAGGTTCAGGTACCGCTCTACCAGCCCGCAGTATTGCTGTTCACCGCTCAGTTCCTCATTGGTAAGCCTGCGCAGTTTCAGCAGGCCGCTGTCATTGAGTATCCGCTCAAACTGTCCCGCATTATCCAGGAAATCCTGTAAGAGTTGCGGCTTCAGTGTTTGCTCCGGAACGATGGATCGCCTCAGTAAATTGGAGAATAGCGAGGAACCTGGTTTTCTCCCGGCAGGCTTTTTGGTCAGCATGATATAGCACTGGTGATCCAGGTAGGGCCGTTCATTAAAAAATCGTTCACTTGAACGGGATAAAAAACTTACACCAATGGCACTAAAGTCAGCGACATGCTTTGACTCAGTGAACCAATCCTGCTTATGAAAGACTGTTCCAGAAGGAAGCATCTTAATGGCACGGACCAGGGACTGGTGCAACGCTTCGTATTCCTGGTCCGACAAAGTAAAAAGCTCAGGCAATTCCACTTCATAGGCAATTGTTACATCGCCTTGTTTGGACAAAATGCAATCATGCTCCACGCCAAAAATGGGTAATATGTCCTTTATTTGTTTTTCCACAGTTGGGTGAAGGTTTTTCTGGAATGAATTTTTATTACCGATGGAACGGATCTTCTCGCCAATGTTTTCATCATGCCATACTCTCCGTATTGACGGCTCAGTTTATACACATGCATGAATAATCCCGTACCTGCAATAACAATGATCAACAGGCATATAAAGGTGTTAACGCCACAGATATACAGTATAGCGAACAGGATCAACAGGGCCAGTAAGCCTCCGCCGAGGTACCAGATATATTGTGCCTTAAGTCCCTTGAACTCTATGGGGCGGTTGATTCCCTTATTAACAGTGTATACACTAGTTGACATACAGAAATCTTTGCGTGAATTTTTTATTGGAGCTCCGGAGCACAACCTGGTAAATACCCGGTGCCAACCCGGTCATATCAATCTGCCGGATGATGTCTCCACTCACATGTTCAATTAACTTATTGCGGACAGGCAATCCATCGGATGATATAACGGTACATATATACCTTCCGGGTTCAGCGTTCTTTAAGCGGATGGACAATTCAGCTCCGCTAACAGGGTTGGGATAAATGCTGAAAGAATGTTCTGCCGCTGTTGGCGGAATCGTTCTTTTAACAATGACCACATTACTGTATAAAACAGCACCTGTATTTTCAACAGCCTTGATCCGGTAGTAAGTTATTGCTGCCGTCTGGCTGGTAGTATAAGTATAATCAGCCCTCTCCCCATTATTACCGGTAGGTTGTACAGTTCCCGTGGAATGAAATACACCACCGTCCAATGAACTTTCAATGGTATAGTTTTGAATGTCAGATTCTGTCATATTCGACCAGGAGATAGTTACCCTTTCAGATGCATCAATTTCGGCACGGACATTGGCAAAACGAACAGGCAGTACTACTCCACCAGAAGTGTCATAGGATAGCAATCCTCTTCGCACTAATTGCAGTGGGCCGCCACAATGAAAATTATATAGGTTATAGGGTGGTCCGGGAAATATGGTCCCCTCACTGAAATTGACATTGCCCGGATTCCAGTAATAGGGATGCATAAAATCATACAAGGGCAAACAGATATTCGGAGCAGGAAAACATTCAATGGGCTGCATGGTGCCATAATCAATATCCCAGTAAGAAACAGTGATAAAACCACAGTCCAGTTCCTGGCCATTCACTACATAATGTGTAGCGGATATTGTATCGCAATCAATATAGTTTAGCCCAAGTGTATTATAATAGGAAACGGCTTTAGGGGCAGGCCAGGCATATCCTGGATAATTATTACCCGTAGAATCCAATACCCCACCCATCACATTACCATACTGCAAACCCTGTTTATATACCCAGATATCATAATTGGATAATACGACAGGGGTAAACACATTCGTTGTCCCGTTAAAGCTGACAGTGTAAAAGGATAGGATGAGCCGGTTTTCTCTTTTCGGCGGATTGGGAGAATCATCTACCAGTCTGGTTTCCGTATATCTTGCTCTTACACCGATATACTGCGAAAAGCCCATAAATTGCATACAGAGCATGGCCGCTAAAAGGATAAATTTCATTTTCATAAGTATTGATTTAATTGTTGAAAATCGTTTTAGGCACTCCCTCACAAAAGAGA
>CAYPBW010000314.1:0-2456 GCA_964409055.1 uncultured Chitinophaga sp. | reverse complement strand
CAGGATGAGTTTCCTGCACAAACATTAGCCGCAGAAGTTTACCTGGATTCAGGTGTAAGAACGATGGAAAGAGGTGTGGTTTCTGCAGGCAGAAAAGCTAACGGAGAAAATTATTATCCGAAACTGGAATTGGTCCGCTTCACTATTCCCCGCCGGGTGTACACACAGGCACATATGGATGTGATAGCAGAATCTACAGCAAGAGTTTTTGAGCGGAGAAATAAAATCAGGGGATTAAAGATGGTGTATGAACCCAAATACCTGCGTTTCTTCCAGGCAAGGTTTCAGCAATTAAAATGATTTAACCGAATAAATAGGCTAATCCATTAGTAACCGGCTCGCAGAGGTCGGTTACTTTTTTTTCACGGCACATTTTTTCAAAAAGATCTCTCACCACTTTATAATCATCATGTATAGGACAGGGATGCTCAGAAGAGCATTTGCTGAAACCCAATCCGCATTGTTTAAAGACCTCCTTTCCATCAATAGCTTCCACGATATTGATGATGGGTTGATTTTTTTGTCTTTCTGTAATGAAAAAGCCGCCATTAGGCCCTTTTACACTGTTGATCACCTCCTCTTTCACCAGCACCTGCAGCATTTTACCAACGGTATGTTCGCTGGCATCAATAAATTCTGCAATCTCCTTAATGCCTGCCTTCTCTCCTGTTTCAAACTTTGAAGCCAGGTAGATCACCGCTTTGATAGCCGTTTTACAGGTAAGACTTAACATGTCATTGATTTAAAAATTGTTTTCCCTCCGCTGAAATCCGTTCATGGCTCCAGGGCGGATCAAAACTAAGTTCCACCCACACTTCCTCGCCGGGAAATGTATATTCCATTACCCTCTTCACTGCAGCAGTGATGGATTCGCCCATTGGGCAAAACTGGGTAGTCAGCGTCATTGTTACAAAAATTCTTTTATTCTCTTCATCAAAATCTACCTGGTAAATCAATCCCAGATCAACTACATTCAAACCGATCTCAGGATCCACCACCTGCTCCAATGACGCCAGTGCAATGGTACACCTGATAGAATTATTAGTGATGACATTCATAATTTTTTTGGTTTATGAAATAATACTTTCATCACATTCCAGTTGTATAAAACTGCAGCAATAAGCAAAATTGCCGCCGCAAAATTCAACACATAAGTATCTGCCAGGTAAGCCCCTGCTATAAAAAGTATAAAGCCCCCCAGGTAGACCAGCACCATCAGTATGTACAGTTTATGACTGAACAGATCTTTAGGGTTCGGGGCTTTTCCCAATCCCGCTTTATCATGATACACTTTATTCCAGACAATAAATGGTAATGTTTTAAACGTCATACCGAAAATAATTGCCGTGATCCAGCCGAAGAAAATGGCAAACCCGTATATCAGCACCATCCTGGCACTTAACTGGTCAGCTACCAGCCAGCCGGTTATAACTACCAGGAAAAGCAGCGGCAGCAACATCATCATCACCGAAAGCAGGGATGTTTTCATTTGTTCATCCACCTGTTTTCTTATCCTCTCTTTAACTGCACAATAGCAGTAATATCCAAAAAGTAACAAAGCCAGTACTACGGCAGCTATCGAAAAATTGTAATACTCCCTTGCCGGGAAATAAAGAAAGCTGAGCAGAAAACTGAGCAACCCTGTATTGATTAGAAAATAAACAGACCAGAGTAATTTACTGTTAGCATATTTTGAAATCAGGAACATGGGAATCAGTCTGGAACCCACTCCAATTACCAATAAAAGAAACCAGCCAATGATACCCACATGGGCATGCAGCGGCAGGTATTGCAGTGTTTCTTTAGGCAAAAACGGAAAACTAAAATTATACACTAATGCCAATCCCAAAAATGCAGTGAGGAATAACCACAAAGAAGCCGTAAGAATATATACTGCATGTACATTTAGTTTACGTCCACCTGACATACTTGCTCCCAGGTTAATGATATAACAAATCACAGAAAGGAGTACAAACCGGCCTCCCCATTTTGCAGGCCAGCCCATATCAAACACATAAAAACCGTAAACCAGCAATGGTATTCCCGCTGCAGCAAAGAAAAAAGAAGCATAGCCGAGCCTGATGCTGTATAAGCTTTTTTCAACCAGCACGGGAACCAACTGGTGACTGGCGCCGAGTATAATCATAGTACCCCAGCCCAACGCCATCATATGAGTAATAGCCAATGTATGCGGATGAAAATAATGCTGAGTAAATGCTTCCGCAGAAAAAAATAAAAGCAGGGTAGAAACAAACAGCGAAACAGCGGCATAAGCATAGAAAGGCAGCACTATTTTATGTGTGGTATTTCTGCCAGCTGCATTATTAAAGCCGCTTCCAAACATTTCAGGGTTTAAAAATTAAAAGTTGAACATCTCCTTCTCTCACTTCATTGATGCGATAATCAAGCCCCCGGTCTGCCAGCTCCGGTAATAAAAATACAGGAATACGTTTGTG
>CAYPBW010000313.1:0-2461 GCA_964409055.1 uncultured Chitinophaga sp. | reverse complement strand
CACAGCGAGGAGGGAAATGTTGCGGGGCTGGGCTGGTTTGATGCCAGTGTGATCAGGTTCCGGATCAGCAATCCCGGTTTATACAAAGTACCCCATATGGGATGGAATACACTTACCCATGAAAAACCCGGTTCACCAACACTGAAGAACCTTACAACCGATGATGCGTTTTATTTTGTTCATTCTTATCATGTGGTGGCTAATAACCCTGCTGATATTTTAAGCCAGACATCTTACGAATACCTTTTTGTTTCTGCTTTCGAAAAGGATAATATTACGGGGGTGCAATTTCACCCGGAAAAAAGCCACAGGGCAGGCGAGCAGCTGATCAAAAATTTTTTAAACAGCTAAACATGTTCAGCCCGAGAATAATACCTGTACTGTTGTACCGGAATGGCGGACTGGTAAAATCCGTAAAGTTTAAGAACTACACTTATATCGGCGATCCCATCAATGCCGTCAGGATATTCAATGACTGTTTTGCCGATGAAATTATCATTCTTGATATTGAAGCATCCAAAAAGAACAGTGCAATTGATATACAGCTGGTAAAAGAAGTGGGTGAAGAGGCCAATATGCCTTTTTCTGTGGGCGGGGGTATCAGCACCCTGCAACAGATCTATGACAGGCTGCAAAACGGTGCAGAGAAAGTGATCCTTAATACGGCAGCGCTTCAAAATACGGCGTTTGTAAAAGAGGCTGCTGATAATTTTGGTTCCTCCACTATCACGGTATGTGTGGATATTAAGAAGAATTTATTGGGTAAATATCATGTGTATTCCCATAAGGACGGAAGGCCGGCCGACAGCCATTATTTAGATTATATCAGGCGGATTGAAGATGCCGGGGCCGGAGAGATCATCCTGCAAAGTGTGGACAACGATGGGGTGATGAAGGGCTATGACCTGAAGTTGTATGAATCCGTATCAAAGGAAATCAACGTACCTGTGGTAGCCCTGGGCGGAGCCGGTGATATACATGATATGGAGAAACTATGGAACCAGAGCGCCGTCAACAGTTTTTCCGCAGGAAGTATGTTTGTGTATTTCGGTAAAATGAAAGGAGTATTAATCAACTATCCCAAAATAGACAGAAATGAGTTCAGAAGGAAGTTCAGGAGTTAAACGAGCCTACCAGCAGTGCACCCGCTGCATCATGGATACCTCTGACCCTGATATTGTATTTGATGAAAATGGAGTTTGCAATCATTGTACCGGTTTTATTGAACGGCTGCAGAGCCGAAAATATATAAAAGGCGAATCGGAAGCCCAATGGGAGCAATTTGTAAAAGTGATCAAGAAAAATGGTGAGGGAAAACAATACGATTGTATTGTGGGTATCAGCGGCGGGGTTGACAGTTGTTATACTGCCTGGCTTTGCAAGCAGCATGGCCTGCGGGCCTTGCTGATCCATATGGATAATGGCTGGGATACGGAAATTGCGGTGAATAATATCAAGACCCTGGCGAAAACTCTTGAGTTTGATTATATAAGCTATGTACTGGATTGGGAAGAATTCAGGGACATTCAACTGGCCTTTTTAAAGTCATCCAGTGTGGACCTTGAAATGCCCACTGATGTAGCCATTCTTGCCAGTATTTACGAGATAGCTGCCAGGCATAAGATCAAGTATATCATTTCCGGGGGCAATCTTTCTTCAGAAGGTATCCTGCCCCTGCATTGGGGATACCATGGTTATAAGGATATGAAAATGTATAACCATATTGTAAAAAAGTATTCCAAAACGAGGATAAAGAAAGTGCCTGTTATCGGACTATGGAAAGAGTCCTGGTACCGGTTCTTCCACAAAATAAAAACGCTGTATGCACTGAATTATATTGACTTTAATAAAGATGCTGCCAAGCAATTCCTGATGGAACATCTCAACTGGAAGGATTATGGCGGCAAGCATCATGAATCCAAGATCACTGCTTTCTGGCAGGGCTATGTGATGTATGAGAAGTTTCATATGGATTACCGGAAAGCAATTTTATCATCGCAGATTTGTCTTGGCCAGATCAAAAGGGAAGAGGCGCTGGCCAAACTCCGGGAAAGGCCATTTGATGATGAGAAAATTAAGGAGGACAAAAAATATATTGCCAAAAAATTCGGGATTACTACAGAGGAGCTGGAGTCTTATTTGCAATTGCCTCCGAAAACCTATACTGATTTTCCCAATAACAAAAAATTTATTGAGTTCTGCTATTCATTGTATAATAAATTCCTGAATAAAAAGCGGGTATAAGTGGAATTCTGCACTAAAGTGTGCTGGCTTTTTTATGTTGTTTAGAGAATGAATAACATATTGTCTATTTAGTTTTGAAATTTCGGAAAATAAATGACTTTAACCGAGTTCTTCTTAAAATCGGTTTATAGGGTTACTCCTGTCCGGCGGTTAATACAATCGCTTTGCAGAAAACTTGTCCTTCGGCCAGGTTTTATAACTCGCTTAAACCGGTTCT
>CAYPBW010000312.1:0-2478 GCA_964409055.1 uncultured Chitinophaga sp. | reverse complement strand
AATGCAGGTGAGTGAGAAATACATCGGTAATATCATCCCGGTGAAAACCATATTTTGCCAGCGATTTATCCAGTGTGTCATCGCCGTGCAGGTAGTAATGACTGAAGAACCTGGCATCTTGTTTATCTCCGTTGCCGTTATCAACCAGTATCAGCCGGTTGCCGTCTTCTATCAGCAGGCAGCGTAATGCCCAGGAACATAGATTGTTTTCATCGGCAGGGTTTATTTTATTCCATATCGTCTTTGGCACAACACCGAACATGGCACCGCCATCCAGTTTAAAGTAACCTGTATTAATCGTATAGAGTTTCATTATGTTTGTTTTTCTTTAGCTGCATTAGCATAAAATAATAGTAATAAACCAAGGATAAAAAATGTAGCAAGTGCTACAACAGAGTTTCTCTGCGAACCGGTAAGTTCTGTAATAAACCCAAAACTGAAAATACCTACAACAGCTGCAATCTTCTCTGTTACATCATAGAAACTAAAGAAAGAGGCAGTATCTTTTGTTTCCGGCATCAGCTTGGCATAGGTTGACCGGCTCAACGACTGAATGCCGCCCATGATAAAGCCGACGGCTGCGCCTAAAGCATAAAATTCATAAATCCCGCCTTTAGGTAAAAAATATGCTGCTACACACAACAGAATCCATAATACTACAAGGCACATCAGTGTTTTTATGTTTCCGATTTTGGAGGAAAGCCATGAAATCGTATAGGCCCCGGGTATAGCAATTAATTGAATTATCAAAATAGCGATGATCAGGTTTGCCGTAGGTATTTCCAGTTCACTTTTTCCATATAAGGCGGCCACCAGCATCACGGTTTGAACACCCATATTATAAAAGAAAAAAGACAGCAGGAATCTTTTTAGTTTAGGCATAAGTGTCAACTGGGTCCATACTTTTCGCAGTTCTGAATAGCCCTTCGACAGGATATTATGCTGCAAATCACCTGTACCGGCCGGTACAGGTTTTGGCAATCTTTTCAATGCGAATTGTCCAAATCCCCACCACCACAAGCCTACGAGCAGGAATGATATCTGAGCACCCTTTCCTTCAGTGATTCCAAATGGTTTTCCCATGACAAATGCAAAGCAAATAAGCTGGAGCAACACACTTCCCACATAGCCATAGGCGAAACCTTTCGCACTCACTTTGTCACGGTCTTCTACCGTTGCTATTTCGGGCAGGAATGAATTATAAAAGACCTGTGCACCCCAGAATCCTACACAGGCTATAATGATGCCTGCAATACCGAGTCCCAGTGTATGGCTATCGAAAAAATACATAGAAGCGCAGGCAATGCTTCCCATCGTAAGGTAAAAGTTCAGGAACCTTTTTTTGGTGCCCCGGTAATCGGCAATTGATGATAGAAGCGGTGACATGACGGCCACAATCAGCATGGCAAGGGCCAAAGCATAGTTATAAAGCGCTGTATTCTCAAACTGGCGGCCAAAAAATGTTACGGTAGTTTTTGAAATGGCTGCATTATCTACGGCAACGGATTCAAAGTAGGTAGGGAAAATAGTAGAAGTTATAACAAGATTATAAGATGAGCTGGCCCAGTCGTACATAGCCCATCCATTTACTACTTTTTTAGGAGCCGTCTGCATAACCAATGGTTTTGGTAAATATAGGATTAAGCCAATAAAATAAAAACCCGCCAGGATAAGACGGGTTTGTTGCTGTTGAGTAATCAGTTATTTCTGTCGGGGTCACCGGTATCAGCCGGGTAATTGTAAGTACGTATCGTATTAAATTCTGCATCCGTCATTTCAAATGTTATGGCAGGTACAGAAAGTACTTTGTCGCATATGCCCCTGCAAACCTCTTCAAAAAGGGAGACGGATATTGTATTAATTTTTTCAGGGTTACCAACCATTTTCACGGTATAGTTTTCTTTTTCATCCTTCAGCAGCTGGAAACTATAAGTAGTTTCAGGTTTGAAATACTCGTTCATAAATGCCGCCAGCCGGTTGGCTTCGTCTGTACCGGCACCTTTATAGTATACCTCTGTGTTACCATCAGTTATTTTTTCACCAAAGGCCGCAACATTCATGTCTTCTGTAGTAGTCTTTTGGTAGGCAATGCTTCTGATGGTTTTAAACTTGCTGTCAGTGAGTTCCATGTTAACGGGTTTTCCATTAAACGCATTCTCCGAAATCATCACTGCAATAGGGATAAAATTTTCATCCCCCATATCTTTTGCTTTTGCCTGGTCAACTACCATTCGTAAAAGGACTGTATCACCTTCACGGACCAGTTGAAAGCTTTTCCTTGAAGGATCATTCCCGCCCTGTTTATCCGCATCGTAAATGGCTTTGGCAGTTTTTTCAGCTTCTTGCCCTGTAATACCTTCTTTGTAATACACTTCAATATGCCCTTCTTTTACTTTTTTACCATAGTTGCTGCAGGCTGCCAACATCAGTACAGCTAACAGCGGAAGGATAAGTTTTTTCATGTGTTTATTTTTTAGT
>CAYPBW010000311.1:0-2480 GCA_964409055.1 uncultured Chitinophaga sp. | reverse complement strand
GGCAAATCCGGTTTCGCCCACTTCTTTGAACACATGATGTTCCAGGGAAGTGATAACGTAGCCGATGAGCAGCATTTCAAAATTGTGTCTGATGCCGGTGGTACATTAAATGGTACTACCAACCGCGACAGAACCAACTATTTTGAAACAGTGCCCAGCAACCAGCTGGAAAAAATGCTGTGGCTGGAAGCAGACCGTATGGGTTTTTTACTGGATGCGGTTACACAAAAGAAATTCGAGATACAGCGTTCTACCGTGAAGAATGAAAGAGGACAGAACTACGATAACCGTCCTTACGGTTTGGCCAACGAAACGGCTTCAAGAAATTTGTATCCGTATGGCCACCCTTATTCCTGGCTTACGATCGGTTATGTAGATGACCTGAACCGTGTAGATGTAAATGATTTAAAGAACTTCTTCCTCCGGTGGTACGGACCTAATAATGCCACGGTTTCTGTGGGCGGCGATGTAAAACCCGCCGAAGTGATAAAACTGGTTGAAAAATATTTTGGCGGCATTCCCCGCGGCCCGGAAGTTAACCCGGTAGTAGTGCCTCCGGCGGTGCTCTCCTCCGACCGCTATGTTTCTTATGTAGACAACTATGCCAAGCTGCCGTTGTTGCTGGTCGTTTATCCCACTGTACCCAACTATCATAAGGATATGGGCGCCCTTGCCTGTTTGGCTCAGGTATTAGGACAAGGTAAAAACTCAGTCCTGTACCAGCAAATGATAAAGAAAAAAACTGCCCTGCAGGCAAGCACTTTCAGCAGCCTGTCTGAACTGGCCGGTGAATTTTTTGTTCAGCTGATTCCTTCACCGGGCAAGTCATTGGCGGCGCTGGATTCTATTTACCGCAACTCTCTTGACTCTTTCGAAGCAAGAGGTGTTACAGATGATGATATTGCCAAGTTCAAAGGTGGTATCGAATCACAGCTCATCAACGGTTTGCAAAGCGTTTCCGGAAAGATTTCCCAGTTGGCTTCTTTTCAGACCTTCACCGGCAATCCTAACAAGATCGCCGACCTGATTAAAATGTACCAGTCAGTGACAAAAGAAGATGTGATGAGGGTGTATAATGAATATATCAAAGGAAAAGGCGCTGTCTTCCTGAGTGTATTGCCCAAAGGCCAGGAGAAGTTGATTGCTGCCGCTGACAACTACAAAATAGATTCATCCAAATACGATGCACCTGACTATGGCTATGCGGGGCTGAAGTATGCAAAAGCAAAAGATAATTTTGACCGCAGCAAAATACCCGGAAATGGCGCCAACCCAACAGTAAGGGTTCCAAAATTCTGGAGAAAGGATATGCCCAACGGCGTGAAAATGATCGGCACAGAATCAAACGAGATTCCGACAGTGACCGTTACTATTACTGTTCCCGGTGGCCACTTATTGCAGGCGAATGATACTTCAAAAATTGGCCTCGCCAGCATGTTTGCCAGTATGATGAATGAGGATACAAGAAATTATACCGCAGAACAAATGGCAGTAGAATTGCAGAAGCTGGGAAGCAACGTCTCTGTTTCCAGCAAATTCGACGGTATCACTTTCAGTATACAGGCCCTGAAGAAGAACCTTGACCAGACATTGGCACTGGTGGAAGAAAGGATGTTCAATCCTAAATTCACTCAAGAGGCTTTTGGCCGTATTCAGCAACAACGATTACAGGGATTCAAACAGGCAAAAGCTGATCCGGCTTCTGTCGCCGACAATGTATTTGCCAAGCTGAATTATGGCCCTAACAGCATATTGGGTATGAGTGAAGACGGAACTGAATACACAATAGCTAACCTGAAACTGGAAGATGTTGAAAACTATTACAAAAACTACATGACATCAAAAGGTGTGAAAGTGGTAATTGTTGGTGATGTAAAACAGGCTGAAGTTCTTCCCAAACTGGCTTTCCTGAACAAGCTGCCCAATAAGAAGGTAGACCTGCCTGTCCTAAATGCAAAGGCCACTGAAATTGATAAATCAAAAGTGTACATGGTAGATATTCCCAAAGCGGCACAATCTCAATTCCGTGTTGGTTATGCCACCGGATTGAAATATGATGCCACAGGTGATTTCTACAAATCAAGACTGATGAACTATGCACTGGGTGGTGATTTCAACAGCCGTTTAAACCTGAATCTCAGAGAAGACAAAGGCTGGACTTATGGTGCCCGCAGTTCATTCACTGCGGATGAATACACAGGTGATTTTGAATTCAGTTCCGGTATCCGTGCCGATGCTACAGACAGCGCATTGATAGAAGTGATGAAAGAATTGAAAAATTATCGTGACAATGGCATCACGGAAGCTGAACTCAAATTCATGAAGAATTCCCTGGGTCAGCGGGATGCATTGCTCTATGAAACCGGTATTCAGAAAGCTGGCTTTATCGGCCGCATACTGGATTATAACCTGCCGGCCAATTATGTGGATCAGCAAAACAAGATACTCGCCAACCTGACCAAACAGCAGGTAGATGCGAT
>CAYPBW010000310.1:0-2491 GCA_964409055.1 uncultured Chitinophaga sp. | reverse complement strand
TTTTTAGGATCGATCAACACCACTTTGTAATTGGGGGCGCCATCATTGGTTCTTACCAGCAGCCTGCTGCTGTAATTATCTATCACATCTGGTTCAGTAGAGAACCCTTTGATCAGCAAGTTGAATTTATCCTGTGCGGGGTCCTCCAGGTCCCAGTACCAGATTTCTGCACCACTGGTGCCTTCAGAAACCTGGAGGATGAGGAACCGCTTGTCTTCAGTAAGCCCGGCCCCGTGATAACGCAGCGGATGCTCTTTATCCTGGTAAATCAGTTCATCCTGCGACTGATCAGTGCCCAGTTTGTGATAAAACACTTTGTGATTCTGGTTTTGCTTGCTGAGTTTTGTTTTTTCATCAGGCTGATCATAGCCGCTGTAATAGAAACCTTCATCACCCTTCCAGCTAAAGCCGCTGAATTTGATCCAGCGTATCTTGTCTGTCAATACTTTTTTGGTAGCCGTTTCCATAATGTAACCCTCCTGCCAGTCGCTGCCGGCTACGGCTACACTATAGGCAAAATATTTTCCGGATTTGCTGAAGCTGGTAGAGCCCAGCGCCGCAATACCTTCTTTGTTCAGTGTATTGGGATTCAGAAATTCTTCCGGCTTTCCATCCAGTCCTTTCTGGCGGTAAAGCACTGCCTGGTTTTGCAAACCATCGTTCTTGTAGAAATAATAGTACTCGTTCTTTTTGGAAGGTGAAGAGTACCTCGGATAATTCCAGAGCTCTTCCAGCCTTTTTTTGATTTTATCCCGCTGTGGCAGGGTGGCCAGGTAATCAAAGGTCACTTTGTTCTGGGCCTGTACCCATGCTTTGGTCTCTTCACTGTTGTCATCTTCGAGCCAGCGGTAAGGATCGGCCACTTTAGTGCCATGATAATCTTCTACTGTTTCTCCTTTTTTAGTAGTAGGATACTGTAACTGGCCTGCTGCCAGTATGGGTGCCATAAACATCAGGAATACAAAATGTTTCTTCATACAAATGATTTTACTGCTTCTAAGTTAAGGCAAAGCCTCTGTAAGCAGCAAAAGCGGTTCATTAATTAGCCTCCTGATTGACAGATGGCCGTATACGGGGATGATTGATCTGTCAGGATACCTGGTTCAGTAATAAGGGCAAACCGGATTTCCATTCGCCGTCAACATATAATTCGAATGAATAACGGCCGGCTTTTTCAAACTGCAACTGGTTGAAGTTGATCACAACGTTAACAGAAGCGAATTGCCCGTTGGGCGGGTTACCAATATTGATATTGCCTTCGATCGGCTGAATAATTTCCTTTCCATCGGTATTGATAAGTCTTAATTTAAAATCATGCGGGCCGGCTTCTTTGGCGGCAAAGCGAAGGCGGCAGGCCAGCGTACAGGCAGGGTGCTGTGCCGGGAATTGTTTGGAATTAATACTGTCAAAAGTGCCCACAATGGTTAGCTTGGAGTTGTTGTCCTGGGCAAAATCCGCCAGGGTGAAGATTTCAATTTCCATAATCAGTGTTTAAGAATGAGTAAAGCTATGCTTTGTTTAATTGACTTAGTCCATACCGAATAACCGTGCCGGGGCAAAAAAAGGCGCTGCCGGTGACAAAACAGGTAACTTTTGGTCTTCAACACTGACAGGGCGGGACAAATCATGTCATCGAAGCATAAACAAAGCAGCCTTCAATAAAGATTTTACCAGCATTTGCCTGCCTGGAAAAAGAGATACTGTTGCCGAACTATGGTTATTTTTCTTTGTTTTTCCAGATCGGAAGCATTTGCAAATGATAACTTCTTTATTATTTTAAATCTATGAAACTTCAAACCCGTTTTTCAGCTTTATCCACTCTGTTTTTAGTGCTTATAGCAGGTTATTCGGTTTCCGGGCAGTTGCAACACAATGGCGGAATTGTCACCCTCAATGGAGATACGATTACCTGTACTATTGTATTGAAAACAAGAGATGTGGGGATAAAACCCCAGGTAAGAGCTGCCTACCGGCATGATTATGTGGTGGCAGAATTTAATAATGATTCCATCAGGATTATTTATCCCGGCAGTATCAGGGCATATTTTGTCCGGTGGGATGAAACAAAACCCGAACAAGTAAGCTGGTATGTATCAGATTCCATTGACGCCGCATATGCTATGCTTATTAAACCTGAAAAAACAAAATCAAGCAAGCCTGTTTTTCTTCATCGCTTAGTAATCGGGGGCTATTATCATTTATGGTATTTTGAACAGCCCGACCCCGGCTCCAAAAATGACCAGTTTTTTATATTGGAAGAAAGCAACACCGGAAAACGAATGTATTTTACATCGACCCGCTGGCTGAAGAAACAACTATCTGATTGGCCCGGCATCAATACAAAGAACAACGCTTATAAAAACTGGTTTACCGGAAAACAGATTATCGTAAAAGACTACAACCGGTATAAGGAAGGGCAATAAACGCATTGGGAATACCGCATTAGGCGATAGCATAATTATGCGAGGCTGCAAGTCTTGCAGAGCTGGGG
>CAYPBW010000309.1:0-2503 GCA_964409055.1 uncultured Chitinophaga sp. | reverse complement strand
TATGCGTATATGGATTATACCTATAAAGTTTTTATGGAGGCTGCAGCTAAAGAAAAATATTTCAATAACACCATTTTTGTTTTTGTCGGGGATCATGGCATTAGGGGCATAGCCGGTGACATGATGCCTAAAGTGTGGACAGATCAAAGCCTGACCTTGCAGCATGTGCCGATGCTCTTTTATGCACCCGGAAAAATTCAGCCACAGGTAATCGAAAGAAAAGTTTCACAGGTTGATATTATGCCTACTATCGCAGGATTAATTAACCAACCGGTTACCAATACCACTATGGGCAGAAATATTTTTGCACTGCCACCTTCTTCAGATTCTGATTATATCAACAATCATGCTTTTGTACTGGATTTTGACAGAAGACTAATCGGATTGGTTGGCGGAAAATATTATTACGAATACAGCCTGCAGACAAAAGGCGAAGGATTTTATCCGCTTACGCATAACAACCCGCTGCTTCCTGATGAACCACCAGAAAGGGAAAGATCACTAATCAGGCAGTTGACGCTGGGTTATTACGAAACGGCGAGGTACATGCTTTTTCATAATAAGAAAATAGCTCACTGATGTTGTAAATGCTCTGCATGTAACCCAAACCACTTATTGAACACTTTACCGGTAATACTTCCCGCCAATATTCCCCAGGCTGCACCGGCAATTACATCCATAGGGTAGTGAACCCCTACATAAACCTGTGCATAGGCTATAGAACCAGCCCACAGGTAAGCCAGCCATACCCGGTTTTTAAACAGGTGACGGAAACTAAGGAATAGAAAAGTAGCCATGCCAAAATGATTGGCTGCATGATTGGAGGTAAAGCCAAAACCTGAAGGGCAGGGAACAAGCAAACGCAAATGTTCCAGCATATTGGCACTGTTGCAGGGCCGTATTCTTTCAAACCCGTATTTAAAAGCATTGGTACCTATATAATCTGTCATTCCCACTGTGATAATGAAGAAAATGATCCACCAGACAGCTTTTGTTCTGAAGTTCATCAGTATAAAAACAAGCAGGAAGAGGTAAAGCGGCACCCAGTGATCTGATTTTCTCAGGAAAGGCATTACTATATCAAAAACAGGGTTGGTCCATTGACTGTTGATGGTCACAAACAGACTTTCATCTAATTGCTGCAGCCAGGGCCAAAAAACAAGGTTCAGGAAAAGCATGGCAGCAAAAGTAACTGATACCTGTGAATACGATAGCTGCTACCAGTAACTTAACAACTTGTTGTTGAAACCGTTTAAATTCTATTCTTTTGTAGTCCTTTGACCGCCTGAATTACAGGCTGTTTTGCCGGGATGTTAGTACGTTACAAAATACCAAAGACCTTATTGTGGGTGGCAAACCTCTTTGTCATCTTTTTTTTCATTTTTACCCTGTTCAGGTTTATTACTTTTTTTGCCTTCAGGCCAAATGGGATTACGTTTGGCGAAACAATACCATCCTTTTTGATGGGGGCCCGGTACGATCTTCGATGGATAGCTTTTGTATTGCTGCCAATCGTTGTTATTAGTTTGCTTCCGCATTTTTCTCCATTTTACTCATCCCGGAATAAGAAATGGTGGACATGGTACCTTGCAGTAATTACTTTTATCATCTTTTTCTTTTTTGCAGCTGGTTTTGGCAGTTTCTCTTACAATCAAACTCCATTAGATGCAGGAGCGATGAATTTTGCTGAGGACTTCAGTATTTCCTGGAAGATGATGTGGCAGACTTACCCGATGATTCTGATGTTGCTGGGGCTGGTGGTTGCAGTTATTTTATTTCGCTGGATGTATCATCGCAGCCACTGGATGGTAATAAACCGTACCGATGGAAAAGGAATACCTTACCGGCGAAAATTCTTTTTCATAGCCATTGTGGTACTGGCTTTTTTTGCCTGGGGCAACCTTTCCTGGCCTCCATTGGGAAGAAATGACAGCTTTCGTTTCAAAAATAGCTTCAAGTCTTATATTGCTATCAATCCATTGCAGAACTTCTTTGCAACATTGAGACTGCGCAAACCAGATCATAATGAAGCAAAAGCAAGGGAAGTTTTTCCCATTATGGCTGAATGGATGCAATTGCCTGATAAAAATAATTTTACCTACAGGCGCCAGGCAGCACCAAGAAGTAATTCATTTGAAAGCCGGCCTAATATTGTTTTAGTACAATGTGAATCGTTCAGCATGTATAAAAGCAGCATGAGCGGTAACCCTTTGAATACAACGCCTTTTTTTGATTCCCTCTGCCGCAACGGAATTTTCTTCGAAAAATGTTTTGCACCGCATTTCTCTACAGCAAGGGCTTTATTTGCTATTCTTTCCGGAATTCCGGATGCACAGTTGTTCAAATTCTCAAGCCGTAATCCCGATGCTGTTAAGCAGCGTACAATTATTAACCATTTTGAGGATTATGATAAGCATTACTTCCTCGGTGGCAGTGCAGAGTTCAGCAATTTTGACGGATTGCTGAGTAATATCAGGGGATTGCAGATGCATACGGAAGAGCA
>CAYPBW010000308.1:0-2512 GCA_964409055.1 uncultured Chitinophaga sp. | reverse complement strand
CAGGGTTATTTGTGGCAGGGTCTGCATCTGCACAAACCAAGATCGCTTATATCCGTATTGATGACATCGTAGGATTAATGCCGGAACTGGCTCCTGAAAAAGTGAATATGGACACCGTAGGTCAGCAATTTATAAAAGATTCTATCATGCCCCGTATTCAGTATGTACAGGGTGAATACCAGCGTAAGTTGGGAGAGTATACAGATACTACCAAGCCAGCAGGTGTAAGAGAGCAAATCTTAAAAGACTTACAGAATTATAAAGATGAGTTAGATGGCGCTGAATCACTAATTCAACAAGTACAGCAATACAAACAGCAGGAATTACTGAGACCTTTTTATGCAAGGGCAAAAAAGGCAATTGAGCAGGTGGCCAAGGAGAAAGGCTATACTCATGTAATGAATTCTGACACATTTCTTGTGGCGCCTGAGGCTGATGATATTTCGCTGTTGGTTCTTACCAAGTTGAATATCAAGTTACCCAATCAGCCGGCAAAACCCGGAACGAAATAAATCGAATTTTCTAGTGGTAAATCCCATCTGGTTAACCAGATGGGATTTATTATTTATAGCCAGAGGCCACATCACTATTTTTGCATTATGCAACAACAAGGGCCTATAGGTGTATTTGATTCCGGTTATGGAGGTCTTACCGTTTTAAAGGAGATCGTTTCCCGGCTACCGGAATATGATTATCTGTACCTGGGAGATAATGCCCGTTCTCCCTACGGTACCCGTTCTTACGAAACAGTGTATCATTATACACTGGAATGCGTTAAATGGTTTTTTGAGCAAGGCTGTTCGCTGGTTATTCTTGCCTGCAATACAGCCTCCGCCAAAGCATTACGTACCATACAGCAAAATGATTTGCCAAAAATAGCACCGGGTAACAGGGTGTTGGGAGTAATAAGACCCACAGCGGAGGTTATTGGTACATTTTCAGAAACTAAAGAAGTGGGTGTATTGGCTACAAGCGGTACGGTATTATCCGAGTCTTACCCAATGGAGATTGGAAAATTTTTTCCGGAGGTAAAAGTTTTCCAGGAAGCCTGCCCTATGTGGGTACCATTGGTGGAGAATAATGAGCATCTCGGGCATGGAGCAGATTATTTTGTAAAGAACAACTTAGAAGAGCTCTTTGAAAAAGGAGAAAATATCGATGTGGTGCTGTTAGGATGCACACATTATCCTTTACTCAAAGAGAAAATCGGGGAATATTTACCGGTTGGTGTCAAACTCATTTCGCAGGGAGAAATTGTGGCAAGCAGCCTTGCAGATTACCTTGTCCGCCACCCGGAGATAGAGACCCGCTGTGCCAGAAACGCTAAACGTTTTTTTTACACAACAGACTCCACCGGCGATTTTGACAGTCATGGATTTCTATTCTACGGTGCACCAGTACAATCTACTCATGTAGATCTTGGCAAAATTTGAACTGATTTTCAATCAATAAGCCCTGCTATCCTAAAAAAGCTACATTTTAGGTTCCGGGTTCTGGTCTCATTCCCTTACCTTTGCCGTCCTTTCACAAAGCAGCGGATGTGGTGATCTGCGCTAAACTGAAACCCGGACCGTTCTCCCGGTCTACATTTCAAATAGTGAAAAAGAGATAAAACAATGAAACGTACATTTCAACCTCATCGTAAGCGCCGTAAGACCGTACATGGTTTTCGTAAACGTATGCAAACTGCCAATGGCCGTAAAGTACTGGCAAGCCGCCGTGCAAAAGGCCGTAAGAAGCTGACAGTTTCTGATGAAAGAAAATTAAAATAGCAACATAGTTATCCCAAACGGGGTACAAGCTTATTATATTTATAGCTCCGGAAACGGAGCTTTTTTATTTTGCCTAGACAATTTACATTGGGAAAACAGGAGCGGCTTAAAAGCCGGAAAGCGATTGAACTATTATTTCAATCAGGCAAGCGTTTTTCTGTTGGCAGCCTTCGTGTTTTTTACCTCGTACAGCCGGTTCCGGGCCTTGTAGCCGGGGTTGGTGTATCATCCAAAAATTTTAAAAAAGCAACGGACCGAAACAGGGTGAAAAGACTTATCCGGGAAGTGTACCGCTTGCAGAAATTACATTTGCAGAAGAAACTTGCTGCTGCAGGAAAAGGCCTGTATATTTTTTTCATTTATACATCTAAAGACCTGCCAGTATATACTGATTTATGCGAAACAATGACGGTAATGCTGAACCGCCTGGTAAATTACTCCGATGAAAACACTGCTGCAAATACTTAGTCTGCCTTTCATTGCACTGATAAAAATTTACCAGTGGGTAATTTCTCCCTGGCTGGGCCCTAAGTGCCGGTTTACCCCCACCTGTTCACATTATGCAGCCGAGGCATTGAAAAAGCATGGAGTTTTTAAAGGTATGTGGCTGTCCATTAAACGAATTTCCAGGTGTCATCCCTGGGGCGGTAGTGGATATGATCCTGTGCCCTAACGGTAACATACAGAGGTATTTTGCTCTGACAAACTTCAGCGAATATTCTGTATCTTGTTTGTAAGAA
>CAYPBW010000307.1:1203-2525 GCA_964409055.1 uncultured Chitinophaga sp. | reverse complement strand
TTGTGTACCACTTTCACCACATACACACCACGGGCCTGCTTGCTCAGATCGAAGTCCATCTGCAGGTAATCCGGTGTCTCCGTTACCAGGTTGAACTCCTTGGTCATAATGATCTGACCCAGTTCATCGTAAATATGTACGGCTCTCTTTTCTGCTACATCACTGCCGTAGTACAATCTTACCTGGAACTGACCGGTGGTCGGGTTTGGATAGATCCACAAACGATCAGATGCTTCCGTTCCAATTACCAGTACATTCGACTTGTTCACACATCCGTTTACATCTGTTACAGTAGCCTGGTATGAACCAACACCGTCTATATTCACTGTCTGGCTGTTAGTTGTACCCGCTATTGCACCACCATTTAATGTCCAGGACCATCCCCCTGCTGCTGCAGCCGGAGTACTGGAAGCTGTGATAGTGGTAGTACGGCCCGGAACCAGCTGAGTAACCGGTGAAGAAATAGTAACATTAGGCAGCGGTATCACTGTCAGCGTAGCAGCAGTTGTTGTAGCTGTTGTAGCACAAGGTGCTACAGTCACAACACAACGGTACCTGTTACCATTCATGGCCTGTGTTACACTGGCGATGGTATAGGTAGCTGAAGTAGCGCCACTGATATTGGAGAATGTAACACCACCGTCAACACTCACCTGCCACTGGTAGCTGAATGAAGCATTACCGCTTGATACGCTGGCCGCAGCAGTGAAGCTGGCTGATGTACCCAAACACCTGCTGATGCTCGTCGGGTTCGTTGTGATCGCAGGAGGCACATTCACATTCAGAATTGCAGCACTGCTGGTCAATGGCTGAGGAGGACACTGACCTCCCACAATTACACGATACCTGTTGTTATGCATACCTGCTGTAACACCAGTAATTGTAAGTGTAGACAATGTTACTCCTGAATAAGGAGCCACATTGGTCAGGTTGGCCCAGCTAACACCACCATTGGTGCTTACCTGCCACTGGAACGTTGTAGTAGCAATGGCCGGAGTGGCAGCTACTGTGAAGGTAGCATTGCCACCTGCACAAACTGTTGTAGTAGCTGGCTGGCTGGTGATGGCAGGAGGCTGTACTACGTTAATAGTTGCAACACCTGTATTACCTACACCAGGACATCCGTTGGCACCTGTTACTGAAACAATCGTATAACCTGTCGTTACAGCAGGGGTAACCTGGATAGGGGTACCACTTGTGTAACCATTATACGTATAGTTGGTTGTTCCGTTTGTATATACTAAGGTATACGGAGATACTCCACCCGTAATATTTACTGAAATCGTAGATACAGTATTGGGACATACGCCGGACAACGGACG
>CAYPBW010000307.1:0-1103 GCA_964409055.1 uncultured Chitinophaga sp. | reverse complement strand
CAGTAGCGCCTGATGCTGTAAGCGTTACAGGTGCACAACCACCCGGGTTAGGTGAAACAGCCACTGTAGGCAGCGGGTTCACTGTAATCGGAATATTGATTGTCTGACCGGCACAAGGACCGCCTACAATGGTATTCGCTGTATACGTTGAGGTCGCAGTTGGCTGTACATATACACTGTTGGCCTGGGTACCGGCTACATATGGAACCGTTGCCGCAGGATCAGCAAAAATAGTCCCGGCAGGACCAGTCCAGGTAGCAGTAGGATCAGCTGTATAGTTAATAGTTATTGACCATGAGGTAAGCGTACCAATATCTCCGCCAACAAGGTCACGCATAGCAAGAACATAGTTGCCGCTCACCGCACCAGTCCACAAAGCAGCCCAGTTATTTACGTTAGACACATTACCGGTTGGACCCTGACCCAAAGCAGCATCAGCAGCAAAGGTACCTGTAAATGGAGGTGCTCCGGTAGCTAAGGATGTTGCTGAAGCAGAACTAATAGTTGTATTAGTAAAGTTGTCTCCACTGCCACCACGCTGGTTTACCAGGTTCAGTACATTACCATTGGGGGCCCTCAGGTTGATCACCAGGTCAGCATCCCATGTATGCGTGATATTAAAGTTGACACTCATTGATGTAATTGTAGCACCGGCAGGAAGTGAAACAGGTATTGCATGTGTTGCACCTGTTGCACTGGCATCAGGTATGGTAACTGTTATGGCTCCTGAAGATGTTGTATTGGAAGCAGGGGCACCCGTACCACTTACCCTGAGCCTTTGAATCTGGCCGGCACAAATAGTGGCGGATTCAGGGCTAACGCAGGTACAGGCACTCACTGTAACTACCCTTGTTGCACAAGGACCAGGTGCAGGTGCACAGCCACCCTCACCACGTACATAATAGGTAGTAGTGGCTCCAGGGCTTACCGTAATAGTATTACCGGTACCAACTAAAGTACCGCCGCAAGAACCGGTATACCATCTCCAGTTGGCAGCGCCGTTCAGGTTACCACCGATAACACTCAGTGTAACAGGAGAACCAGCACAAGTACTGGCAGGTAATGGAGAAATTATCGGTGCTTCTGCCGCTACAGGTACACAA
>CAYPBW010000306.1:0-2539 GCA_964409055.1 uncultured Chitinophaga sp. | reverse complement strand
GATATGCAGGAACAGATGGAAAGAGCTATTAGTGAAGCAAAATCATCTTTTGGTGACGGGTCTGTTTTCATCGAAAAATATGTGACTTCACCCCGGCATATTGAAGTACAGGTGGTAGCTGATAAATATGGCAATGTTATTCATGGACTCGAAAGAGAGTGCAGTATCCAGCGCCGTCACCAGAAAGTAGTAGAAGAAACACCTTCTGCAATTGTCACCCCTGAAATGAGAAATAAGATCGGGGAAGCTGCGGTACTCGTTGCTAAATCCTGTAATTACGTAAGCACCGGCACAGTGGAATTTTTGGTGGACGATAAATTAAATTTCTATTTTCTCGAAATGAATACCCGGTTGCAGGTTGAACACCCGGTTTCTGAAATGATCATCGGCCTGGACCTGGTGGAACAACAAATCCGAATTGCAAGAGGAGAAAAACTGGCCGTTACGCAGGATGATATCAAACCCAATGGCCATGCCATTGAACTGAGAGTATATGCCGAAGATCCGTTGAACAATTTCCTTCCGTCTATCGGCACATTAACCAAATACGAAAAACCTGTTGGCGAAGGTATCCGGGTGGATGATGGATATGAAGAAGGAATGACTATCCCGATTTATTATGACCCGATGATCGCCAAACTGGTGGTACATGGAAAAACAAGAACAGAGGCTATTCAAAAAATGCTGGAGGCCATTAAAAATTATAAGATCGAGGGTGTATCCACCACGTTGCCTTTTGGAACATTTGTTTTCGAACATGATGCTTTCTTCAGTGGTAACTTCGACACTCACTTTGTAAAAAATTACTACACCCCTGAAAAGATAAAAGAAAAACAAAAGGCCAACGCAGAGATTGCAGCATTAGCAGCATTAAAATACTGGCAGGAGAAAAAGAAGATGCTCAATCCGGTTGAACATAAATCCACAAGCTGGAAAAGAAGGCTGGCACATTAATCATCAATTGACTATTCACAACAACATTAACTATGAAATCAAAAGTCGAAATACTCCGGGAAAAATTAGAAGAAGGAAAACTGGGTGGTGGTATTAAGCGAATTGAAGCGCAGCACAAAAAAGGAAAACTCACGGCAAGAGAAAGGGTTGAACTGCTCATGGACCCCGGCTCATTTGAAGAAATCGGGGCATTGGTAACACACCGTACCAAGGAGTTTGGTATGGAAGACCAGAAATATTATGGAGACGGTGTTATTACCGGGTACGGAACCGTGAACGGGAGGCTGGTATATGTTTTTGCCCAGGACTTTACTGTGTTTGGCGGCGCTTTGTCTGAAACACATGCCGAGAAGATCTGTCGCATTATGGATATGGCCATGAAATCTGGTGCCCCCATGGTAGGATTGAATGACTCCGGTGGTGCCCGCATACAAGAAGGTGTGCGGTCGCTGGGCGGCTACGCTGATATTTTTTTTAGGAATGTACAAGCCTCCGGGGTAATACCACAGATTTCCGCCATCATGGGGCCCTGTGCTGGTGGCGCTGTATATTCTCCCGCTATGACTGATTTCACCATCATGGTCGAGAATACCAGTTACATGTTTGTAACCGGTCCTAATGTAGTAAAAACGGTAACCAACGAAGAAGTAAGCTCCGAAGAACTGGGCGGTGCATCTACTCACTCTACTAAGTCAGGAGTAACACACCTTACAGCGCTGAATGATATGGACTGCATCAACCAGGTAAAGAAAATGCTGAGTTATATGCCGCAAAACTGCGAGGATGTAGTGCAGAAAATTCCTTACACATTGGGAGATGAAACAAGAGAGGTGCTGGAAACAATTGTACCTCCCAGCGCCAATCAACCCTATGATATCCGGGAAGTAATAAAAGGGATTTGTGATACAGATAGTTTCTTTGAAATCCATGAATATTATGCAGATAATATTGTGGTAGGCTTTGCCCGGCTTGCCGGAAGAAGTATCGGCATCGTTGCCAATCAGCCCCAAAGCCTTGCCGGGGTACTGGATATTGAAAGCTCGAAAAAAGGAGCAAGATTCACCCGGTTCTGCGATTGTTTTAATATTCCTTTGCTGGTATTGGTGGATGTACCGGGCTTTTTACCGGGCACCGACCAGGAATGGAATGGCATCATCACCAATGGAGCAAAACTCCTTTATGCATTAAGTGAAGCTACCGTTCCCCGTTGCACAGTTATTACCCGAAAAGCCTATGGAGGTGCTTATGATGTAATGAATTCCAAACACATTGGCGCCGACATGAACTATGCATGGCCTACTGCTGAAATCGCTGTGATGGGTGCCAAAGGAGCCAGTGAGATCATTTTCAAAAATGAAATTGCCGCTGCCGAAGATCCGGCAAAAAAACTGCTGGAAAAAGAGGCTGAATATGCCGAACTCTTTGCAAACCCTTACACTGCTGCAGAAAGAGGCTTTATTGATGAAGTGATAGAACCAAAAGAAACAAGGAAGAAACTCATCAAGGCTTTTGCCATGCTGGAAAACAAAGTAGCCAAGCGGCCAAGGAAAAAACACGGAAATATTCCCTTATAATATTTTGTTGT
>CAYPBW010000305.1:0-2540 GCA_964409055.1 uncultured Chitinophaga sp. | reverse complement strand
GACGATTGGTAGGCGCTTTACCTAACAGGATAATACCACCCCAGTCACC
This sequence comes from uncultured Chitinophaga sp., assembly GCA_964409055.1. GTDB lineage: Bacteria > Bacteroidota > Bacteroidia > Chitinophagales > Chitinophagaceae > JJ008. The sequence continues at coordinate 2,491 of CAYPBW010000305.1, read as the reverse complement.
GGGAGCCCTTGAACCCACAGCTTTACCACTGGTAAATACAATCGGATTGGCGGCAGTGCCTGATGCAATCAGTTTAGCACCTCTTTCAATGATCAATGCACCCTTCTCTGTTATATCACTCTTTACTATACAACCTGCCTCGAAAGTGATGGTGGCACCATCCGTAACATACACATATCCTTTAAGGATCCATGTTCCTTTTGCATAGAAACGGCTGGAGGAAATGGTACCCTGGATAATATTGCTGGTAGGTTCCGGTGTAGGCGTATTCACCTGCTCTTCTTCAAAATTCACCTTTACACAAGAGGTAGCACCGAAAAGTGTGATCAGGGTCAGTGCACCAAAAAGGATCTTTTTCATATTACTTGTTTTGAGTTTTGTTTTTTATTTTTTGGTAAATGCGTTGTTCTTGCCAATATTAAAATCATAGGTAAAGCCGATGGTGATGGTAGAGCCCGGCCTGTAACTGTTGAACAGCCTGTCGCTGCCACTGCTGAAAGCTTTCTTCGTATCTACATTCTCATAGAAGTAGTAGGCCGGGTTGAGCAAATCAGCCCATGTGAGTTTTATCTCTGCTTTGTTTTTCAATATTTTTTTGGCTAACTGGAAATCTACCTGATCTCTCGGCCTTTCATATACATCAGGAAAACCGAGGTTACTGATACCTACCAATGCCAGGCGCTGACCAATGCGGTTGTACAATAATGATCCGTTCCATCCGCCCTGCTTGCTGTTATATTGCAGGCCCAGGTTGATAAGATAAGGTGACTGGCCCTGCAGCGGTCGTGTAGAAGGAGAAGAACCCTGCAACGTTACTTTTGAATAGATATAAGTAAGGTTAGCAAATGTGCTGAAGTTGGTAAAATTATCTCCGAGGAAATCCAGGTTCTTTCTTACTTCAAATTCTGCACCTAATGTATAAGCTTCGTCAGCATTGGAATAACCGTAATTTCTTCTGTCGAGCACACTGGAAGGATCGAGGCGCAATTCAATAGGGTCGTTAAAGAATTTATAGAAAGCGCCGAATGTAATGGCTTCGCCGCCTTTGGGATAAAACTCGTAACGGATATCTCCGTTGAGTATAGAACTGCGCTGCAGGTCTACATTACCATTTACGCCGTAGTTAGCCTCGTAATCATAGAAGGAGAACGGAGCAATTTCCCTGAACTCCGGCCTTGCCACGGTACGGCTGCCGGCGAGACGGATACTATTTTTTGTATTGGGGGCAAAGGTGAAATTAAACGAAGGCAATACATCCCATTTTTCTGTATTCACCACTATTCGTTTAGAGGTAACATCTTTCGTAGTTAAGAACTGCTGGAAATTCTCTACCCTAACACCCCACACCAAACGTATCTTTTCACCAAACTTGTTATCAAACATTCCGAACATGCCATTCAGTACCGATACACCAAAATACTTGTCCTGGTTATTGGTAAAATCATTCAGTACAAAGCCATCAATACCGATATTCTGCGGGGCAAATATCTGGTCAAACGGTAAGGTCTCTTTGCTCTGATCGAACTGAGTGGCAGAAGCCGGTACGTACTGGAAGATGCGGCTGCGGAAGTCGCGGATACGGATGAGGGTAGAGCCGCCTGCTTTGAATGTTTGTTTATCCTTATTGAAAGTAAACGGAATACTGATTGAACCATTGGCTCCGTAGCTATAATCTTTCAAACTGCTGAAGAAGCGACGGGTATCATCATCATTATATTCAAAAGGATCTGTAGTGCCTTTGCCACGGTTATAAGAAATGGTACGAAGGTCAGGTTGTGATTTCCAGTTATAGGCAAAGTTTCCGTTCCACCTCAGTTTAATACCACTGGTTGTCAGTTGGTGATCTCCTTCCAGCTGGGTGCTGTAAAGTGAACGCTGGTTCAAAACCGAAGAACGGAAATTGATATCCTGTATGCGGTCGTTGTTTACACCGGACCTTGTATAATAATTGTCTTCAAATAACTGGTTGTACAAGTTCTTAAAAGATACTTTGTGTCTGCCTTTCACATAAGTGATATTGGCAATAGCACCGGTATTCACACTGTATTTATTCTGGTCGTCATTCAACTGAACCACTGTGCCTCCATCATCTTCATGCAATCTTCTTTGTACACTATACTTCAGCATGCTGTTGCGGTACTGCAGCGAGAAAATTGTTCCGAGTGTGCCGCCGTTCTTGAATTTGTTACTCTTACCCCAGGTAATGCTGTATGTCTGGGTAGGTAATGCTGTATTGTTTGTTTCAGCATATACATTGCCGTTGAATGACCTTGTCCATTCCAGGCGTTGCTGTGTATTACCTGCTCTGTAAACCTGTGCGGAAGATGGAAAGCCTTTTGGCAATCCTCTTGTATCATCGTCAAATCCCAGCCAATCCATACCATTGCGGGTATTGCTGGTAAAATCTTTGAAAACGGATTGGGTATTGAAACCCAAGCTTACGCTTACACTCAGGAGGTCACGGGTGGGCACGTCTTTGGTGTTGATCTGT
>CAYPBW010000304.1:0-2545 GCA_964409055.1 uncultured Chitinophaga sp. | reverse complement strand
TATGAATCAATTTGAACCCCCTATACACTGGAACGATTATGAAGATATTGCCCTGAAGCTGTATGAACGTTTTGGTGATGAATTTAACGAAGGAAAAATATACAGGGTTCGCTTTACCGACTTGCTGGAATGGGTGCTGCAGATACCCGGCTTTACAGGTAAAAGAGAAGAAAGTAATGAAGGCCACCTTGAAATGATACAAAGTTCGTGGGTGTATGAATGGCGGGATAATCAGAAGTAGTTTATCAGTTGATAAGTTAACAGGCTAACCAGTTACATGAACATTCTTGAACACTTTAAGAAAATCACCACATTCGTTTTCGATGTGGATGGAGTGCTGACCGATGGTACCGTGCTGGTACTTGACAATGGTTTGCAGGCCAGGCGAATGCATATCAAAGATGGCTTTGCCCTGCAAATGGCATTGAAGAATGGTTACAGGGTAAAAGTGATTTCCGGTGGTAATTCACCCCAGGTGCATGACCGGCTTGACAAACTGGGGGTGAAGGATGTAACCATGTCTGTTTTAAATAAAGGCGCCTTTCTTGAAAAATTCATCCAGGAAAATAAGTTAAAGAAAGAAGAAGTGCTGTATATGGGAGATGACCTGCCGGATATTTCTGCTATGCAGGCGGTCGGGCTTCCCTGTTGCCCGGCTGATGCAGTGAATGAAGTGAAAACTGTTTCTTTATACGTTTCTCCTTTCAATGGCGGATTTGCCAGTGTGCGGGATGTGATCGAAAAAGTACTGAAGCTGAATGACCACTGGCATTACAGGGAGGATGTGGCTTCCCGGTAATATATTAATGTGTTTCTCCATAGCTTTAAAGTTCTGTAGTATCTTTCCATCTTAAACTAATTCCATGAGATTGATAGCCGCTTTCCTCAAACTGGTGCGACTGCCTAATCTCTTTTTTATTGCTTTAACGCAGTTTCTTTTCCAGTCCTGCATTTACTATCCTCTGTATAAAGAGAATATTCCGGCAAATGATAGTCTTCATTTTGTTTTTCTTTTGCTGGCTTCCCTGCTGATTGCCGCAGCCGGTTACATCATCAATGATTATTTTGACATCAATATTGATGAGGTGAACAAGCCGGAGAAAATGGTGGTTGACAAAGTAATTCATCGCCGCTGGGCTATTGCCTGGCATTTTATGCTGAGTACAACTGGCCTCTTGTTTACAATTCTGGCCTTGCCTTTTTTGCAAAAATGGTACCTGGTGCTGGCTAATGTGATTTGTGTGGCCTTATTATGGTTCTATTCCACCAACTTCAAAAAGAGTTTATTGGTGGGTAATGTAGTTATCTCTTTTTTGACAGGATGGACGATACTGATTATTTTCTTTTCAAAAGTGAATTTGGCTGATGCTGTCGGCGCCGGCACTACAAATCATTATAAATTCTTTCGCCTGGCCATGCTCTATGCCGGTTTTGCTTTTATCATTTCCCTGATCCGGGAAGCGATAAAAGACATGGAGGATATGCCGGGTGACGAAAAATATGGTTGTCGTACCATGCCCATTGTTTGGGGTATTAACGCAACCAAAGTGTATATAGCGGTATGGCTGGTGGTATTGATCGCCATGCTGATTATTATCCAGGTGTACATGCTGCAGTTCCAATGGTGGCTGCCTGTGGCTTATAGTATTGTGGCTATCATTTTCCCCTTATGCCTTTTGCTGGTCAGGCTAAAGAACAGTTCAACAACCCATCATTATCATCAACTCAGCACAATGGCCAAACTGGTCATGTTTACCGGTATAGTGTCCATGGTGTTTTTCTATTTTTATTTATGAGTATCATTTTAGCTTCTCAATCTCCCAGGAGAAAACAGTTACTGGAATGGGCCGAAGTGCCTTTTGAAATTGTAGTGGCTGATACCGATGAGGATTTTCCCCCGGGCCTTCACCCGGAAGAGATTGCTGTTCATATTGCCCGTAATAAAGCTTTGACAGTACAGCAAAGGAGAAATAATGATGATATCATTTTGGCGGCTGATACCATTGTAGTGCTGAATGAACATATCATTGGTAAGCCGGTTCACCGGGAGGAAGCAATCACTATTTTGATGGCTTTGTCAGGAGAAAAACACCAGGTGATTACCGGGGTGGTAATCAGGCAGGGAGATAAAGAGATTTCTTTTGCAGATAAAACAGATGTGCTGTTTCATGACCTGACGGAAAAGCAGATTGAATTTTATGTTGACAAATACAAACCTTATGATAAGGCCGGAGCCTATGCCATTCAGGAATGGATAGGGGTAGTGGGTATAAAATCCATCAGCGGTGATTTCTATAATGTGATGGGTTTGCCGGTAAGCAGGGTGGTGAGGGAATTAAAGAAGTTTAATGTTTGAGGTTGAGTGTTTCAGGTTTTTTAAAGAGGGAATTCTAACTTTAAATAATAAACCTTAACCTGGCATGAACGAACGGCTATTGCAATACATCTGGCAATTTCAATATTTCAACAAGACAGATTTACTGACTAAAAACGGGGAAGCGGTACAAATCATCTTTCCCGGCCAGCATAATACCAACCAGGGGCC
>CAYPBW010000303.1:0-2545 GCA_964409055.1 uncultured Chitinophaga sp. | reverse complement strand
AACGGCAGATGCTGTTATTGCTAAGCTGATAGAAATGCAGGCTGACCGGATGACAACGCTGGTAGGTGTAGGCGGAGGAGTTGTTACTGATCTTACAGGCTATGTGGCATCTGTATACATGAGGGGTATCCGGTTTGGCTTTATTCCAACTTCTGTTCTGGGTTTGGTAGATGCTTCTATTGGCGGAAAGAACGGGGTTGACGCAGGAGTGTATAAAAACATGGTAGGCACTATCCGGCAGCCAGCTTTCATTTTGCATGATATGGTTTTCCTTCATTCTTTGCCGCAGCAGGAATGGGAGAATGGTTTCGCAGAGATCATTAAGCATGCCTGTATAAAAGATGCTGCTATGTTCCGGGAACTGGAGAACAATTCATTAAAGACATACATGGGCAAGCAAAAAGCAATATGCACATTGATACAACGTAATGCTAAAATAAAAATCAGGGTCGTACAAAAGGATGAATTTGAAAAGGGCGAAAGACGGCTGCTGAATTTTGGCCACACCCTGGGGCATGCACTGGAGACCCAATATGAATTATTACACGGGCAGGCTATTGCTATCGGTATGACTTATGCCTGTCATATTTCTGAACAGTTATGCGGATTCAAACAAACCGCCCGGGTAGTGGATGTGCTTGAAAAGTACAACTTGCCAACCTATGCGGCATTTGATAAGCAAAAAGTATTTAATGTGCTTCGGATGGATAAGAAGCGGGAGAGAAAAGAATTGAATTATGTGTTACTGGAAAAAATTGGCAAAGGAGTAGTAAAATCCATCTCTTTAAAACAGTTAGAGAAAATTATAGGAGACTTATAAGTGAAGGTCACAATACATCCATCGCAATTAAAGGGGACAGTTCAGGCGCCAGCTTCTAAAAGTTCCATGCAAAGGGCTTGTGCTGCGGCATTAATAAGAAAAGGACAAACGGTAATTGTAAATCCCGGTCATTCAAATGATGATAAAGCAGCATTGGACATCATTGAACGATTGGGTGCCAAAAGAATTTTTGAAAATGGAGAATGGAAGGTAGAAAGCAGGGGAGTTGACCCGGTTGAGCATGAAATTAACTGTGGCGAAAGCGGATTAAGTATAAGAATGTTTACTCCTTTGGCAGCGTTGAGCGATAAAGAGATTAGTATTGACGGCTCAGGAAGTTTGCTCACAAGGCCAATGGACTTTTTCGATGAGATGTTGCCGCAATTGGGGGTAAAAGTGAAAAGCAATAATGGTAAGTTGCCAATGATTATTCAAGGTCCGTTGCAACCAAAAAATATTGAAGTGGATGGTTCGCTCAGTTCACAGTTTTTAACAGGATTGTTGATGGCTTACGCTGCTGCAGGTGCAAAAGATGTTTCCATTAAAGTGAGTAACCTAAAAAGTAAGCCCTATATCTCCCTGACATTAGATGTGATGAAGCAGTTCGGGCTACAATTGCCAGAAAACAGGGATTTTGAGGAGTTTGTTTTTAGCAGTGAGCTATCAAGTGGGCAATCAGCCAGTCAGCCAGTCAGCTATACGGTTGAAGGTGACTGGAGCGGTGCTGCATTTCTTCTTGTTGCAGGCGCCGTTGCCGGGCCAATAACTGTCAGGGGTCTTGATTTAACATCTGCCCAGGCAGACAAAGCAATCATTGATGCATTGATGGCTGCCAATGCCGGAATAGCCATGGATGCGAAAGGCATTCAGTTACACCCGGTTAAGATGAACGGTTTTTATTTTGATGCTACTGACTGCCCGGATCTGTTTCCGCCATTGGTGGTACTGGCTGCCTATTGTCACGGAAAAACAACTATCAAAGGAGTGAGCCGGTTGATACATAAAGAAAGTAACCGGGCACTTACCCTGCAGGATGAGTTCGATAAGATGGGAGTAAGAATTGACCTTGAAGATGATTTAATGATTGTTCATGGCACTGGTAAAGTAAAAGGAGCAGATGTTCATTCTCATTACGACCATCGGATAGTCATGGCCTGTGCAACAGCTGGCCTAAAAGCAGACAGTGAAATGGTGATAGAAGAGGCACAGGCAGTAAATAAATCGTATCCGGATTTTTTTGATGATCTGAAAAAACTCGGCGCATCTGTATCTTTACCTAATAACCCGATCCACCATATAAAGAGTTAACTTGAATACATTCGGCCGCATATTCCGCATTTCTATTTTTGGTGAGTCACATGGTGAATGTGTAGGTATTACCATTGACGGTTGTCCTGCAGGTTTATCATTAACCCCGGAAGATTTAGTTCCCGATTTGGCAAGAAGAAAAGGGGGGCAGGCTAAGGGTACTACTCCACGCAAGGAAGATGATTACCCTGTTTTTAAAAGTGGAGTGTTCAATGGAAAAACAACCGGTTTCCCCATCACCATTTTATTTGAAAATAATAATACCCGCAGCGAAGATTACTATAAACAAAGAAGTATTCCCCGGCCCGGCCATGCCGACTGGGTGGCGCACCAAAAGTTTGGTGGCAATGAAGACTACCGGGGTGGAGGTCATTTCAGTGCGAGGCTCACAGCAGGTATTGTAGCAGCGGGAGCAAT
>CAYPBW010000302.1:0-2547 GCA_964409055.1 uncultured Chitinophaga sp. | reverse complement strand
CGTGATTATTTCTTATGATAGCTTCTTCATTCATCCCGGCACCGGAGATGGGCTTCCGGACGCTGACAGTTGCCATCCCGGCAGTTACTTTTGTCATCCCGGCAGTGTTAAAACGCTTCCGGAAGCTGACAGCGGTCGTCCCGAAGGTGACAACGGGCTTCCCGGTTCTGACAATTGCCATCCCGGCAGTTATTTTTGTCATCCCGGCAGTGTCAAAACCGTTCCGGACGCTGACAATGGCCGTCCCGAAGCCGACAAAATCGTTCCCGAAGGATACAATCGGCTTTCCATCAATATGTTAGGCAAGTACAGGGCTTTTTAGGGCCTTTCGACCCTCCTGTATTGGTGAAATGAGGTTTTGTGTATTCTCCCCTAAGCGGCAGTATTTCACCGGTTATTTTCTTTTTCTCTTATTGGCGCTGCTGTAAACTGTTTCCGTGATTTTTACAAAGACATTCTGCCGGAAATCCGCCGGTTTTAAATCGTTGAGCAGTAATGGCCCGTTAGGACGGGCGGTGGCCAGTATATCCCTGAAATTTTCTTCACTTTTATGGTACATGGAGGAATCACGGTATTCTGTAATCAAGATGATATCGAATGGCGCTGCTGTATCAGCCGTTGTTTTTTCGAGCCGGTAGGAAGTGATGAATCCTTTCTGCAAGGCTATATCCCGGTACAGTTTCCAGTTATTCTCGTAGAAAAACATGGTTTCGGCGTATTTGTCATTTTTCACCTTTACAAAATCCATGACCAGTACGGTTTGTGCCCCGGCAGTAAACGTTGCTGCAATGCATAAAACAAATAAGAATGACCTCATAGCATTTGATTTGCCGGCAAGCTAACCGTAATGCAGTAAAAGAAAGTGTGAAATATGATAAGTGAAGAGCTGAATAATAGCCGGGTGGTATGAACTGGTTATTTTTTCTTTCTTTTTTGAAGTTGCTGAATATCATCGAGGTCCTTATATCTGCCTGCCGCCTTCTTGGCCTGTAATAGACTATTAATGTGAAGAAACCGAATGGGAATATCCTCTTCCGTATAGGTTTGTGACAAACCAAATGCCTCATCGAAATCAAGTCCTTTAACTGCCGTCAGCAATTCAATTTTAACAGGCTCCACTCCAAATGACCATACATCGAATTCATCACTCAGAAATCTTTCTTCTGTCATATCAAATACCTGCATCCTGAATTCATAGAAAGCCCTGACAATTTTCTTATAGTTATCTTTTGTTTTCCTGACCCAGATGTCCATATCACCTGTTGTTCTTACATAACCATGTAAAATAACAGCCATGCCTCCCACCAGCACATACTCGACCTGCTGATTATTCAGCGCCCTGATAAAGTCACGAAAATCGTCGTTAAAAAAATCAGCCATGTTTACGCTTTGAGAAGAGAGTTCTGTCCAATTTTGTGGAAGGCTTTACACCAAAAGCCTGGCTGATCAAATAAAATGCAGCATCCAGTCTTTCGCTATACGATTTCTTTTGCCAGTCACCATAGTGATTATCCGCTTCCTCAAAAGTCTGCACTTTGAAAGCTGTTTTATCCATGCGGTATTTTTTGGGAGCAGCCATGCAATAAAATTAATCCAAATTACGCATTAACGAAATTTGCCCGCAGGGCATAAGAAAATATTTGATTTTGCAAAGATCAATTACAGTTGATGAGAGAACCAGGGGCTGCACTGCGATGGAGCCTTTATACAATGCTTGCCTTACGCCTGCTTTCCAGCAGGTTGTTTGTTTTTTACCTTTTCCGGTTAACTGAAATATACCAGTAATCAAGATTCTGATTCCGTTCATCAAAGATGACAGCAGCTACCTGCAGAAGGTTTCTAACTTACTGGTAACCTTTTTAAACATCATTAGCCATGAAACAGATTTTAATTTACAGCCTCTTCCTTTGCATCGGTTGCCAGTCAACCGCACAAACGGACAATACACCCCTGCTGAATGAAGCGAAAACGAAGCTGGAGGAAAAGACAGCTACGGTTTCTGAAATCCTCACTGATAAAAAATACCTGCCCCTTCATACCCTTACTGCTTTTCGTGATGTGATAAAAGCCAGCAGTAATACCGAAGTGCTGATGATTGCCCCGGCAGATGAACCGGGAAAAAAGATAAGGGTGCTGGGCACTGTGACCGACAGTGAGAAGAGGCCGGTAGCCAATGCGCTGGTGTACCTGTACCAGACCGATGCCCGGGGCTGGTACTCGGCAGATGCACCGCATGTAGGAGGCAACCAGGGAGATATGCAGCATGCCAGGCTGTTTGGCTATGTAAGAACAAATGAGCAAGGAAAATTTGAACTGCACACTGTAAAACCCAGCGGTTATCCCCGAAGCGACCTGCCTGCACATATCCATGTGCATGTATGGGCAGAAGGATACCGGGATTTTGTGAATGAGTTTTTGTTTGATGATGATGAGCGATTAAAAGGAGCTATTCGTGAACAGGCCATCCGTAACCGCTTCCTGGTAGAAAAACCGGAAAAAGCTACTGCTCCATTTGATCAGCAGTTTTCTTACCAGGTACAGTTGAGC
>CAYPBW010000301.1:0-2559 GCA_964409055.1 uncultured Chitinophaga sp. | reverse complement strand
GGCAGGGCAGTGGCCATGCCAATATTGATATCTTTTTTAACAATGATATTATTGACGTCCAAAGAGCAGTTGATCAACGGAAACTTTTTGATACATTTTACTATTGCCTCAATAAACAGGGGGGTAAAAGTGATCTTGGTTCCTTCTCTTTTTTCAAATTCTTTCTTCACTTTATCTCTCCACATCACCAGGTTGGTAACATCAGCTTCTGTGAAGCTGGTAACATGCGGACTCGTCTGCTTGCTGCGTACCATGTGGTCTGCAATCAGTTTACGCATCCGGTCCATCTCAATGATCTCTACATTTCCGGTGTAAGTGGTTAGTTGCTGATTACTTGATGTCTGTTTGTCTGTTTCTACTTTGGAAACAGGTATAACCATTTCCGAAACTGTATTTCTGATTTCTGGTTTCTGACTTCCTGTCCTTCTTCCACTCACATACTGTAAAATATCTTTTTTGGTCACTCTTCCCTCATTTCCCGTCCCCGGGATGGCTTCCAGTTCTGTCATACTTACGCCTTCACTGGCAGCAATATTAAGTACAAGCGGAGAATAGAAGCGGTTGGAATTTCCGTTTGGTGTTTGAGGTTTGTGGTTTGATGTTGGATTGGTTACTGTTTCAACGACAACAGCTTCCTGTGCAGGTATAGGAGCTTTTTCCTGAACAGGAGCTGACATTACAGGAGAGGGGGGTACAACAGGTTCAGCGGCTCCTGTTCTTATTCGGGCAATAGTGGTCCCGATCGGAACTACATCGTTGACATTGAATAAAATTTCTTCAATTACTCCGGCTGCTGTACTGGGTACTTCGCTGTCCACTTTATCTGTTGCTATTTCCAAAACGGTTTCATCCATTTGTACGGTATCTCCTGGCTTTTTGTGCCATTTCAATACAGTAGCTTCCATGATACTTTCACCCAGCTTTGGCATTACTAAATCAACTAAAGCCATATAACTATTTTAGATTGCAGATTTTAGGTTGCAGATTGTATGGCATACCTGCCGGCAGCAATAACAATCGTTCGGGCCAAAGGTAAAGTTTTCCGGCTAATCCTTAAGTCCTGAAAAGCTGCCTGCCTGAAGATTATGCGTCTGCCAATATAAACTTGCGGAGAAAGTTCAGGGCATTGGCAGCTGTCATGGCAATATTTCTCTGGCGGTCAAACCGAAGGTTGAGTTTGAGTGTCGCTGTTTTCTCTTTATTGGCAACGGCAATCCAGACAGTTCCAACTGGTTTTTCTTCAGTGCCGCCATCCGGCCCCATGATGCCTGAAGTGGCGAGTGCATAATCGACATTTAGTTCAGCAATAGCTCCCACTGCCATTTGTGCTACAGTTTCTTCACTTACAGCGCCAAATCTATTGAGGATTTCATGGCTTACCCCCAGCACATTTTCTTTTACTTCGTTGGCATAGCTTACCACCGAGCCTTTATAATAAGTTGATGAACCAGCAACGGAGGTGATAAGATGAGCTATGTATCCGCCGGTACAGCTTTCGGCAGTACCCATTGTTTTATTTTTCGCTTTGAGTATTTTCCCAACTACAATTTCCAGCCCTTCGTCCTCATTTGTAACCAAGTATTCTTTTACTAAATCCTGTAACTTTTCAAAATAAGGCTGTATTTCGGTTTCCACTTCTGCCTTGCTGTTGCCTTTTGCCGTCAGCCGCAGTTTTACCATACCATAGTTGGGCAGGTAAGCCAGTTTAATATGTTCGGGCAAGGCTGGTTCAAAATCTTTCAGCAATTCAGCGATCACAGATTCTCCCTGCCCTGCGGTGAAAACAGTTTTGTGAACAATGGCCGGCATCCGGAATTCGTTTAACAGCCGGGGGATGACTTCACTGGTCACCAGGCCTTTCATTTCATGCGGTACGCCGGGCAAAGAGATAAATACCCGCCGGTCTTTATGGAAGAGCATACCGGGAGCTGTTCCTCTGGCATTATGTAGAACCGTACACACATCCGGTACTTCTGCCTGTTTCAGGTTTCTTTCCAGTATCGGGCCGGGTCGCCGGTAGATTTTCTCGAATAAATATTTTACATGAGCCAGTACTTCTTCATTGACCACCAGTTTGCCGCCAAAATAGTTGCAGAGTAATGGTTTGGTAATATCATCAGCTGTTGGGCCTAGTCCGCCGGTAATAATAATGATATCGGATTGTTTACTTTCTTCATCCAGTGCATTCCATATCTCATCATACACATCACCCACCGCTACCCGCCGGCGCACCCAAACACCAATTTTATTCAATTCCTGGGCGATAAAAGCTGAGTTGGTATCAATGGTCTGACCGATCAGCAGTTCATCGCCGATAGTGATAATGGAAGCAGTTACTGAAGGGGAGGTCATTTAGGAAATGATTAATACGAAATGAATTAGTTTTAAGCAAAGTTATCAACACATAGCTATGAAAAAAGTTTTAATGCTGGTTGCGGTTTGTTTATCAGGGGTTGTTGGTTCTTACAGTCAGACAATTACACAACGGTTACAAAAAGCTTTTGCTGCATTTGAAAAAGATGAACAACTTAAACATGCCATCAGTTCCTTGTATGTAAT
>CAYPBW010000300.1:0-2566 GCA_964409055.1 uncultured Chitinophaga sp. | reverse complement strand
CTGTAAGAAAGGTTATTGTTGCCCTGCCTTTGATGGTATCATTGTTGTCATTCAGACCGATCTCATATTTATAATGCAGTACATCAATCTTCCGTTGCGCAAATAATGCGATGCTGAAATGTAATAAGAGCAATGAAATGAAATATTTCACCCGTTTAAATTTTGCAAAAGTTACCTGATTGTTTCAAAACAAAAAACTAAAAACCCTGCAAAGATTAGTTGCAGGGTTTTTTGGTACTCTTTACGGGGTTATCAGTTTAGTAGTTTTAAAGTTTTGGTTTTGCCGCTGGCCAGATGACGAACCCTTAATAAATAAACTGCCCTGGGATATCTTTCTACATCAAGGTTTATAAAGTTGCCCCCGGGGTAAACGGGTTTTTCTATCGTTTGTAATGTCTGGCCCGTACTGGTGTACAATGTTATTTCTACATCGGAATTGTTATTGCTAACAATCCATAAGATGGGGTGGCTGCCGGGATGGTCGAGCAGCTGAACCGAGAATCCATTATCCAGCAGGCTTTCATCCAGCACTACATTTGTTTCCTGTGCGGTTTGCCCGGAGCAGTAACCATTGCTGTAGGTATAAGTAATAATATGTGATCCCAAACCCGCCACTCTTGGGTAGAAATAATTATTAATAACGCCATTGCCACTGAATGTTCCGCCGGCAGGCACACCGGTAAGTAGTGCACCAAATGCAGCATGATTATAAGTTTGTGCCAGGCCTGACATGGAAACTGCAGGTGCCGGAACTGTGTAGGCTGTAACAGGTTTTCGCTGGCCATTGTTACAGGCTTCGGCAGTTGCTTCTATCTCCCAATTATAAAAAAATGGGAATGATTTATCACCGAGAGAAGAACCAACAATATTGGCAACGCTTTTCAACTTGTAAGGGTAACCGATATTTGCATTGGCAGTAGTGCTGGTATATAATGCGGTAACGGGACTGGAGGATGACAAGCCTAATTGATGATTCAAACCGGACGGTACAAAGAAATCCAGTGTTACATCCTGCACACCTGTACCCAGCGCTACACTTTTTTGCTGCAATACATGACCATACTGGTCTCTGAGCTGTATGATTCGGGTACCTGCTGCAGAAGCATCTACTTTTATCTTCTTCAGTTTGAATGGAAGGAAGGCATTAAATATGAGATACTCGGTTCTGGCGGTTGAATAATTACCCGTACCACTGAAGGTAGTGGAGGCAGGGGCGAGGTTGCCGCCCAATACAGACGGCTGATCGGCTACATAAAAAGTTGTATTGTTGAACAGGCTGCCGGTTTCATAATTGTTGCCAATGAAAACAAGATTGCCTCCGGTGGGTGCATCATACCAGTGTGCATTTCCGCTGGCATACAAATGAGCCCTTTCACCGGCACAGATCGTATCATTGGTTGTAATGGCAGGAAATGCACTGATACCTGACTGGGCAATATCCAGGGTATCACTGGTTGCTACTCCACAGGGAGTAGTGGCCCTTACCCAATATTTTCCGGGCTGACTGATAGTGATCTTTTGTGTAGTGGCGCCGGTGCTCCATACATAATTACTGGCGCCGCTGGCTTCCAGTTCCAGTGTGCTTCCCTGGCAAACTGTATTTCCTTTTTTGCTGAATATATAGGCGTAAGGATTTGTATTGGTAGTACGTTGCTTGGTAAGTGTAACAGGCGCAGCCAGCCAGTTGTTATTCTCGTTCATTTCTAAAAAATGATTGTCAGGGTCCACCTGCACCACTGCATGATAAGAGCCATTACATGCTTCATAAGGGATTTTTACAAAACTCTCATCAAGATACTGGTGATAAATATCTACTTTGCCAACACTGATACCTTGTTTCACATTATTGCATCCGTAGCCACCTCCCAATCCGTAGTTGGGAAAATTATTATTCAGCAAGGTATTGCCATTGGCATCCTGGCAATCACCGGCGCTGCCACTGCAGGTAGTCAGGTCAATCAGGCAGAAACTTACTTTTACCCCGCTGTTTACCACCGGCCATTGCAATGTATCAACGACGCTTACATCACGAAGACGGAGTGTATATAATCCCCAGCCTTCAATATGAATATGGCCGTGTGAAGGATGATACACCATCCACCCTGCATCCCTGTCGATGAACTGGAAACTGTTGCCGTTCTTTTGATATAATCTTTGTTTGATCAGTCTTTTTGGAAAAGAACCATCCGGGCAAAGAAAACCAGATGGAGGAACGAAATTGAAAAGTGTATCTGTTCCGCATAAATAGTTATTGGTTGGAATCGTTTCTACCGGGCCCCAGCCAATATTCGGAGTCGAAACATCCAGTCGCAATAAACCTTTGTTCGGTGAGGCAGCAGCCTGTGTGTATTCTGTCCATCCTGTTGTGGCATTTAATGTTTTTTTGCCGGCAGTAATATCCGGCAACAGCAGGCAACTGGTTCCGCCTCCGGGACAGGAGCAACCTGCCGGATTACTATTGCTGCACTGGGCTGTTATTTGCTGAAATGAAAAAAGAATGGCGATGATCAATGCAAAGCCGGATGGCCTTAACCTGTAATAGCTACTCATGAGTCAGTTGTTGGTG
>CAYPBW010000299.1:0-2571 GCA_964409055.1 uncultured Chitinophaga sp. | reverse complement strand
GTAGAAGGGCTGGAGGTAGTACCCAGGTAAACATCATAACCAGTAGCACCACTAACCGAGTTCCATGTAAGCGTAACCGAAGCAGTGGTGAGCATGGTTCCATTGGCAGGAGCAGTATTGGAAGCACAACCCGGAACATTCGGTGGCGGCGGGTTGCCGCCCCCTCCTCCGCTTTTCTTACTACAGGAATGGATCAGAACGACAGAAAATACCAGCAAAACAAAGGACAAGCGATTGAATCTCATAAGCAAATGATTGGGTCTTCAAATTAGTAAATCCGGACGAAACTCAGCCATTCGCTGCCTGTTTTTACGTAGGTTTGCCCCCTAAAATTTCTAGTATGAAGAAGTTCCTGTTAACGATTGTATTATTTATCAGCCTTGCCGTACGGTCATTTGCCGACGAAGGCATGTGGCTACCGCTGCTGCTGGGTCAGCAGGTGTATAACGACATGGTGAAAAAAGGATTAAAACTCACCAAAGAACAACTGTACAATGTAAATAAAGCCTCGCTGAAAGATGCGATCATCATCTTTGGCGGCGGTTGTACCGGTGAAATCGTAAGTGCCGAAGGCCTGATCTTTACCAACCACCACTGCGGGTATGATGCCATAGCTTCTGCCAGTACGATGGACCATAACTACCTGAAAGATGGTTTTTATGCAAAAAACAAAGCTGAAGAGATCAGAACCAATCTGTCAGTACAATTCCTGTTACGTATTGACGATGTGACCAAAGAAGTGATGGATTCACTGAAAGGCCTTAGCGGAGCTGAAAGGGTACAAAAACAAAATGCTGTTCTCGCAGCCATCAACAAAAGAATGAGTGATGCAGATAAAAACATTGAAACAAGGGTAAGTGCCCTGTTCAAAGGCAACCAGTTTCTTGCTTTTGTTTACCAGCGTTATTTTGATGTTCGCCTGGTTGGCACACCTCCTGAAAGTGTAGGTAAGTTTGGTGGCGACACTGACAACTGGGAATGGCCCCGCCACACCGGCGACTTCTCTGTATTCCGTGTGTACACAAAACCTGACGGAAGCCCAGCTAAAAGAGATGAAGCTACTGACGGCAATATACCGATGAAACCCAAATGGTACCTGCCCGTTTCACTGAAGCCGTTGAAAGATGGTGACTTCTCTATGATCTGGGGTTATCCCGGCGGCACCAACCGGTATGAAAGTTCTTACGGTATCAAACTGGCTACTGATATCAACAATCCTACACTGGTATCTCTTCGTGATGTGCGCCTGAAATATATGTTTGAAGAAATGAAGAAAGACCCCGCCGTTAAACTGCAGCTGGCTTCTTCATACGCCGGTATCGCCAACTACTGGAAATTCTTTGACGGCGAAACCAAACAGCTCCTTAAGTATGATATATACGGTCAAAAGAAAGCCGCAGAAGAAAAATTCAATGCCTGGGCAAAAGGCAAACCCGAATACGAAAACCTCTTTGCTGACTGGGGTAAGGCCTATGATGCATGGAAACCTTATGCCAAAGTGAGAATGTACATGAATGAAGGAATTTTCGGTTCACCGCTGATTGGTTTTGCTGCTTCGCTGATGCAACTGGAAAATTTGTTATTAAAACACGGCACACCACAGGCAGATATCAAAAAAGCAATGGATGCTGCCACTAACCAGCGCAAAGGTTTCCTCGAAGATGAGAACAAAGCATCTGACCAGAACATTGTGGCTGCTGTTACCCGTATGTTCTACGAAAATGTAGACAAAGAACAACATCCGATTGGCTTCTATGGTGCGATAAAAGATAAATATGGCCCGCTGAATGATGATGCTACTTATAAGAAATATGCAGCTGACCTGTTCAGCAACACCATGATCTTTGATGATGCCAAATGGGCTGCTTTTGCTGCAAATCCTGATGCGCTGAAGCTGCAGGATGATCCGGCTTTCAGTCATGCATCTGCTTTCTTAAAGAATTATAACAGCAAGTATGCTCCTTACTTCCAGCAGTTCAATGCTAAGAATGCTGAGTTTGGCAGGCTGTACCTGAAAGGCATCATGGAAATGGATCCCGTAAAAGCGAAAATGATGTATCCAGATGCTACGTTCACCATGAGGGTGAGCTATGGTAATGTAAAGTCTTACAGGCCGAGAGATGCTGTGTTCTACGACTATGTTACCACTTCAAAAGGTTTGCTGGAAAAATACAAAGCAGGTGATTATGAATTTGACCTGCCTGCAAAACAAATCGAATTGCTGAAGAAAAAAGATTTCGGCCAGTATATGGACCCCACCCGTAAAGACCTGGTGATCGGCTTCATTACTACCAATGACATTACTGGTGGTAATTCCGGTTCACCTGTGCTGAACAATAAAGGTGAACTCATCGGCCTTGCCTTCGATGGCAACTACGAAGCGCTGAGCCACAAGCTGGCTTTTGATAAAGACCTCAACCGTACTATCTGTGTGGATATCCGTTATGTATTGTGGTGTATCGACAAATTAGGCGGCGGCAGCAATATTATCAAAGAGCTGAAGCTGATGAAATAATTATCATCTCCTCTTCTGTAAAAGCCATCCTGTAATACAGGGTGGCTTTTCTGTTT
>CAYPBW010000298.1:0-2583 GCA_964409055.1 uncultured Chitinophaga sp. | reverse complement strand
AATGATGCTACCGTTGTTGAAATGGACGCCGCCTCTTTAAAAGAAAAATCAGTTATCTCCTTGTTTATTATCAATGATGAAAAAGGAAATTCTGTCGGCAGCCTGCAAAAAGCACCTGGTTATTATGAGTCCCTTCGCATACGCAGCAAGGTAAAAGAAAAAGGGAAGGACAACTATTTTGCTGAATTGAAAAAAAGTTTCGGAACTGAAATAAAAATGAGCAATGAAAGAATCGACTCTCTTGCTAAGCTGGATGATCCGGTGGGTGTTTTTTTTGATTTTGATTTTACAGGCGAAAAGGAAGATATCATTTATTTCAACCCTATGCTGATCGAGGGTTACAAGGAGAATCCCTTTAAATCAGCAAAACGCTATTACCCGGTAGAGATGCCTTTTGGGATTGATGAGACTTATAATATGCAAATGGAGATACCCGCCGGTTATGTGGTAGACGAGCTGCCCAAGCAAATGGTGATGAAGATGAATGAAGAAGGAGACGGTACGTTTGAATACAGGGTGTCTGTATCAGGAAATAATATCTCCTTCCGTTCAAGGCTGGTTATCAATCGTACGTTTTACATGCCGGAAGAATATGAAATGCTGCGGGAATTCTTTAACCTGGTAGTGAAAAAGCACAATGAACAAATAGTTTTCAAAAAGAAATAGTGATATGAAAAAGTGGGTGATTAGCTTTATAACAAATTTTTTTGTTCTTTCCCTCCTTGCAGGAGAGGGAGAGTATGCCGTATCAAAGATCAACCCGCTGTTGCTGAAAAATGCCAACGCTGTGTTGCGGCTGGAAGAACTGAAGTTTGAAGTGTCCGGCACGGGCAAGGCCACCTACAAAAATCATTACGTCATTACCATACTCAATGAAAACGGTGATCATTGGGCCGAATGTTATGAGTATTACGATAAGTACCGGAAAATAGAATCCGTTGAAGGCTTTTTGTACGATGCTTCCGGTAACCAGTTGAAGAAAATGAAACTAAAGGAAATGGAAGACCTCAGCGGTGTTTCCTCCATCAGCCTGATGGAAGACGACCGGGTGAAGCGCCATAATTTCTATCACAAAGTATATCCATACACCGTAGAGTACAATATTGTAATTGACTACAACAGCACTTTCTTTTTTCCTCCCTGGGTGCCTGCTTCAAGAAGTAATCTTGCTGTTGAGTCCAGCAGCATGAGCATGGTATGTAAAGATGGTTACCAGTTCCGCTATAAAGCCTTTAATTACCCCGGAGAACCGGTAGTTACAATGGAAAAAGATACAAAGACCACTACATGGACCGCTAAAAACATTCCGGCGATTGTGAAAGAGCCTTTTGCCCCTATGTGGCATGAACTGACCACTATGGTCATCTTTGGTCCTACCGATTTCCAGGTGGACAGCTACAAGGGCAATATGCGCAGCTGGCAGGATTTTGGAAAATTCCAGTATGCCTTGTTGCAGGGAAGAGACCAGTTGCCCGATAATGTAAAACAGGATGTGCACAGGCTGACAGATGCAGTGACGGATAAAAAACAGAAGATTGCTTTGCTGTATGATTACCTGCAAAAAAACACCCGGTATATCAGTATACAGCTAGGTATTGGCGGCTGGCAGCCTTTCGAAGCAAAGTTTGTGGCAGCAAAAGCCTATGGCGATTGCAAGGCACTAACCAATTATATGGCCAGCCTTTTAAGAGAAGCCGGTATCAAATCCTATTACTCACTGATCCGTGCAGGGGAGAATGCCGGTTATATCACCGACGATTTTCCTTCACAGCAGTTCAATCATGTTATTCTTTGTGCCGTACCGCAACCCAAAGACACGGTTTGGCTCGAATGTACCAGCCAGACCTTACCCTGCGGTTACCTGAGTGATTTCACTGCCGATCGGTTTGCCCTGCTGGTGGATGAAAATGGCGGGCAACTGGTTCGTACTCCTGTTTACGGAGTGAATGAGAATACCGCTGTCCGGAAAATAGCAGCCACATTGGATGACCAGGCCACACTCAGCATAAAGGCAACAACGGTGTATGGTGGCAGCCAGCAGGATGATATTCATGGCATGATCAACAACCTGTCGAAAGATAAAGTGAAGGAGTACCTGCACGAGGAACTGGACTTTGCTACCTATGAGGTAACTGCTTTTGATTATAAGGAAAGCAAATCCTCCAATCCGCTGATTGAAGAGAAACTGGATATACAGGTGAGCAACTACGCTACCATAAGTGGCCGTCGTTTATTCATCCTGCCCAATGTAATGACAAGGAGCCATCGCAAAATGGTGGCGGATGAAAACAGGAAGTTTCCTGTTGTACTTAACTATGCCTACACTGATATTGACACTGTTGAAATAAATATTCCTGCCGGCTACACTGCTGAAAGCATGCCGCAGGAAGTTTCTCTCGATACCCGGTTTGGCAAATACCGTTCGAAAGTAAAACTGGAAGGAGAGAAGCTGATCTACTACCGCAGCATGCAGGCCTTCAGCGGCCGCTTTGAACCTGCGGCTTACAATGAAATGGTAAAATTCTACGAAACCATTTACAAAGCAGACCGCAGCCGGGTAGTGCTGGTAAAGAATGAACAAAC
>CAYPBW010000297.1:0-2586 GCA_964409055.1 uncultured Chitinophaga sp. | reverse complement strand
CGTCGCGATTCGCCGCAGCCCAATCCTGTACGGCCCTCTGACCGGCACGATCGATGCCACGCTGCTTTGGAAAAGAGGCGCACTCGATGCCAGCTTCGGTGCAGCGATTGACTCGTGCTTCGACAACCGGCTCAGTGCCCCAGAATGCGATGCTTTGCCGCACACCGGCCTTCTGTCCGGCGATGGCGAGCGCGGCACAGACATCCGAGGCGCCGCTCAGCCCGCTGAAGGCGACCTGGGCGACTTTACGCATGGACGCCGGAGTGTTGCGGAACCGCAAGCGGTGCCGGACGGCGCAGCGTGAGGGAGTAGCGCTTCGGGAAGACCGTCATGGCGGCAACGGCAAAGCAGTACCAATAGGCAGGCGTCTCCAGCAGCAACTGGCTGCACGGGATAAAGAGCCAGATCGGAATGAGGCAGAATCCGCCTCGGAATCGCTTGAGCGCGCACGCAATGGTGACGGCGAGCAGCGCCCCTGCGTATTGGAAGAGCCCGGGCAGCCCGAGGTCGATCCATTGCGTGACGAACTGGTTATGCGGCTGCCACTGCGAAGTGCCTGCACCCGTGCCGTAGCCCGTGACCGGTTTCAAGGTCACCGCCTCCCAGCCGTCAGTGAGGTCCTTCGCGCGCTCGGGCGACTTGATCTTCTCGAAGTCGAGATTGTAGATGGCCTCCATGCGGCCGCTGGTGTCCTCGTTCTTTGCCAGGCCCTGTCTCGTGCTGGTGGCCCCCATGATGCCGATGCCAATGGCAAGCAACGGCACGGCAATGCCACCCAGGGTGATCATGCCCGCCTTGTGCTCCCGGAAATGCAGCAAGACATAGATGCCCGTCATGCAGGCAAAGACCGCCATGCCGCTGCGGCTCATGGTAAGAGCGATGCCCACCGCGCCGACGGCGACGAGGAACATATTCCACCAGTAGCGCGGGTTCAGGGTGAAGAGGATGCCCAGCATGAGGCAGATGATGATGGGCGAATGATTCGGGTCGATGTGGAAGCCCGACATGCGGCCGACGATGCGCGTGAAGGAGGCAAAGCCGAGGTATTCGTAAAGATTCACCACGGAGTTCACCACGATGGCAACACCCGCAACCCCCACGGCGATCCGGGTACCCTTGGCTCCCTGCAATGACAGGACGGCAGCCGATGTGACGAGAAAAATCCCCGCCAAGGCCATGATGTAGGTCGAGTGGTCGCCATACGCCACGCACGAGAAGCGCTGGAGAAAGGCCGCATCCAGAAGGCGCAGCAACGGGACGGTCAACAGCGCCAGCGCTGGCACACAAAAGCCGGGTCGGCTGAAAATCAGGAGCGCGATGGCCGGCAGTCCGACTACGAGATTGAAATCTCTCGGCTTGAGCGGCACTCCCCCATGCTCGTATCCCCAGTTGAGGGCTCCCGTGAAATTGGCCGTCAGCAGCAGCAGCAGCAGGCCACACTGCGCCCACTCAACGAGCGTCCAACGCCGCTTGGTGACGGCAGCAGCCAGATCGGGTCGTGTTTGAGGAGTTTGCAACATGGAGGCAAAAAGCCGCTAAAATTACCATAAAACCGAATCTTGTCGATCAACCGTCAAGAACTGGCTGAAAGTTCGGTTGTCCCCTTCCCCAAACCCGTATCCAGAATCCCGGCGGACCGGGCCAGCGATGGCAGGAAACGTCGCAGGATCGGACCCACCACCCGGTCCATGATCGCAGCGGCATACAAGGGAGCCATAAGGAACATGCAAGGCACCAGGTACCTCGTCTCGCCATAAACCAGCGAGTAAAGTCCCAGGCAAACCACGAACAAAGCCAGCGCGGCCTCGACAAAGAAGTCGCGCCTGCTTCCTGAAAGCAATGCAGGCAGATAAAGGGCCAGGATGAGCATCACCATGAAATGGTCGTTCTTGATGAGCAGCACCAGCCTCCAGAGCGGCAGGCTGGCCAGATCAAACTCCGTAAGCATGTAAACAGCCCGGTTTGCACACTGAAGAGCATAACGCCCAGGTTCCGTGCGCATGATTTCGAGAGCATGGGTTTTGAACCAGACGTAGCGCTGCGCATCCGAGGTCATGCCCGCCAGTGCGGTCTTCGCCTCCTGAGGCATGTCCGGCTCTTCTGGCGAGGGAATCTGGGTAAAAGGCAGCACATTGCCGCGATAGAGCGAACTCACACCATCGATCGATCCCATGATCGGCAGCCCAAACTGCTGCTGGTTCCGCGCCGTCCACGCGAGAGGCAGCGCCAGCACGACGGCGGCAAAAACCGCGCTGCGCAGCATCGACACGCCGCCTCTCCACCACATCAGAAGGGCGAGCAGCGGCACCGTCAGCACGAAGATTGACTTGGTGAGACAGGCATAGCCAAAGAGCACCGCCCCACCGAGCAGCGTCATCCACGAGGAGCGCGTCCTCTGCGCATCACCGAGGAGCAACCAGGCACCTGCGAGGCACACCATGGCCACGCACTCGCTGAGAAACCGGTGCTGATGAACACACAAGCCCCACCACCCTTGCGTGAAGAACAAGCACATCAGGCCGGCTGCCGGGCCGAACTGCCCTGCCGTGCGGCGGGCCAGTCCCCATGCAGCGAGTCCATAGAGCA
>CAYPBW010000296.1:0-2589 GCA_964409055.1 uncultured Chitinophaga sp. | reverse complement strand
GTGGAGGTCATTTCAGTGCGAGGCTCACAGCAGGTATTGTAGCAGCGGGAGCAATTGCTAAAAAATTAATGAACGGCGTAAGTATTAATGCTGAAGTGACCGAAATAGGAGGCGAAAAAGAGTTGGAAAAAGGGTTACAAAAAGCCATTGATGCAAAAGATTCTGTAGGAGGCATTATTGAATGCAGGGTTAATGGATTGCCTGTTGGTCTTGGTGAGCCGTATTTCGATTCCGTTGAATCTGCACTGGCACATATTGTATTTGCTATCCCTGCGGTAAGAGGTATTGAGTTTGGCACCGGTTTCGCCGCTGCAAAAATGTTTGGCAGCGAACACAATGATGCTATCGAAAACCCGGAAGGGAAAACAAGAACCAATCATGCCGGTGGAGTGGTGGGTGGCATCAGTAATGGAAATGAGTTGATTTTCCGTCTGGTGGTAAAGCCAACTTCCTCCACACCCAAAGAACAAAACTCCCTGAACTGGGATTCAGGTAAAACAGAAAATTTCTCTGTCAAAGGACGTCATGACCTGTGTGTGGCGCTCAGGGCCCCGGTGATTGTAGAGGCTGTTACTGCAATAGTGCTGGCTGATTTTATGTTGCTGGAACAAAAAATAAAAAGAGTTTTATAATGCCAATTATTTATCATGTCACCTTTGCAGAAGCATGGGAAGAAGCTAAAAAGAGCGGATACTATGAACATCCATCCCTGAAGGAAGAAGGATTTATTCATTGTTCTCAGGAAAATCAAATTTCCGGTGTGCTGGAAAGATATTTTGCCGGAAAAACTCGGTTGGTGAAACTGGTAATTGATACTGATAAATTAACCAGCAAATACGTTTTTGACTGGTCTCCATCTACACAGGATACTTTTCCGCATATATATGGGCCGATTAATATTGCTGCTGTTATCGATGTAGTTCCTTTATAAATCCTTCTTCAGCTTTTTAAAACCGATATCAAGAATTTCATATTGTTTCCCGTCGGAAAATGAATAATGCCACCATTCATCGTTATAAGGTTTGAAACCATGTTTTTCCATTGTGGTTTTAAGCAGAATCCGGTTTTGTAATACTTCCTCAGGCAAGGCAGTAAATCCATGATGAGCAGAATCGGAAAAATTATCAAAATCTGTTCCCATGTTCAATTCCTTTTTTGTCTGCAGGCTGATGATAGTCAGATCAACAGTGGTGCCCCTGTTGTGACCGCTTCCTTTGGAAGGATTGGCAACATACCGTTCATCTTTTACCAGTTCCCAGAATTGTACAGTAACAGAATAAGGACGGTACGCATCAAAAATTTTTAAACCCAGTCCTTTTTGATTCAGTTCCTCCTGTACCTGCGCCAGGGCTTTGGCTGCAGCGGCCCTGAGAAAAGTAACATTGGTGCCGGCAGGATACATCAGCCGCCGCATAAAATTATTGACAGAAGCATAACGCAAATCGTAAATGATAGCGGGAATCAGTTTTTTTAGTTCGAGCATTTTTTTAGCCGGGTCGGATTTTACTTGTTTTTTATAATCATCGTAATTGTCCGTTACTGCCGGCCGGGTATAACCACCTGCTTGTCCGCAGGCCATCAGTGATGCCATAATTAAAAAAATAACGAGCAGGCTTCTGTTAATCCTGAAACGATTTCTTATATTGTTAGTCATATCCGGTACTGTTTCGCAGGTAAATTAATAAAAAAGCCGGATGCCGTTTTTTACAGCCACTATGAACAAAAGTAGCTACCAATCAAACTATCCGTCTCTTACCGCTTTATTGCTGGTAATAGTTCTATTTTTTGCCTGTAAAAGCAATAAAAATACCAGTGATACAATTGCTGATACACCTGCAGAAATGCAACAAAAAGCTGCTGATCTTATAAAAAAGTATCTGGTAAAAATATCTGCTGATTCAGGCAGATCTATCGACTCATCAGTATTACTTCGTCAATCACGGCTATCTCTTTTGCTGTATGAAAAACAGTCTTATGCGCCTTTTTGGAGCAATGAAGAAAAATGGCTGCCACAAGGTGATTCTATGTTTTTCTTTATTAAGGATTCGAAACTGTTTGGTCTGTTTCCTGAAGATTATCATTTTGAACAATTGAAGAATATCCGGGAGAGAATCTCAGCTGACAGCCTTTCAAAAGGTGATCGAAGAGATGCCCTGCTTTGGTCAAAAGCAGATATAATGCTGACTGACGCATTTTTCCGGGTGGTGAAAGATATTAAACTGGGCCGTTTGCCAAATGATAGTGTGACCCTTCGTAAGGACACCCTTTTGACTGATGAGTTTTACCTGCAGCAACTGCAACTGTTGCAGCAAATTGGAACAATGAGTGAGATTGCTAAAAAGCTGGAGCCGTCCCATTCAGGTTATTATCGGTTGAAAAATTCGATTTCTCATTTCCTTGGTTCGGCTGAAAACAAACAATATACTTTAGTGCCTTACCCGGAAAAAGATGCTATAAAGTTTCAATGGGCTCTGCAAAAGCGATTGTATGAAGGAGGTTATATTGCTTTTGACAGTGTAGCGGCGGATTCGGCACAATTGGCCCAGGCCGTTAAAAAATTTCAACAGGAAAAAGGAATAACTGTTGATG
>CAYPBW010000295.1:0-2604 GCA_964409055.1 uncultured Chitinophaga sp. | reverse complement strand
ACATAAGGGCCGGTGCCCTCCAGCAAAGGGTTTTGCTCCCGCAGGTCAGAAGCAATCACATTCGCATTTCCATATATTTTACGAAGGGCCAGCGTCAGCTCCACACCTATTTGTCCCGATGCCCCGATCACTAATATTTTGTCTTTTATCATAGCAAGCAATTAATAGGCAAATGTCAAGAGACAAAACACAAGAACCAAAAAATGGGCAGTAAATCTCAACCCGTAACTTTGCCGAATGGAAAAATTTCTGAAAGACCTTTTTGCGGCCCAGCAGTATGATGAGAAGAATTTCTTTTTGCTCGCCGGCCCCTGTGTGGTGGAAAGTGAAGAACTGATTTCGGAAGTAGCCGAAAAAGTAGCAGGCATTTGCCAGAAGCTCGGCATCCCCTATGTATTCAAATCATCTTACCGCAAGGCCAACCGCACCAGCGCCTCTTCCTTTACCGGCCTCGGTGATGAAGTGGCCCTGCAAATGCTGAAACGCACTGCGGAGAAATTTAACTTGCCCGTTGTTACCGATATTCATTCTCCCGAAGAAGCAGCCATGGCCGCTGATTTTGTGGACATCCTTCAGATACCCGCCTTTCTCTGCCGCCAGACCGACCTGCTGGTAGCCGCAGCCAAAACCGGCAAGATCATCAATGTAAAAAAAGGACAGTTCGTAAGCGGTGAGGCCATGAAGTTTGCCGTAGAAAAAATAAAAAATGCCGGCAACGATAAAGTAATGCTTACTGAAAGAGGTACCACTTTCGGTTACCAGGACCTGGTAGTGGACTACCGCAATATACCCGCCATGCAGGCGCATGGGGTGCCGGTGGTGATGGATGTAACCCACTCCTTACAACAACCCAACCAAACCAGTGGTGTTACTGGCGGTAACCCGCAACTTATCGGTACCATTGCCAAAGCCGCCATTGCAGCCGGTACTGATGGATTGTTTATTGAAACACATCCCAACCCTTCTGTAGCCAAAAGCGACGGAGCCAACATGCTGAAACTGGATCTGCTCGAAAACTTACTGGAGCAATTGGTAAGAATAAGAAAGGCGGTGATTTAAAAGAGCAACTATACTGGTTATATAAAAGTCATACAGGTTCGTTGTATTGTCGTAACTCCAACTTCCCTTATAAATATTGAATTAAATAGCTTAATTCATTAAGATTCACGACAACAATACACGGCTGAAAAAAATCTTCAAGCTTCGTATATTCGATAATACAAACGTTATGCGCCATTATTAAAGACCTCATGATTACTGCTCTAGAATTTAAAAAACAAATTGCTAAGCCATTCGGAATAAAGATGAGAAAATACGGATTCAAGGGAACTGGCTTGGAATATCGTCGGGACATCGGGGATTATTTGACCTCCATATATATCGAACCAAGTCGATGGGGTGGCAAATGTACTGTTGGATTTGCAATTCATCCGAAAGCGATAACTAAGAATTATAATGGCAAGCTGAATCTAGATAAGCTTAAAATCTATGACTTTGAATTTAAAATGAGCTTAACCGAATCATCCAAAGAAGTATGGTGGAATTATTGTGACGATGAATTTACCAATCTCGCCACCCTCAATGATATAGTCATTACTATTAAAAGAAAGGGTTTCCCTGTCATTGAGCAATTTCTCGAAAAGCCAAATATTCTTGACACATTCGAACTAGCCGAAATGGCTGACTTTCACGAAAATTGGACAAAAAAGACCGGAGTTTCTATTGCAATGACAGACAGTCAATTTGCTTGGGCAATGATTTTATGCTTAGAAAATAAAAATCTCGTCAAGGCTAAGCAATTTGCGAAATGGCTCATTTCTCTTTTTGATAGCAACGACTACGGCTGGTATTCCGAGGATATCAACCGTGTTCTAACAAAGGACAACGGCGCATAACAGGGCGGTTTTTTTGCCTTTACTTCCCCGACGAGTCTCCTCCAACACGCCACACGAACTTTAAGAAAAACAGCAGAGGGACTCGTCGCCTACGAAGCACCACCGATCATTCCTTTTTCATAAACTCCCGGTAATCCCGAACCCCGTAGACACCCTGCTTACCACTAATATAAAAACAGGCAGAGCTGTGAGGATACCTCAGAATATCCTCTGCCAGCTTCCATTTACCTGAGCAGGGGTTATTATGTATATAGATAAGTTTCTGCCGGATAAAATCCTCTGTCCTGCATTCTTTACTATCAAATCCTTTCCTCCATATTTCATGCAGCTTTCCCCTTTCCTTGTCCTTATCCTTCACATCACGGCGCAATTGCGTCAGTATGTCTTCCCTGTCCGCCTGTTTTAATCGGCTAACTATATCATAAGCAATAAACCGTTTGCCATTTCCTATCACAGTATTAAGCGACTGCTCTCCGCCATTGTAGAATAAAAGTAAATGCAGGTGATTGGGCATAATAACATAGGCAGTTACACAATGGCCATGATTCTGCAGAACATCAAACCACTTGTACACCAGGTCATATCCCTTTATTAGCTCAATAAGGGATAACCAGCGGTTACAGGTAAATGTAATAAAGTAAATACCCGGCTGATCAGTGGGTCGGTGCAATGCCATCAGCTAATATACATACTGCTCATGTCATCGACG
>CAYPBW010000294.1:0-2631 GCA_964409055.1 uncultured Chitinophaga sp. | reverse complement strand
TGTTTATTGAATTCTTCAAAGCAATACTGGTAGAAATCCGCACCACGTATCATCTTGTAACGATAGGGAGCAATCTCCATTTGCTTATTATAGTCATTGCTGAAAAAACCGATACTGCTCCATTTTCGATAAACAACCGGCTCAAAAAAACCTTCTCCTTTCTCCCAAAAACACCAGGTCCTGTCGTTCTTTTTTTTCTTATCCCTGTCAATTAATAATATTCTTTTCCCGGATGTTAAACCATTACTTATCAGTCGCATCAAAAGACTCATTCCCGCACAGCCGGTGCCGGTAAAAATATAGTCGTATGGTTTTGCCATTAACATAAACGATTGAATCAAAGATAATAAGACAGGAACATGAAAAATTACTTCGGGGTTTTACGTAATAAAACGGGTACTGTTGCTCTTTGTTCAGCCCGGCGGGAAATTTACTTTTACAGGAGATCCAAACCATTAAAAACTGAACGCATGTCCGATACTATGATTGCCATTGGCGGTTGCCATGTAGCCGGTTATAAAGTGGGGGAAGAAAATTCCTTTGTGAATGTAATAGCAAGAGCTACTGGCATCATTCTTTCACACAGGGCGCCCCAATACCAGATTAAAAAAACCATTGGCATTCGGGAAAAGATAAACAATTGTCATCCGGAAATCGTCCTGCTGCAATTAGGAAATCATGAGTTTAATGCATCGCTTAAACAGATCCTGAAAAAGAAAGAAAACAATATACCCGGAGAAAACCAATATTTCATTTATAAAGAGGATGATCTTTCTAAAAAGCCATATATGTTACCGGTGGTCAGTAAAAGAAAGACAGGCTTTTTTCTTAAAAGCCTGTCGGCACCACTCATTTGGATTTTTTTAGCATACAAAAACTTCAAACATTTAAATAATATCCGGCATATTATTAAGGAAAACCCGGGGACCCGGTTTGTCATACTATCACCAATACCTTGCTTAAATGTTTCTGATAACTATGTAAGGCGCAAAGCGGCAGGTTGGTTTAAATGGATGTTTGGCAGATTATCAAATGTAAAATATATTGACCTGTTCAGATATATTGCTGTTGACAAAAGGTATTTTGAGGATGCTGCACATTTGAATACCACAGGCCATAGAATACTTGGAAGAATTGTAAGCCAATATATCAAAACGATAAAAAAAGATTCACAGAAACCTTTGGCTATAGCCGTTTAATACTATTTTCAAATCAGACCTGCTGCGCTTTATCCGGAGCATACTCCACCCGCTGGCTTCCGGCCATCAGTTTTTTATCTTTTCGTACTTTGTCCCAGTATTTCCTGTGTACAAAAAGAAATCCGAAACTTTCTCCATGTTCTTTGCCTAAATGCTTATGGTGCATCTTGTGTGCCCAGCGAATAGCTCTTACATAAGTGTGATTGCTGCGGGAAAACCATTTAAACCGTTGATGAATGATCACATCATGTACCAAAAAATAGGCAAACCCGTACAACATGATGCCAAAGCCGATGGCCTGCAACCACCATATATGATCATAAGTACCAAAATAGATCAGTAAAAAACTGGGAACCGCGAAAATGAAGGCGAAAAGATCATTCTTTTCAAAAATACCGGGCCTTACCTGGTGATGATCCTTATGCAAATACCACAAAAATCCATGCATGACAAATTTGTGGGTACACCAGGTGATCCCCTCCATGATGACAAACGTAGCCAACAACACTAAAATATAATAAGCGACCTGCATAATACTTAATCTTTTTATTCAACGAACTGCGCCTGCCTGTGCAGCCACCATTGTTCTATTTTAGGAAATGCCAGCTGAAACCAGGCAGTATACCGGTGAGGATTAGTAAATAAAGAAGCCCTGATTTCGTCCAGACTTTTATGGCAGTAATCCATTACCTCCTCCCTGTTAATGTGAATGGCTCCATCGTAATAGCCGGTAAAAACATGATCAAACTCATACTCTGTAAGGCCGTTTTCAAACGAGGCTTTATATACAAAGTCAAATACTTTTTCAATTGCGGTATCAAATCCCATTTCTTCCATCAGCCGGCGGTGTGCTGCACTTGCCAGATCCTCACCTTCTGCCGGGTGGCTGCAACAGGCATTGGTCCACAATCCGCCGCTATGATATTTTTCCATAGCTCGTTGCTGGAGAAGCATTTCACCTTTACTGTTGAAAATAAAAACACTGAAAGCACGGTGCAGCAAACCCTCTTTATGTGCAGCTAACTTCTCGCAACTGCCAGTGGGATTATCCAGCTCATCCACCAGTATCACTTTCGTCAGGTCCATATCAGATCAGCCGCAATTGATTTTTTACTCCTGCCCGGAAAACAATCATAGCCTTTCGGTAATCAGGTATTCTTATCCGGGCATCCAATACCCTTGCAGGCTGCAGTCGTTTTATTTTTTTGAACAGCGAGAGATAATATTTGTAGGCCACATACACACCAAACCTCGCCTTCATGGGTAATTGACGGATACCTTCAAAGGCTTCTTTGAAATCCTTTTGAATATCGTCTTCAATTTCCTGTTTATCTTTTTCGGAGAAATTGGCAAAATCACAGCCCGGGAAATATACACGGCTCATACCATTATAATCGGCTTTGATATCCCGCAGAAAGTTTACTTTCTGAAA
>CAYPBW010000293.1:0-2641 GCA_964409055.1 uncultured Chitinophaga sp. | reverse complement strand
TCATGGGTGCTGTCTTTCGGCAGGTTTACATCAGCGCTGAAGCTGCCGTCTTTTTTGCGGCTCATGATGATTGAATTTTCCCAGTCACTGTTCAGGCCGAGTATTTCAATGGTCTCAGCGTTTTCGACCTTAAAAGAGAATTTTACTTTGCAATAGTCCTTCGTTTTGTAATAAGTCTTCTGTACCATAATCGTTGTTATAGGTTAACAATTTTTAATTCACTATTTCATACAGGGAAGTCAATCGTCAGGAGATTTCCTGGGGCGGCAATTGCCCGTTAATACGCAAATGTAAAGAAAGTAACCTGCCGGCTGAGCAGCAGTTATTGACGGGTTGGGGAAAGTAAAACTTTTTGTTGGTTTTCAGTACTTTATGCCATTGACAATTTCTTCTTTAGCACCATGGCGGCACGGGTATAGCCGCCATCTGCCCCGTCTACAAAATGTACATGCTTCTCGTTCCGGCTGCGCACATAACAGGAAAGCACCGATTCCCGGCTTACATGCAAGCCGTACATAATAGCACCTTCCTTTTCCAGCTTGTCCAGTTCCTTTTCCAGTGCAGCTCTTTGTGATGCCGTACCCGATATCACGGTGCTGATCTTGCCATCTATCACCAGGGTATCGGATAATTGTACCAGTTGGTTCAGGTAGGTTTTTCCCGCCCTCGTTTTAAAATACAGTGGCCCCAGCAGCAGTTTTAGCCAGGTGCCGGTAAGGTAGAGCAGGTTGAAGCGGCCAAACTTACCCCGCATCTCGTGGCTGATCTTTTGTAACGTTCTTTTGAGCTTCAGTTGCGATTCGGTGATAGGCTTTCTTTTTTCCGGTTCGCCGTATACGGCATCAATGGTATCGGCCACCTGTTTAAATACAGAGGCTTGTTGAGACGCATCTCTTGCCAGCACCAACAGGCTCACCACTTCATCATATTGTTCAGGTGGTTTTATCCGGTCCCAACTGCATTCAAAGCCGCTCATGTCGAGCACCCCTTCTTCTGCAGAAAGGGGAGAGAGCAGGTAATCATCGCCCTTGATGATCTTTTCGGCATGTGCCAGCCCGTTGCCCAACACTACCGGGATCGAAAAAAGGTCACTTGTCTTTAGTTTACTTATCAGCAACTGGCAGCCCTTGTTGTAAATATCTTCCACCGCCACATGGCCTACCCGTAATTGCAGGTCAAAGTTCGCATTTGTGTTTTCCTGGTGCTGCAGCAGCGCCTTCAGCGCCGGTTCTACTATCACCGGGGGAATTAAAAACGTAGCGCCGTCGCCGCCAAAGAAAAAAGGAATGCTGATGTTTTGCTTGTAAGCGATATTCAGCACTGCCACCATACTGGCCGTGGCTACCATGTTCACTGTTTCATGCCGGCCCTGTGTTACGGCCTCAGTTGATTTCTTTACATCTGTAAGCAGTACATGCCAGTTGGCCGGTATGCGGTAAAATAAGTGTTCCTCCGTAAGCAGCTCGCCGAGGCTAAGCTGATTTACGGGCAGGCGGTTATAAAAAAGTTCGTTGCTGGTGGTACTCATAAACAGCGGGTAATGATTGGGTAAGTTAGTAATTTCTTCCGGCAGGTGATGAGCGGCAACTTCCAGCCGCAATTTTCCCCTTAGCTTTACGTTTAATAAACATCCATCCCGGTAATCCTGCAAAGGACGGGACCTATTTAAAACCAATATCCGTCGTATGACACAGCCATTCTACAACGACCAGGCATATATTGCCGAGGGTTTCCATTTAGATGAGGATTTTACAGAGCAAACTGCCCGCCTCGCATTTTTCAAGATCAATTCTTACAAGTTGTCATTGCTCAAACCATCCTTTCGCCAAACCCGGCAGGAGTTAAGGCAAAGCCTGAAGGAAACTTTGTTCAATTACACTGACCCGGCCATTATCCTAGCCGATACAGGATTTTTTGGCGGGGAGTATGAGAATTAGGGATAAGGGATATGAGTTGCGGGTATGGGGTTTAAAAATTGAACCTGAGAAAAGGACTATAATAATCAAAGCCGCATTGCTGCGGCTTATGGTTTTAAGCTGAGCTTTGCCTCTTGTTTACTGTTCATAGCTTTAAGGTTTTGGGGGATTAAATAGTATTACATACTGAAAACAGCACAGCAGCCAATTTTTGACAATACGACTTTTGTGGTATTTTTTTCATTGTATGATTTTGCAGTGAATGAATAGTGTGTTGCAGGGGAAAAAGATGCTGTTGTAAAAAAGTTGTAGTGTTTTGCAGAAGGATAGTTGCGCTTTGCAGCGCCGCCACCTGACATTGTATCACCGACAGCTGACATTGCAGCAGCGACAGCGGCCTTTGCAGAGCCGACAGATGGCTTTGCAGGAGAGACAGCAGGCTTTGCAGAACAGACAGCGGCCTTTGCAAGAGCGACAGCAGGCTTTGCAGCGCCGCCACCTGACATTGCAGCAGCGACAGATGACATTGCAGCAGGTGCAGCGGGCTTTGCAGGAGCGACAGAGTGCTTTGCAGAGGAGACAGCGGGCTTTGCAGAGGGTGAAAATGAGATTGTTAGGGGGATTTTTGGCCACGAATGGCACGAAAAAGAAATTTGGCCACGGATTACACGGATGAACACAGATGGTTCCGCTGGAGCGGAAAGGGGGTTGGCCACGAATGACAC
>CAYPBW010000292.1:0-2658 GCA_964409055.1 uncultured Chitinophaga sp. | reverse complement strand
AATAATTCCTGTGCAATTTCTGATACAGCCTTATCAGCATAACCTTGCTCCCTCCGTTTGATGAAGTAGGAATTTTCTGCAAAACGGCAGGCATCAATGAACAAAGGAATTTTATATTCATCACAAACCGTTCGAACATCTTTGATGTTTTGCATGCTTACCGGCTGGCCACCACCTGAATTATTGGTGACAGTGATGATCACCATCGGTATATTCTCAGCGCCTTTCTCTTTTATCACTTTTCGTAAAGCTTCCACATCCATGTTCCCCTTGAATGGAGCCGGAATCGTGGGATGTTTGCCTTCTTCACAAAGGCAATCAATCCCTTCAGCGCCGGAGAACTCGATATTGGCACGGGTGGTATCAAATAAGGTGTTGCTGATAAAATATTTTCCTTTACCCCCAAGTATGGTAAAGATGATTTTTTCGGCTGCCCTTCCCTGGTGGGTGGGAATGATGTAAGGCATATGCGTGATACTCCGTACCGAATCTTCAAACCGGAAAAAGCTATTGCTGCCGGCATAGGATTCATCGCCCTGCATAATGCCGGCCCACTGGTTGCTGCTCATGGCGCTGGTGCCACTGTCGGTCAGCAGGTCTATCAGAATATCATTGGCATGAATACGGAACGAGTTGTATTCGGCTTTAGCCAGGATTTGTTTCCTTTCTTCTTTGGTAGTGAAATAGATCGGTTCCACCGATTTTATCCGGAAGGGTTCTATGATTGTTTTCATCCGCAATGTTTTAATCAGCAGATAGCTGATGATAGAAAAATGAGGTTATTGACCGGGGCTAGAAAACCGGTTAACTTGGTTTGCGGATAATATTTTTCCAGATGTTCATGCAATAAAAAAGCCTGCCCAAAAGTAGAAGGGGCAGGCTTTTTCAGCTATGACTTTTATCAGGCGCCGAACTGTTTCAGGTGATGGTCAAAATGCTTCCAGGTGGCTTTGCTCCATTGTTCTTTGGTAAGTTTCCCAAATATGGGATGCTTGTCGTTCACCATATTATTTTCAGAGAAGCGGTTTAGCATATCCAGCAATTTGTTTTTTTCTTCTTCAAAGTTTTTGGGCTTACCGGCAGGGAATAAATCTGATATGCTATTTCTCATTCGATCTTGTATTTTTTGAAGACAATTTTTTTGTATCAGTATTTTGAAAACTTAGTGTCTTGCTATACTACTTTTAATATCTTAGCTGCCCCGGCGTACTTGGTAAAACCTATATGGTCCCCGCTTTGCGGACGGCCAAATTCTATCCCTGCAGACAAGACCAGGCTTACCGGCTGCTGCGGGTGCCAGTCCTCTATTATTAATTCCGCCTGCTGTGCCGGGGTCATTTCATCACTCACTCTCCATGCTGTTTGCAGGATGCTGCTCTTTGCATTTTCTTCAGAAGCCGGCCGGTACATTTTTCTGGCTTCATCGTACACTATATCTGCAAGGCTTGCTGCTACCACTACGAGCCGGTAATAGGGCTGTTTCATCGGGTTGGCCAGGTGTATGGCCGGGATAATTTCCGGTATTTCAACGGATGCTGTTCCGTTATGCCTGTTTGCCGTACAGAAAAAAGGCGTTTTGAGCAGTGAATCAAAACGGTGGTACATATTCAGGCCAAAACCTTCCAGTTTATAACCACTTCCGGAAAATAATACCGAACGTTTTCCTAAGCTGTCAGGGGTATTGTCATCATCCTGCACCAGCCTGCATATTTTGGATAAGGCCCCGGTGTAGTTATAGTCGGCGAGATGCCGAACCCCCTGCAGGGCCAGGTTTACTGATTGCACCGACTTCATACAGCCCCTCCATTCCTCGTTGCGAAGCCGGGTAAGGGCAAACTGCTTTCCACTTTTTACCTGTTGTTTGGAGGGGCCACCTTTTTGCCGGATAATGATACCCTCCACTCCCCTCATGGTATAAGCGCTAAGCCCAGCCATGCTGCCGGTAAAGGCCGGGATCCCTTTCAGTTTAGCCATATTGTTTCAGTTTGATATAAAAATATAAATATTTATGAATTAATTTTAAACTAATTAAATATGTTTTATTACCATTAAATAATTAATGGTAATATCATAGTAATATAATAAGCATATAATAGGTATATTATAGTAACATAATATCTATTATACTCTGGCAGGATAACTATAAAAATAGCAAATAGAGGGTTAATGCCCGTTGCCTTTACTTTCGGAAGTACGGGGTTGATATTCTTCCCTTTTACATTTTAGAGTAAGCTGCTTCCCCTACTTTGGAGTGGTGAATATTGATTTCAACATATGTAATTACAAAAGGAGTGGGTACGGAATGGTGATATCCGCTCACTTCCAGAATTAAACAACCCCGTCTTTCTGCCACCCTCATTCTTTCAACCGCTGGGTATACTTAATTACTTATAGTTATCCTGCCGGAGGCCATAACAGGTACCGCCACTGATATCTTTGTAATAAAGCATATGAAAAAAAACAAACGAGTTGTTGCTGACAGAGGAATTCGAAAAATTCATTTTGGCCTCTGCCTCTGGCCGCCGCTTAACTGCATCAGGAAAGCGGATTGGGGCGGGAACAGTAGCACAGTACCGGCAGGTATTTAAGCTGTTGCAGCAATTTGAAACGCTGCAACAAACCCGGTTCCGCATTCAGTTACTTTACCAGCACAACAAA
>CAYPBW010000291.1:0-2661 GCA_964409055.1 uncultured Chitinophaga sp. | reverse complement strand
TAACATTACCTTCAATTTGTGTCAGCCATAAATTAGATTCTTTGGAGGTGGCAACTGGGATTAATTCAGTAAGGTCTTTTGGTGCAATGATGATTCCTGCTGCATGTATACCTGTATTTCTTACAGAACCTTCCAGTCTTTCAGCTTCATGCAGTACCTTACTGAGTATGGTGTCTTCCTGCTTATAGATTTCACGGAGTTTCTTTACGTTCTCAAGATCGTCATTACCCAGGCCATCTTTTTCTTCCAGTGATTTTTCTCCATCCTTAGCTTTCATCGGGGCATGTAATACTCTTTTAAGCTCAATACCCGGACGTTCAGGAACCAGTTTGGATAATGCCCTGCTTTCCGGCAAGGGGAGGTCCATCACCCTTGCCACATCAGCAATACTCGACTTGGCAGCCATTGTACCGTAGGTAATGATCTGTGCCACCTGGTTTTTTCCGTATTTCTCCACAACGTAATCAATCACTTTTTGCCGTCCTTCATCATCAAAGTCGGTATCAATATCGGGCATTGATTTACGATCCGGATTTAAAAATCTTTCAAACAGTAAATTGTACTTGATGGGATCGATATTGGTAATGCCGATACAATACGCCACAACAGAGCCGGCGGCAGAGCCACGACCCGGTCCGATAAAAACCCCTTTGTCACGGCCGGCTTTAATGAAATCACTTACAATAAGGAAGTAGCCGGCAAAGCCCATTGTTTTGATGGTGAACAATTCAAAGTCAATTCGTTCTTTGATCTCATCGGTGAGTTCGCTGTATCGCTGATGGGCGCCTTCATACGTTATGTGTTTCAGGTATTCCCACTGGTTCAGTGCTTCGGGGCTGATAATATTTTTACCTATTGTTTCTTCTTCGGTATGCACCTGGAATCTTTTTTCAATAGGGAAATTCGGCAACAGGATATCACGGTGGAGGTCCAGCAGCTCCACTTTGTCAACGATCTCATTCGTGTTGTCAATAGCTTCCGGAAGGTCATGAAACGCCTTGGACATTTCGTCAGTGGTCTTAAAGTAAAACTGGTCGTTGGGGAAAGCAAAACGTTTGTCTTTTACATGCACATCGTCGTCAGAAAATTCCCGCAGGGCAGGGGTGGTGATCTTTTCACCGGTATTGATACAAAGTAAAATATCATGGGCGTTGAAATCGTCCTGCTCCACATAATGTGAGTCGTTGCTTGCAATGATCTTTACTTTGTATTTTTTTGCCAGTTTGATGAGTACTTCGTTCACCCTGTCCTGTTCGGCCATGCCGTGGCGCTGCAACTCTACATAATAGTCTTCCTGGAAAATATTCAACCACCATTTGAATTCGTTCTCTCCTTCTTCTTCTCCTTTCTTCAATATTGCCTGTGGCACCATGGCGCCGAGGCAGCAAGTGGTTGCAATCAGTCCTTTGTGATAACGCAGTATCAGTTCCTTGTCTATCCGGGGATATTTGCTGTACATCCCTTCAATAAATCCAAGCGATGTCAGCTTGATCAGGTTACGATAGCCTTCTTCATTCTTTGCCAGCAATATCTGGTGATGGCGGGGATCTTTCTGGTCTTTGGTAAATGCTTTCTGGTGCCGGTCGGCTGTGATGTAAAATTCACAACCAACGATGGGTTTTACCATGGGTTTGCCATCTGCTCCTTTGTTTTTATAAGCTTCCGCTACAAATTCAAACACACCGAACATATTACCATGGTCACTGATGGCGAGGGCTGGCATGCCGTCTTTGATAGCTTTCTTGTATAGGTTTTGTATCGAGGCTGCGCCATCGAGTAAAGAGAACTGGGTATGGACATGGAGATGAGAGAATTTCATAACTCACTAACCTTATTTCTTTTTAAAACTATAAATACTGATTGAACCGCTGCTGTAGCTGCACACCCAGGCTTCCAGTTTTTCATCGTTCTCAAAAATATCAACACCAACCGGGTGGCCGCCACAGGGCAAAGATGCTACTTTCCCGAAGTTGTCGCTGTTGATTTTGTACACATCCACATAATCGCTGCTGTAGCAGGTTACAAAAATGAATTTGTGGTTTTTTGATAACACAATGGTTCTTGGTTGTGCATGGGTTTTGGCAGTAAAAAGCTGCTGACCGGTAGCTGCATCAATACATGCTATTGTGCCGAGACTATTGTAAGAAACAAACAAATGACCACTTGTATCCATTACAATATGCCGGGGGCTGCTCCACACATTCATGATGCTTTCACTTTTCCAGGTAGTATTGTCCACTACATTCAGGCTGGAGCCGCCCATAATAGCGATATAAGATTTTTTGTTCTTATCATCCACGGCAATTCCTCTTGGTATAGCTGATACAGGAATAGTGCTGATCACTTTTCCATACGGCATTTGGGTTTCATCCATTTCCAGCACACTGGTGTTGCGGCTATGCCAGTTGCTCACCAGCAAATATTTGCTATCGGCAGTACGGGAGATCACTTTTGGAGTTTTTCCGGTTTCAATCAGGGGCACCCTAAAGGAATCTTTTTTGGCTGTGCCGGGATAAATGACAGTGACCGGTTTGGTTTTCTGTTCAGCAGTGGTAACCGCATTGTTTTTAGAAAAATCATCCACCCAAACCGGCACAATGCCATCTGCATTATGCAGCGATATCCATAAAATTTTATCATCATGACTAAAACATGCTTCTA
>CAYPBW010000290.1:0-2674 GCA_964409055.1 uncultured Chitinophaga sp. | reverse complement strand
GATGGAGCTGCTGAAGAAAATTTTAGCAGCGCCGGCAGAATATGAAAATGATGCGGTGCTGGGATTGATCGCAACACAATTATTGCCGAAGAAAAATACAGAAGGGGCAGAGATTTCATTGAATCAAAATGGAATTCCCTTCAATGTTTTCGGGCAGGAACATATTGAAGAAGGCGCCATGCACCAGATGTACCAGGCAGCTAAACTGCCGGTCAGTGTGGCCGGGGCATTAATGCCCGATGCACACAGCGGCTATGGATTGCCTATTGGAGGTGTACTGGCTACAGCCAACGCCGTTATTCCTTATGGTGTGGGGGTAGACATTGGCTGCAGGATGTGCCTGAGCATTTATGATATCCATCCAAAAGAGCTGACCAGCAGGGAATCTTTTTTTACAAGAGAACTAGGTGAAGCTACCTTGTTTGGCAGCGGTGCCCAGTTTGACCGGGCGGCAGATCATGAAGTGATGGAGCATGAACTTTTTTCACAGCTGCCCTTGCTGAAAAACCTGCATGGCCGTGCATGGAAACAATTAGGTTCATCCGGTTCAGGCAATCACTTTGTGGAGTTTGGAGTAGTAGAGATCGCTGAGAAAGATGAAGTGCTGGGCGTTGAAGCAGGCAGCTATGTGGGTTTATTATCTCACTCCGGTTCAAGGGCATTGGGTGCCAATATTGCCAATCACTACACCAAACTGGCCATCAGCAAAAGAAGGTTACCGCAGGAAGCAAAGAACCTTGCCTGGTTGACACTCGATGAAGAAGAAGGCATCGAATACTGGAGGGCCATGAACCTTGCCGGTGATTATGCAGCTGCCTGTCACCATATCATTCATGCAAAGATGGCAAAGCAACTGGGGCGAAAACCCATGACGATGGTAGAGAATCACCACAATTTTGCATGGAAGGAAATCTATGAAGGAAAGGAAGTGATCGTTCACCGGAAAGGTGCCACCCCTGCCGGCAAAAATGTGCTGGGTATCATTCCCGGTTCTATGACAGCGGATGGATTTATTGTGAAAGGCAAAGGAGAAACAGCCGCTGTCAATTCTGCTTCACATGGGGCAGGAAGAAAAATGAGCCGGTCTAAAGCTATTGCATCGGTAACTGACAAACAGTTCAGGGAAGAACTGGAAAAGCATGGCGTAAAACTGCTTGGCGGCGGACTGGATGAATCGCCTTTTGCTTACAAAGACATCCATGTAGTGATGCAGTCACAAAAAGCATTGGTGGATATTGTCGGAAAATTTACACCGAAGATTGTGAAGATGGACGGCGCAGCACATAGAAGCTGGAGAAAGAAAAACAAGGATGAAATGAGCGGTGAATAAACACATCATCTGATTATGGAAGAACGGGCCTGGCAAACTTCAACACCGGGCCCCCGTTTCAAACACTTCTCCATGAGGTCATGATTTGTCATTTCATTTTATCAAATCTGCCGCCTTTAAAGCAACTGCTGCAGCCAGTTCATTAAGTTTATCGCTTGTACCCCTCAGTTCAAAACGGGCTTTGATCAGCTTGTTCTGTTTCAGGTTTACCTGCACCGAAATAACTTTATTATTGATAGTATAGCGGCCGGTCAGCGAATAGGCATCGGGTGAATTGGTAGCCGTTACATAAACGATCTTGCTGCTAGCTCCCCTGGAAGCCATATCGTTTAATTGCAGGTTAATCAACTTGCTTAATTCCAAATCATCATCTGCAATATTCTCATCACTATTCTGAAAATTACTGGCGGCAAACAATGGCTTTTCCTGTGGCAGCACAATCTTGGCCATTACTTCTTCATCTACAATGCCGATAGTAAAATTGGTATTGCTGATCACCTGCGGCTGCTGTCTGGCCCCGGTTTCCTTGGTAAGTTCTGTTACGGTTTTCTCAGCCGCATTAAACCAGCGGCTTACATCCAGGTATTTTCCGTCGGCTAAAATATCCGGCTGCTGCTTGATCGCTTTTAATAAGGAGTAAGTAAGCAAACCCTGTGAGTACCGGCCCATCTCATAAGCACTCTGGTTGCTGGCCGATGCCGAAAGAATGAAAAAGCCAGATTGCTCATTCAGTTTATCAATGGCTTTTATCTGCTGGCTTTGTTCATCACTGCGGGCTGCCATATAACCCTGTCCTTCATTGCCTACTTTTACCAGGTCACGGATGGCCTGCCCGCTGTTGCAGGCATCAAAGATGAGGATCCGTTTTTGTGCTTTGATGCTTTGCGGCTTCATCCATTCGGTGAGCTCGGCGGTACTGATGCCCACATCGGCCACAGCAGAAGCAGCCGTGGTTTTGGAAGCATCGGCCGTTAAAAAATAGAATTGTTGTTGCTCTCCGGCACGGGAAGACATCACCCCATGCCCGGCAAAAAACAATAACAAGATGTCATTGGCTGTTGCCTTCTTGCCAATCTCTTCCAGCACTTTTTTGATACTGTTCTTTTCCGGCAGTTGATACCTTTTTTCAGAAGTAGTAAGATCGTAAACAAATACATGCTCCTTGCCATCGCTGTTCAGCAGTTTACGGGCTGAAGCAGCTACGGCAGCGGAAATATCATTGGCATCTTTGGCAGCATACTTCAAATCCAGTTCATCGTCTTTATAATCACTTACTCCCACCATTACGGCATAGAGGTTGGGTGCAGCAGTTATCTTTTCCTGTGTTTTATCTTCATTGATGAT
>CAYPBW010000289.1:0-2693 GCA_964409055.1 uncultured Chitinophaga sp. | reverse complement strand
GTGGACCCTGCTGGGATCGAACCAGCGACCCTCTGATTATGAGTCAGATGCTCTAACCGTCTGAGCTAAGGGTCCTGAGCATTTTCGCTCAAAGAGCTGCAAAAGTAACAAATAATAATTATTACTCCTTCTTAACCAATCTTTAACCGAAAGAAAAATATATTTGCGGCCTTAATAACTCTTATGAAGAAAATTCTCACTGTTGTTTTCTGTGCCCTTTTTAGTTTCTCGCTTGTTGCCCAGGAAAAACCTGCTCCTAAGAAAAAGGTGGTTGATATGAGCAACCGCGCCAATGATCATTTCTTACTCCAATTTGGCTACACCAGCTGGGCCGGAAAACCAGACAGCATTAATACCAAAGGATTATCCAAAAGCATTAATGCTTATTTCATGTTTGATTTTCCCTTTAAAACAAATCCCAAACTGAGCATGGCTTTTGGCCCTGGTATAGCAACCGATCATATTCTTTTCACCAAAACATATGTTGGTATAAAAGACCAGACAAATTCCATCCATTTTACCGACCAGGCCGATACCAATCACTTCAAGAAAACAAAACTGGCTACAGCCTACCTGGAAGCGCCGATAGAATTACGTTTTTCTGCTAACCCGGAAACAGGTAAAGGATTCAAAGCTGCGATTGGCGTAAAAATCGGTACACTACTAAATGCGCATACCCGCAATACAAAGTTTGAAGACAAGAACGGAAATGCGTTAAATGATTATGTAATGAAAGAATCCAGCAAACGATTTCTGAATAAGAACCGCATTTCCGCACAGGCAAGGTTTGGCTATGGCCACTTCACTTTATACGGCAGCTATCAGCTGACCACTCTTTTCAGAGATGGAGCCGGCCCCGAGGTAAGGCCATTCTCAATCGGGCTTACCCTTAGCGGACTATAAAAAAGATTTTTGAAAAAAGGGCTTTACCTGTTGGTAAGGCCCTTTTCCTTTTAAGTAAATTACCCTTGTTTATCTTTGCTCCTGCTCCGCTGCGGCGGAGTTTTTATTCTATATGCTCGAAAAGAAAAATATCATTCAACAGGAAGAAAGAGCGGTGCTGGTGGGACTGATACATAAAGACCAGACAGAGCAGCAGGTACAGGAATACCTGGATGAATTAGCCTTCCTGGCCGAAACAGCTGGTGCCGTTACCGTAAAACGATTTACCCAAAAGTTACCTCACCCCGACAGCCGTACTTTTATTGGCAAGGGAAAACTGGAAGAGATCCGGCAGTATATACAGGGTAAAAATATCCGGATCGTCATTTTTGATGATGAACTCTCCGGCGCACAGATCAATAACATTGAAAAGGCCCTT
Source organism: uncultured Chitinophaga sp. (assembly GCA_964409055.1). GTDB lineage: Bacteria > Bacteroidota > Bacteroidia > Chitinophagales > Chitinophagaceae > JJ008. The sequence continues at coordinate 1,372 of CAYPBW010000289.1, read as the reverse complement.
GAAGTAAAAACGATAGACCGGAGCGATCTCATTCTCGACATTTTTGCCCGCAGGGCCAAAACGGCACAGGCAAAAGCACAGGTAGAACTGGCGCAATACCAATATATATTACCCCGGTTAAGAGGTATGTGGAAGCACCTCGAACGACTGGGTGGCGGTATCGGAACCAGGGGTCCCGGTGAAAGCGAGATAGAAACTGACCGCCGTATCGTCAGGGATAAAATATCATTACTTCGAAAAAGACTGGCCGAAATAGACAAACAGGCTTACACCCAACGCAAGGACAGGGGAGAGTTTATCCGGGTGGCATTGGTGGGGTACACCAATGTAGGCAAGTCTACCATCATGAACCTGCTGAGCAAGAGGGATGTCTTTGCAGAAAATAAATTGTTTGCAACATTGGATACCACCACCAGTAAAGTGGTTTTTGAAAATACACCTTTCCTGCTCAGTGATACAGTAGGTTTTATCCGCAAACTGCCCCATCACCTGGTAGAAAGTTTTAAAAGCACACTGGACGAAGTAAGAGAGGCTGATATTTTATTGCATGTGGTCGATATCTCGCATCCCGCCTATGAAGATCAGCTGGGGGTAGTTAATAAAACATTGCAGGAATTAGATGCTTTTGATAAACCAACCCTCACCATTTTCAATAAAATGGATCTCTATGAAAAAAATACATTTGACGAGTGGCTGGAAGAAAGCACTAAAAAAGAAATCCTGGAAGACCTGTACGAGAGATGGCAAAGAGAAACCAACGGTAATGCAGTCTTTGTAGCAGCTATTGAAAGGCGCAACCTGGATATGCTCCGTAAAACGATCCTCTACAAAGTGAGAGAACTCTATCGTATCCGTTATCCATACAAAACCGAGTTCATTTATTGAGTATGAAGAAATCACTCACCTGGCATAAGATCGCAGACCATATCAATGAACTCGGTTTTGCCGACAATAATATTGCTCTTGCCTGGCTGAATGAAAAAAAGATTTGCATCGGCCGGTATAAAGAGCAGGTTTTTGCCTTTGCCTGGAAATGTCCGCATGCCGGGGGTTTAATGACCGATGGCTTTATTGATGCACTGGGCAATGTGGTTTGCCCCCTGCACCGGTACAAGTTCGATATGCGAAACGGCCGGAATGTAAGCGGCGAAGGCTACTACCTGAAAAACTGGCCGGTAGAGATCAGGGAAGAAGGAGTCTTTGTAGGCGTGGAAGAAACAGGGGGATTCTGGAATATTTTCCGTTAAAAATTGATGCTGAATAACCTTGTGGAAAAACTTAAAATCCCTATTTTTGCTGCCCGCAAAACAAGCGGAAAGGTATTCCTCCTTAGCTCAGTTGGTTAGAGCATCTGACTGTTAATCAGAGGGTC
>CAYPBW010000288.1:0-2698 GCA_964409055.1 uncultured Chitinophaga sp. | reverse complement strand
ACCGCACCGCGATCCTCACCAACATCAGCGCCGTGCACTGGCCCATCGCGGAGTCATACGGCTTGTTCGACAAGGTCGAGCGCGTCTTCGCCTCCTACCGCATGGGCGCCATCAAGCCGGACCGCGACTACTTCGAGATGGCGCTCGCGGAGCTGGGCGCCTCGCCGGCCGAGGCCGTCTTCTTCGACGACAACGTCGTGAACGTGGAAGGCGCGCGGGCGTGCGGCATCGAGGCCCACGTCGTTCGCGGCGTCGACGAGACGCGCAGCCGCCTGCGCGAAATCGACCTTCTGGGCTGAACCGCCAGGAATTGCCCGGATCGGAATGGTCGTTTGACCTTCGTCGTGTCGCTCGCGACCGGGCTGATCCAAGAGATGTGGCCGCTCTACATCACGTTCTCAGGCTCCGCCGGCGGCGTTCTTGCTCTGCCCGACGGTCGACCGTTGAACAAGAGCTCGCTGCGGGCCTGCCGACGCACGATCGTTGCCGGAATGCGGTCAATCACGCTTGCCCCCCGATTGCGGGCGAGGTAGCATCGTGACCGCGCCGAGTTCCTCCGTCCCGAATCGGGAGGTGATCCAATGCCCGGCGTCAGCCATCCGGCCGTCTTTCCCCTCTTCGCAGCAGTCGCACTCCGCATCCTCCTAGTGCCCGCTTCGCGTGCCCAGGTGAGGAACATCACAATCGCCAAGGCGTTGATGTCGGCAACGAGGATCTCCAGATTCGTCGTGGCTCGCCTCTCCCCGATCCTTCGCGTGTCGATTCTCGTCTCGATGCTCTGGTCCGCATCGACGGTCGAATCGTTGGCCCAGATCCAGAACGTAATGGTTTTCAAGTTCAACGATTACGTCCAAACCGCATCGAATCAGATTGCCGCCTCGAGCTACGGATTCAAGGCTGCGGTCCAGGGCCAGGGCCTCCAGGGCATGGCCCCTCCAACGCTTTCGGGGCCCATCAACCTTGCCTTGCTGGGTCTGGCTCCGAACGCTGGAGCGATGTCCTACAGCCCGGCGGGCACCGGGTGGGTATTCGCCCCGCCGGGCGGAGAAGCGTGGGGCTTCGGCTCCCCGGCCGACCGGGACGCGGCGTTCGGCAGCGGGACCTACACGATCACCGTCAATGGTACGACCTTGCCGTTCGATCTCTCGGGGGACGCCTATCCGAATGCGCCACGCGTGACATTGGGCGGCGGTAATTGGGTCGGCGGCAAATACGTGCTGGATCCTTCCCGGCCACTGACGGTCACGACGGACCCGTTCGTCGGATATTCGGCGCATCTCAACGGCCTGATAGAAGTCGGCTGGGGACAACCCTACTTCCATGAGTATGTCCGGCAGTGGGCAAACCCTACCGCGCCTCCCAACTACATGACGGTCACGATTCCCGCCAACACGTTCGCGAGCGGCCAGCAGTATGTGCTTCGGACCATTTTCACGTCGTGGGTCGGCACCCCCAATCCGCTGCCCGGGACCTCCGCCGGGGCGTTCTACCAGGCGCTGTCTGCGATCACCATTTCGGCGCAGGCGCAGGCGGCGGCCACGCCGGCACCCGTCTTTCCCATGACGGTTACGACGAACATCACGCCAACGACGTCGAGCGCGACGGCGAACATCCAGTACCGCCCCCAGGACGTGGGCAGCTCGGGCAGCGTGTATTCCTTTGCGGTGGCACCGCAGCCGCTGGTGAAGTCGGCGCCGGCGGACGAGGCGCCGTTCGTGGTGGGGAAGTCGAAATCGACCAGCGGGGAGAAGGACACGCCGGTCGCCTGCGTGCTCGCGCAGCTCGACGCGTCAGGCCAGCTGCGGGGGGTCTCGTCCTCGAACATCCAGGCCTACGTGACCGGGGTGTTCTCCTCGCAGGGACAAGCCGTGGACGTGATCAACGGCGTGGCCACAGCCGACATCAGCGGGGCTACCTTCTACGTCGGCTACGGCACCAGCTCGACCGCCATGCTGAACAGCGGCATCAACCGGAGCGTGGTGACGATCCCGGGGAGCCAAATCTGTCAACCGGGGCCGCCGCAAACCGGCTGGTGGTGGAATGCGGCGGAAGTCGGTCGCGGCTACACGATCGAGTCCGCCGGCAGCAAGCTCTTCTTCGCCGCCTACCTCTACGACATCTCGGGGCGCTCCACCTGGTACATCGCCGCGGGTCCCACGTCGCTGGACGGCTCGCTCTTCGTGGGCGACCTCGAGAGCTACTCGAACGGCCAGACCCTCACGGGGCCCTTCCGCTCGCCGGTGAGACCGCCCGTGCTCAACGGCAAGCTCACGCTCGCCTTCAGCGATTCCACCCACGGCACGCTCACCTGGCCCGGCGGGACAGTGCCGATCACCCGCATGGAATTCGGCGTCGGCGGCGTGAACGCGGTGCCGCAGGCGGGCCAGCCGGAGAACGGCTGGTGGCTGAGCGGCCTGGACGACGGCCGCGGCTTCTTCATCGAGTGGCAGGCGGGTGTCGCGTTCATGGCGGGCTTCATGTACGACGACACGGGAGCCCCCGTGTGGTACATCGCCGCCAAGCCGCGGACGGACAACCCGCAGGTGTTCTCGAGCCAATGGGAGAAGTACGTCAACGGCCAGACGCTCACCGGCGCCTATCGACCGCCCGATCGGCCGCCCACCTACGTGGGTGCGGCCACGATCCAGTTCCAGGGCGCGGAGACCGCGATCATGACGATGCCCGGCGGCCGCCAGGT
>CAYPBW010000287.1:0-2727 GCA_964409055.1 uncultured Chitinophaga sp. | reverse complement strand
ATCTTGGTTTCTATTTCTTTGGCCAGTTCAGGATTATCCACCAGCAACTGTTTAACGGCGTCTCTTCCCTGTCCCAGCTTATCATTATTATAGCTGTACCAGCTGCCGCTCTTTTGAACGATGCCCAGTTCGGTGCCCATATCAATGATCTCACCGGTTTTAGAAATACCTTCTCCGAAGATGATATCAAACTCAGCAGCACGGAAAGGAGGCGCCACTTTATTTTTCACCACTTTTACTTTTACATGGTTGCCGATGGCTTCATCTCCGTCTTTTACCTGTTGTGTACGGCGGATATCCAAACGAACAGATGCATAGAACTTAAGGGCATTACCACCGGTAGTAGTTTCAGGATTGCCAAACATCACCCCGATCTTCTCCCGCAACTGGTTGATGAAGATGCAAATAGTATTGGTTTTGGCAATAGTGGCCGTCAGTTTGCGCAATGCCTGGCTCATAAGCCTTGCATGTAATCCCATCTTGCTGTCACCCATTTCACCTTCCAGTTCGCTTTTTGGAACGAGGGCTGCCACGGAATCAATCACCACTACATCCAGGGCGCCGGAGAGGATCAGGCGGTCAGCAATTTCCAGTGCCTGCTCACCATAATCCGGCTGGGAGATCAATAAATTATCAACGTCTACGCCCAATTTCTTGGCGTAGCTGCTGTCAAAAGCATGTTCCGCATCAATAATGGCACACATGCCGCCTTTCTTTTGCGCTTCCGCAATTACATGGGTAGCAATAGTGGTTTTTCCCGAAGACTCGGGACCATATATTTCAATAACCCTTCCCCTGGGAAGGCCGCCGATACCAAGGGCCACATCCAGGCCAATGGAACCGGTGGAAATTACTTCCTGTTGTACCTCGGCTTTTTCATTCATCATCATCACACTGCCCTTGCCGTAGTCTTTCTCAATCTTATCCATTGTAAGCTTGAGGGCTTTCAGTTTTTCATTGTTCGTACTCATGTCTGTAGTTTTTTCAGTTTTTGCCATGCGTTAAAATTAAGTGTTTGCGTATTGTAGGCCGAAAATTTCCGGCTGAACATCAAAGCTAAATGATTTAGCAAATAAAAGCTAATATTTTGGGGAATATTTTATAGAATACCCGGTTTGTGGTATCAGCCAATTAAAAACCCTTTGTGCCTGAAGCAGGTTCTGCTGAATCTCGTATTGATCCGGGGTATAGATCAGAAAACAAAAAAAGGATGTTGGTCAAAGGATGGGGCAATTGATCTACAGAACGCAAAAACCAACCAGCCGCAACGAAGCTATTGCTGCTGATTGGTCAATCTGGTAAAATTCTACCCGATTTGTATTCTTCAACAAGCACTAATCATCCTCCTCGTGTACATGAATGTGCTGGTGATGGGCGCCTGCTGCAATATGCAGGGCAAAGCCCATGATGGCCAGGTCTTTCAATATGTTGATCAAAGCAAACCGTCTCATATCTTCTGCCCCTGCATTGTTATAATTGGGCAAATGGATAGTGAGAATAAAAATAAGTAGCAGAATGGCCAGCAAGTACCCCGTTACCTTAACAAATTGGTTGGTTAAAAAAGACAGACCCACCAATATAAAAGCACCACCCACTACATAGGCCCACTTGATGCCACCTACCAGGGAAAGCGGAACATATACCATCAAATCCCTTGGATACATGAAATGAAAAATTCCAAATGCTATTAATACCACCGCCAGCAGGTAAATAGCTATCCGTGATACAATGTGATAATGCTTCATACAGATAGTTTTTGTAGGTAAAAGGTAGTTTATTTAAAAATCAATTAATATGATTTTCACCCCTGATTAGCTTTTTACACCAATATCCGGCAGAAAACAGGATATTTTGAGGCTTGTCATTCTTTTCGTTGAGGGCTGTCATTGTTTTGCCTTGAATCGAATACTACCTTACAATTACTAAACGTTTAATCATGAAAAAGGTATTGCTGATGACATTCTTGCTGCTGTTTATAGTAGCAGGATGCGGGCCTTCTTCCAAAATAACCAGCACCTGGAAAGCAGATAATGCAGCACCTAAAAAATTTAAGAAAATTGTGGTGTTGGGTATTATAAGGGAGGCCGACAGAACATTGCGGGAGAATATGGAGCAGCACCTGGCTGCAGATTTGAGAGACCTGGGCTATGATGCTACCTGTAGTTGCGATGAGTATAATCCGAAGGCGTTTGAGAACATGACCGAAGAACAGGCAATCGGCAAAATGCGCAATGCAGGAGTGGATGCAGTGCTCACCGTAGTGCTGCTGGATAAAACAAAAGAAAGGTATTATGTGCCCGGCCGTGTCCGTTATACCCCCTATGTTGTTTATCACAACCGGTTCTGGATTTATAGCCGGACAGTCTACGACAGGATCTATACAGAGGGCTATTATGCAGAAAACAACAAATACTTCTGGGAAACCAATTTGTATGACCTGACAGAAAACGGACAGCAACTGGTGTATTCCGCACAAAGCCAGTCTTTCGATCCTGTTTCATCAGAAACACTGGGCCATGAATATGGCCAGATGATCGCCAAAGACATGGTGAAAAATAATGTGCTGATGAACCTGAAAACAACCACGGTGATGAAAGCTATGTGATGCATGGATGTGAGTGACAAGTATCATCCGTTCTGCTGAAGAATCTCATAGGAAATGAACATGCCGGAACAGATATTTGAAACGACAGGTTCTAATTGTTCACCGTTAAAGAATGGGTTATG
>CAYPBW010000286.1:0-2734 GCA_964409055.1 uncultured Chitinophaga sp. | reverse complement strand
ATTTCCTTCCAGGCATTGATTAATCCGTTAGTAGAAGAATCATGGTTAAGAACAGGGTTATCATCTGCTAATTCAGATAAAATTTTGTTTGCCAACTGCTTACCCAGTTCAACACCCCACTGATCAAAGCTGAATATATTCCAGATTATACCTTGAACAAATATTTTATGTTCGTACAATGCTATCAATTCTCCCAGAGTATAAGGTGTGATTTTTTTAATAAGAAATGAGTTGGTTGGTTTGTTGCCGGCAAAGATTTTGAAAGGAAGAAGTTTAGCAGTCTCTTCTGCATTCAATCCCTGCTTTTCCAGTTCAGTTCTGGCTTCCTCTTCCGTTTTTCCGTTCATCAGGGCTTCTGTTTGTGCAAAAAAATTGCTTAACAGTTTTAAGTGATGGTCCCCAACAGGATTGTGGCTTTGTGCCGGCGCAATGAAATCGCAAGGGATAAGCAAAGTGCCTTGATGTATTAATTGGTAGAAAGCATGTTGGCCGTTTGTGCCGGGTTCACCCCAAATTACCGGGCCGGTTGCATATTCAACCCGTTCGCCGGTACGACTGACACTTTTACCATTGCTTTCCATATTCCCCTGCTGGAAATAAGCGGCAAACCGGTGCAGGTACTGATCATAGGGGAGGATTGCTTCTGTTTGAGCGCCAAAGAAATTAATATACCATGTACTTAGCAGAGCCATTAGCACCGGAATATTCTTGTCAAATGGGGTATTAAAAAAGTGGTTATCGATATAATGGGCTCCTTTTAGCAATTGTTCGAAGTTTTCATAACCAATGGATAAGGCAATAGACAATCCGATAGCACTCCATAAAGAATAACGTCCGCCAACCCAATCCCAGAACTCGAACATATTTTCTTTATCTATACCAAATTTTACAACTTCCCTTTCGTTAGTTGAAAGGGCCACAAAATGTTTAGCGATGTGTTTTTCATCCTTTGCCTTTTTAAGAAACCATTGACGGGCTGTATGCGCATTGGTCATGGTTTCCTGGGTAGTAAATGTCTTGGATGCAATCAGAAAAAGTGTTCTTTCAGGTTTGACTTTTTTCAGTGTTTCAGCAATGTGTGTGCCGTCAACATTTGAGACAAAATAAGTTTCAATCCCCTCAATCTGGAAAGGTTTAAGCGCCTCTGTAACCATCAGGGGGCCTAAATCGCTGCCACCAATACCAATATTGACGATGTACTTTATCCGTTTGCCGGTATATCCCCTGAACTTTCCTTCATGAACAGCATGACAAAATGAACTCATTTTTTGAAGCACAGCATTTACCAGTGGCATTACATCGGTGCCATCTGCATAAATCGGGTAGTTTGACGAGTTTCTTAAGGCGATATGCAATACAGGTCTTTTCTCTGTTTCATTTATCTTATCTCCCTTGTACATAGCTTTCATAGCTTCAGGCAGCCTGCATTCTTCGGCTAGTTGTACCAAAAGCTTAATCGTCTTTTCTGTGACGATATTCTTGGAATAATCAAAAACTATTTCGTCGAGGCATAATGCAAACTTTTTGTAACGATCCGGGTCTTCACGAAACATATCTTTCATATGTTTTCTACGGAGTTCATTGGCGTGATGATAAAGCAACTGCCATGCAGTAGTTGAAGCAGGGTTTATTTTGGGTAACATAACTGTGTACTAAAGTTGATTAAATACTTCAATTGTCTTTTTAACCATTCCTGGGTTAATATCAAGATGTAATACCAGCCTTACACGGTTTGGAGAAATGGCATAACCAAGAATATTATGCTCTTTTAATTTCGCAACAAGGCCTGGAGCAGTAATGCTTTCATCCAATTCAAAAATGATGATATTTGTTTCAACGGGCAAAACGAATTTTACAAACTGTTTTCTGGCAATGACAGCTGCTATTTGAGCGGCATGTTCATGGTCTTCTGCCAGGCGATCAATATTGTTTTGCAGTGCATAAATACCTGCTGCCGCCAAAAAACCAGCCTGTCGCATACCACCACCGAATACTTTTCTTATCCTTCTTGCTTTTTTGATAAATTCTTTTTTGCCTAATAACAGACTTCCGACCGGGCATCCAAGGCTTTTACTCAGGCAGATGGAGATACTGTCAAAGGCTTCTCCGTATTGTTTGGGTGATTCGGATTTAGCTATCATTGCATTCCAAAGCCTTGCCCCATCCAGGTGAAACGATAAGCCTTTTTCTTTACAGAGAGTGCTGATCTTCTTTATTTCTTCAAAGTCGTAGCAACTTCCACCACCCCTGTTGGATGTATTTTCAAGCGAAACCAAACTTGTATGAGCCCTGTGGGGATCATCTGGCTGAATGGCCGCTGCAACCTGCTCCGCGGTAATTCTTCCCCGGTTACCGGCTAATAATTTAACTGAAGCAGCGGAGTTAAAAGCAATGCCTCCGCCTTCATATTGATAAATATGAGAGCTTTCGTCGCAAATAACCTCATCGCCGGGTTGTGTATGACATTTAATAGCAATTTGATTGGTCATAGTGCCGGATGGACAAAAAATCGCTGCCTCCATGCCAAACATTGCTGCCGCCATAGCTTCCAGTTCATTGATGGAAGGGTCTTCACCAAAAACATCATCACCCACTTTTGCCTTAAACATTGCTTCCAGCATGCCCTGCGTCGGTTTTGTGACTGTATCCGATCTAAAATCAATAATCATCCTTAGAGTTTTCTGCAAGATACTAATACCGTGTCTAAGTCAGTGGAAATGAGCTGAATAATCAG
>CAYPBW010000285.1:0-2734 GCA_964409055.1 uncultured Chitinophaga sp. | reverse complement strand
AAACTCTCTGACATTTGCAATCTTCTCTCTTACAATTGCAACAAACTCTCTTGCAATGGCAACTTACGTTGCTGCAAACGACAACTGCGTTGCAGCAATCAGCAACTGTCCGTCCGCAAACCCTTAAAACAAGAAAGCAAAAAGGTACTTTATCAGCGCAATGCCGTACTATATTAAAAAAGAACCGCCGGCTATTGCCGGCGGCTAACACTATCTTTCCTTTTCTCTTACTATATACTGGTCGGGGTATTTCTTTTTCAGTTTTTCAAAAGCTTCATCCCGTATCTGGCTCAGCTTTGCTTCGCTGATCTTGTTTTGGTCATCCAGTTTGGCCAGTAATACTTCAATGATTCCTTCCAGTACAGCTATTCTGTATTCGGCATCCAGCACTGTTTCTGTAACGCTGATGCCATGTGATCTTCCCAGCATGTTGCATTCGTTTTAATAGGTGAACCGATGTTTGTGGCTTACTTAAAGAAGCCAAAACAAAGTTAACCATTAAATACCCACGAGGTACTGACTGTTGATATACCTGGCTACATCACTGAGGTTTCTTGTTTTTTCAAAGACGGCCAGCTGGCGGTCGGCGCCGGTGCCATGTTCCAGTATCTTGTTTACATAGGCAATGCGGTGGCGGCTGCCGAGATGATCAAGTACCGGGTCGAGGAAATCCAGCAGTTCATAAATAAGGGCCCTTGTATTCACTTCTTCTTCCTTGCCAAAATCAATCAGGTAGCCATCCACACCATAGCGGCTGGCCCTCCATTTATTTTCATTGAGCAGGGCACGGCTGTACTGGATAAAGTTCAGGTTCTTGGACCGCAGCATGTAGATGCGGGCACATATCGCCTGGAACAGTGCTGCCAGGGTAATGGTTTCATCCACCGTCAGCGGTATATCACATATCCTGAACTCAACCGTATTAAAGAAGGGGTGTACCCGAAGGTCCCACCAGATCTTCTTGGCATTATCAATACAGTTTGTTTTGATGAGCAGCTTCACATAGTTATCATACGCTTCAATGCTTTCAAAGGCATCGGGTATGCCGGTGCGGGGAAACTTGTCAAATACTTTGGTGCGGAAAGATTTGTAACCGGTCATCCTGCCTTCCCAGAAAGGGGAGTTGGTGCTGAGTGCAAATACATGCGGCAGAAAATAACGGGTGCTGTTGGCAATATGGTTGGCCATCTCCCGGCTCTCCATACCTACATGTACATGCAGGCCAAAGATGAGGTTGCTCCTTGCTGCTTCCTGCAGTTCGTTTACTATTTCATTATACCTTATATGATCGGTGATCAGCTGGCTCTCCCAGTGACTGAAAGGATGCGTACCGGCTGCACCCATGGCAAAGCCTAAACCATCGGCAATACCATGAATGGTTTTGCGCAGCGCCGCCACATCATGAAAGGCTTCATCAATATCGGCACAGATATCAGTGCCCACTTCTACCACGGCCTGGTGCATCTCAGCCTTTACTTTGTCTTTGATCATCTTCTGGCCTTCCTGCACAATGCGCTGCTCATGGCTTTTCAGTTCAAAGGTGTTCGGGTCAAGTACCATGTACTCTTCTTCCACGCCAAGGGTAAAGGTTTTGTAGTTGAGGGTCATAAGAAACGTTGATAGGTTGATTAGTTTTGGTTTCGGGATTCGTGATACAGGATTCGGGTTATTTTACACTCATATGTTCTTTCTCTACATATTGAATGAAAACGTTTAGTTTTCTTCCCAATAAATCCAGCTTATTTTTTATTGTATTAAATACTATTTCATCAGTCAATGATCCGGTTTCAAACAATGTTTCCAGGTGGTCTATGGTTTCATCATTGGAAGCATGAGCATAAACCAGGAACTTAATATACTCATTCTTGTAACGTCTCCGTCCATAACCTTCCACAATAGTTGACTTTACAGATTTGCTTGACCGCCTGATTTGTTGCCCTTCTTCAAACATTTCAAATTTTGGGAGCGACAAACTCATCTTATGAATTTCAATGACGATCTCCCTGGCCAATTGCCATACTTCAAGCTTCCTGTAACTCATAGTATAAGGTTTAAAGAAAGGATCATTCAAACTCCAACACCCCGTATCCCGCATCCCGCATCTCGTATCCCGTATCCCGTATCCCGTATCCCGTATCCCGTATCCCGTATCCCGTATCCCGCCTCACACCAGCGGTACTTTATTCGCTCCCCGCTTTACATATTCACCCCATGTAAGATTATCGGCGCCGTCTACATGGCTGAGGGCCTTTTCAATGGCATAGTTGGCAGCAGTTTCTACTACCCACTCAAAGTTTTCATCGCCTACACTGTGGCGGTCGGCATCAGGGGCGGGGTTGCAGAAATCGATGGCATAAGGCACACCGTCACGAACGGCCAGTTCCACTGTATTGAAATCATAACCCAAATATTTGTTGATGCGCAGTACAATATCTGTCATCTGCTGTAAACGCTCCGGTGTAGGTTTGAAGTCGGCTACATAACGCAAATGATGCGGGTTGCGTGGTTCGTACGACATGATGCGGACATATTTACCACCAATGCAGTAACAACGATAGTATTCAGAAAAAACGATTTCTTCCTGCAGCAGCATTACCAGTTGTCCTGTTTCTGAATGTTTGTCAAAGAATTCTTCTTTATCAGCGAGACGGTAAACATGTTTCCATCCACCACCGGCAAAAGGTTTCATATAGGCAGGAAAACCAACATTGGCAAAAATGCCATCCCAGTCCAT
>CAYPBW010000284.1:0-2760 GCA_964409055.1 uncultured Chitinophaga sp. | reverse complement strand
GTCAGAGGTCAAAGTTAAAGCTAAAAATCTTCTAAAGAGCTGGTAAAACAGCCAACAACCCGCACTTCGAAAATTTTCATATGGCAAGCAATCGTTAGAGGTCAGTCCGTTTCTACGGAAGGACCTTTTTTGTATAAAGGCCTGCTAAAGTAACAGTTTCTTAATATTAGAAAAGCGAACTGCCGTTTTTTTTTATTTTTTCTACTCAGTTTAATACCCTGTTGAATAACGACAATCTTTCCGGCAGCTCCGAAAAAAAGTCAATCAATATCTTTATGTTATAATTTATTTCTATGGCAGTACGCATATTCATCACGGGCGGCACTTTCGATAAAGAATACAATGAAATAACGGGTCAGTTGTATTTTAAGGACACTCATATGCATGATCTGCTGGAACTGGGTCGCAATAAAGTACCAATTGAAATAAGGACCCTTATGATGGTAGACAGCCTGGAAATGACAGATGAAGACAGGGAGCTGATTGCCCACCAGTGTAACCATAGTGAAGAAGACAGGATCATCATCACACATGGTACCGATACCATGAGTGAAACGGCTCAATACCTCGCTGAACGGGTAAAAAATAAAACCATTGTACTTACGGGTGCCATGATTCCCATTAAGTTTGGTAGTAGCGATGGCTTATTCAATCTTGGAAGCGCTTTGGCTTTTGCACAAACGCTTCCTGTTGGTGTGTATGTGGCTATGAATGGCCGTTATTTTAACTGGGATAACGTTCGAAAGAACAAGCAGACGGGTATGTTTGAGGAAGTGAGATAACTCAAACTTCTTTTTAAAAGAAAAGCCACCCAGATTGGGTGGCCTTATCATAAAGGTTTTTCTGAATTAATTTTTCTGAGGTTCCAGCAATTTAAAGAACTGGTCAAGCTGCGGTAATATTACAATCCTTGTTCTTCTGTTAGCAGCTTTTCCGTCCCGGGTACTGTTATCCTCCAACGGCTTGTATTCACCTCTTCCGGCTGCAGCCATCTTGGCGGGATCAAGACCGTATTGCTTTTGTAAAATGCGTACAACAGCAGTGGCTCTTTTTACACTCAGGTCCCAGTTATCCAGCAGTACGCCACCCTTATAGGGCACATTATCTGTATGGCCTTCCACCATAAATTCAATTTCAGGCTGATTTTTCAATACGGTAGCCACTTTCCCCAGCACTTCTTTAGCTCTTTCTGTCACATCATAACTGCCGCTTTTGAACAACAGTTTATCAGATATATCTACATATACAACGCCTTTGTCAACTTTAATATTAATGTCCTTATCGTCAAGATTACCAATGGCCCCTTTCAGGTTCATCACTAATGCCATGTTCAAAGAATCCTTGCGGGCCATTTGCTGTTGCAATGTTTGTATATAAGCATCTTTAGCGCCAATATTCTCCATTGATTTTTTGATGCTTTCTGCCTGGGCAGCAGTAATGACAGAAAGATCTTCCAGTTGCTTCAGCGCAGCGTTATTATTGGCTTTCAGGTATTCTACCTGGTCGCCCAGATCTTTTATCTGTCCTGCCATAAGAGCCTTTTCTCTTTCGAGTGCCTCTTTCTGACGGGTGAGAATCGCTTTCTCTTCACCACATTCATTCATGTCTTTCTGTAAGGTGTTGAAGCGTTCCTCCAGTTTGTTGTAATCAGCTTCTTTACTCTTGAACTTTTTACTGCTGACGCAGGAAAACAAGGAAACGGAAATAATTGCTGCAATGAGATAGGTTGCTTTCATGTGGATTTGTTTTAATAAATGAAAAAATCAAAAACAAATAAGATAAGGATTCAATGGAAGGCAAAGATAGCCATGTCGCAAGGTTAGATTATCCCGAATTTGTTAATTATTATCACTAAAAAGGCCGGATAGAAATCCGGCCCGGTTCAGAATCAATCGTTTTTATCCTATGTGTGTTATTCTTTTTCTTTCTTTAAGCTCATTGTTCTGTTAATGGTAAAGCCAAAAGCAAAATGTCCGTCTTTAATCCAGCTTGTATTCCTGGCCAGTTGATCAATGGGTGAAGCGGCAGAAGTGCTTCCTACATAGAACTGGAACAGGTGGCCGCCGGTATTCAGTTCAAGACCTACAGAAAGCAGGTCGGGACTGTAGTTAACGATATTGCCATTCTTATCGATCAGGTTCTCATGCATATTGAGCTGCCTGTTGTATTCAAAGGTCAGGTTTTTATTGGCAGTCATTTTGTATTTGCCGGAAAGTCCCAGTGAATAAACAAGATTGCTGTTATTGATACCATAAGGCACCACATTAAAATGAATAAGTGCAGGATTGAACTGCAATGACAGTTTATCAGAGAACTTGCGGGCAATAAGCAATTGGTGCATATAAGCCCATTTGTTCCATCCGAAAGTGATGTCGGCATTCTTGGCAGCATTTACATGTGCCATAGAATACCAGGTAACAGATACCGGAACATTTTTTAATCCCGTTTGCTGACGCAATATGCGAAACTTGGCAAAACCCTCAAAACGGCTGCGGCCTGCTGCTGCCCATCCAATATTGGCCCAGTCATTAATGGAGTAGTCGAATGAAAGGTAAGTGTTAGCTACACCTGAGTTCAAACCCAGCAGTTGGGCAAAATTTTCTCCGCTTTCAGCATCTTTATTCCACAGGTTGCTGAAGTGGTGAGAGATCAGGAACTGCAGGTTACCCTTGCTTACGATTTCGGTACTCTGCATGTTTATGATTTTCGTAGCATTAAAGGTTGCCCTGGCATATTTTCTTTTGGGGGCTTCTTTTTTTT
>CAYPBW010000283.1:0-2785 GCA_964409055.1 uncultured Chitinophaga sp. | reverse complement strand
TATAATTGGGCAGAAGATGCCAGGGAAAACAATAAGAAAAAAGAGAAAAGAATATAGTTCGTCTTCATTATCCTTGATTGGCCATTCGGTCTGCAAAATTTGCGCAACTATTTGAATCGGATTAGCCGGTTTACCATCTTTTCCAAGAATTTAACAAGTATTGTCAAATAAAGAACTGCCCCTGCCCTTCATCTATATACTTATCATGTATCACTCCTTTTTTTGACCCAAAACTCATCTTCATACTCCCCGCAACTTACCGGGTGTTGTTCTAATTCTGTAAATACTTTATCCAGTTGCTCCGGCGTCAATAGTTTTTCTATAAACGGAAATAATTCTCTTTCCTCAAACCGAATATGCTGGTTCAGCAGGTCGCTGAGAATAACAAGATGCTGCTTATCCGGACCCGTTTCTTCATCGAGACCGAGCACCAGTTCCCGGATATGGTCATGTTCTTCTTTCAGCCTCTTTTTCATTGCATTGTTATCTGGCAGATAAGGTGCCAGTATTTTTTCTTCCTGGTAAAAATGCGGCTTCATATGATGCTTCCAGAACCAAAGTGCATATTTGCGCATTCGTTCTGCCGGCGTATGGTTGTCAATCCCCTGTTTTATTTTCCAGGCAAACAATAAACCATCGTGGTGTTCACGGCTGAGAGGAGCCAGTTGCCTGCTGCGTTTAATGGGTTTTAGTTCATCTTTCATACCTTAAAGTTACATTTTCGAACGCAGTGTCAATAGTGCTGATTTCATTACAAAGGTTGGAACCAGTTTAGCAGGTTCTTTTCCAAAATTTTACCACTACTATTGCTATACATAAAAAATCCTTAACTATAATTTGCGATGCTTTATTTGTATTCACATCTGTGAATAAGTAACTTTAGGTGATAACAATATTGCTGAGTAATATTGATAAAGAAGGGCCAGCTGCTGGCAAAGACCAGCAGACGCAACAGAAATCCGGTACCGCCTTTCGCCGGCATGGTGAAACATGGTTCAGCCCGGTCACCACGAATGGGAACAGGAACCAAACTAAAATTGAAGTGCATTGACAGACACTATCATCAACCTTGAAACCGTTAACCCTATTGAATTTTTTGGAGTTAATAACGGTAAGCTGGACATCCTCAAAAAGAAATTTCCACTGCTAAAGATTCTTTCCCGCGGCACCCAGTTAAAACTTAGTGGTTCGCCGGAACAAATTGAATCAGCAAGAGAAAAGATTTCCCTCATCATTTCCTACCTCGAAAGAAACGGGCATATGAGCCAGAACTATTTCGAACAGGTACTGGGAGGTGATGATGCAGAAGTAATTGATCATTTCCAGGAAAAAAACCCGAACGAGGTGCTGGTGTTTGGCCCCAACGGAAAATCTGTAAGAGCAAGAACCGCCAACCAAAAAAGACTGGTGCAGGTTGCCGAAAAGAATGATATCGTTTTTGCCATCGGCCCTGCGGGAACAGGTAAAACGTATACTGCCGTGGCACTGGCAGTAAGGGCATTAAAAAATAAACAGGTCAAAAAGATCATACTCACCAGGCCGGCTGTAGAAGCCGGTGAAAGCCTTGGTTTTTTACCCGGCGATCTGAAAGAAAAGATAGATCCCTACCTCCGCCCGTTATACGATGCATTGGATGATATGATCCCTGCTGACAAACTGGGTTATTATATGACCACCCGGACAATTGAGATCGCTCCATTGGCTTATATGAGAGGCCGTACATTAGATAATGCATTTATCATCCTGGATGAGGCGCAGAATTCAACTGATCTCCAGCTAAAGATGTTCCTCACCCGTATAGGCGCCAATGCAAAGGCAATCATAACAGGTGACATGACACAGGTAGACCTTCCGAGAAATCAAAAAAGCGGTTTGGCAACAGCAGTCAGAATATTAAAGAACATTGATGGTATTGCCCATATAGAACTGGATGAAGAAGATGTGGTTCGCCACCGGCTGGTAAAACATATACTGAGGGCTTACAACCAGGAACATGAAAAAGACAACCCACAATATAGAGAAACCCCGCCCATCGTAAAGAAGGATAAGCCGGAATAAGTTTGCTGGAAAAAGATTCATTACTTTGCAGGAATGAAGAGAAAAAATTTATTCTTTTTGTTCCTGCTTTTTTTTGCAGCCTGCAAAAGTGACGACAAAAAACCTGATGCAAAATCATCCAACAGTATTGATGCCGCCCGAAATTTCATAAGAGCTGCACTGGATGGTAAATACAGAGAAGCGAAAGACTACCTGCTCCAAGATTCTGTCAACCTGAACTGGATGGATATAGCAGAAAGAAATTACCTGAAGGCCGACCAGGACACTAAAGACGGCTACAGGGCCTCCTCTATCAATATGCATGAAGTAACCCCTGTTAATGATTCTACTGCCATTATCATTTATTCGAACTCGTTTAAAAACGACCACGACACATTAAAAGTGGTAAAACTAAACGGGCAGTGGCTGGTTGATCTTAAATATCTCTTTGAGCATGACAGAGACACTCTTATCAAAAAACCTGTTATTAACGATACGATAAAGTGATAAAGAATATTCTTCTGGTAGGATTAGGAGGCGGTGCAGGAAGCATACTTCGCTACCTTTGCCAGCGTTGGTTTGCAGATGTATATTCTCATTCGTTTCCCTGGGGCACTTTTGCTGTAAATATTACCGGTTGTTTTCTCATTGGCATCTTCTGGGGTCTTACGTTTAAAACTTTTGACAGCAACGAGCACTGGAAGTTATTCCTGATGACAGGTATTTGCGGCGGCTTTACTACTTTTTC
>CAYPBW010000282.1:0-2787 GCA_964409055.1 uncultured Chitinophaga sp. | reverse complement strand
ATTATGAGCAGAAGTGAAGTAGAAGATGAGATGAATTATGAAGTGGCAGCCCAAAACTGTCATCATAAAAAATCCGGAGCCTATACCGGAGAAGTATCGGCAGATATGCTTCATTCTATTGGAGTGAATTATTGTATTGTCGGCCATAGTGAACGAAGAGAGTACAATTCGGAGACTAATGCCATGCTGGCTGATAAAGTGAATCTTTGTTTGGAAAAGACTATTACACCAATTTTTTGTTGCGGAGAACCGCTGGACATCCGGGAAGCCGGTACACAAAATAATTTTGTAGCACAGCAACTTAAAGAGTCTTTATTTCATTTGTCAGCTGTGGAAATTAAAAATATTATTATTGCTTATGAGCCTATCTGGGCCATTGGCACCGGTAAAACCGCTTCCACTGAACAAGCACAAGAAATTCACCATTATTTACGTTCTGTTATTGCCGGAAAATATGGTGCTGATATTGCCAATGAAATTTCGATTCTTTATGGCGGGAGTGTAAAGGCGGGTAATGCCAGAGAGCTGTTCGCCTGCCCCGATGTGGACGGTGGATTGGTTGGCGGGGCTTCGTTAGTAGCTGCCGATTTCATTGAGATTATCAAAGCACTGAAGTAAATTGAGAACGGCGGATATTTATTTTTAACTCTTCAGGTATTTCTGCGCCATTTTACATAGTGCTTCAACGAAAGAACCAGGTACTGCTTAGTTTCCTGAAGATAAGAGCTATTGTCAACGGCAAGGAAATCTATCCGTTGCCTGACAGCAAACCGGTGGCTATACCCGTGCATGCGAATAATCCCAGGCTGGTCATTACTGATGGTTATCATATTTCCAGGCCATTGAAACTTGTATACAAAGATTTACATACTTATTGTTTCAAAGTAGCTTGTGCTGTTAGTGATGCTCAGCTGTTAGGTGGCTCTATTGGTCTGGCTGGATTGTACCTTTCGGGCTTTCTTACAGGATTATTAATTTTGAAGGTATTAAGTTTTTTACCACTCTTATACCTGCTTTTATTTTATTATCTGAACAGGAAAGATTTTTTCAGGCTGGTACCGGTATTGAACTAGTTAGTAAAGCTCGCCAGAACTTAAAATTTTGTTGCCATGTATGCAGGGTTTATTTTAGCAGTACATGGTAAGGAAAAAAATATTGTGGTTGTGCAGCTGGTATCCCAGTAAAGCTGATCCATTTAATGGAGATTTTATTCAAAGGCATGCAAGAGCAGCCGCTGCTTTCAACGACATATATGTTATATATGTTGCCGGCGATAATTCAGGAAAAACAAGTAAGAAAGAAAAGGAAATCCGGAAGAGTGATGGCCTCACTGAACACATAGTATTTTTTCCGGTCAGTAGTTCTTTTTTGGGAAAAATCAGGGCATATTTTAACTACCTGTTCGTTTTTAAACAGGCTATCCGGCGCTACATCGTGGAAATTGGTAAACCGGACCTGGTGCATGTTCAGGTACCGATAAAGGCAGGGTTACTTGCCTTGTGGCTAAAAAAACGCTACAAGGTTCCTTTTGTCATAACCGAGCATTATGGTATTTACAATGAAGAAACAGGGAAAGATAGTTACTTAAATCGTTCAAAAATTTTCAAAAATTATACCCGGCGGATATTTCAGCAGGCCAGTGTTTTTGTATCGGTCAGTAAATTCCTTGCTGAAGGAGTAAACAGGATAGTCGGCAAGACTAATAACATAATACTCCCCAATACAGTTGATACAAATATCTTTTTCTATGCACCTAAAAAGAAAACAGACTTCAGGTTTATACATGTGTCTAATATGGTGCCATTGAAAAATGCAGAAGGAATTCTGAGAGCATTTAAGGCGTATACCGAAACAGGTGGCACAGCGACTTTGCAAATGGTCGGTAATTTGAATGATACATTACCCGGGTATGCTGCTTCATTGGGGCTGGCTTCAGATAAGGTTTGTTTCAAAGGCATTGTGTCCTACCAGCAGGTGGCTTCAGAAATGCAGGAATCTGATTGCCTTATCCTTTTCAGTAACATTGAAAACTCTCCCTGTGTAATTGGTGAGGCCCTGTGCTGCGGTTTACCTGTTATAGCTACAAATGTGGGAGGTATACCGGAATTAGTGAATAGTGAGAATGGCATCCTGGTAAACGCAGGAAATGAAGATGATCTGCTATCGGCGATGAAAGCAATGTTTGCAAATGCAAATAAATATGACAGAAAAAAAATAGCTGAAGATGCGACTGCCAAATTCAGCTATTCTGTTATTGGTAAAGAACTGGATGATATCTATAACGAGATACTTAACCCTTAAGCTTTTTTACCAGTTCAATATACTCGGTCATTGCTTCTGTTAATGATTTTCCTTTGAGGGCAGCCCATGCTTCATACTTGGCTTTTCCCACAAAATCAAAAGGATTAGATGGCGGATCTGTATTTACATCGCCGGTGGTTCCTTGTTTATAAAGAGAGTACAACTGAAGTAATGTGTCGTTGCTGGGACGTTCAGCAAGGTTTTTACTTTCAGCTACTGCTTGTTCAAATTGTTCTTTCAGATCCATATGGTTATTTAAAGGTAAAAAGATGTATTTCGGTTGTATTTTAAATCAGCTTGTTCTTGCATTGTCTACAAAAACGGATTTAACCCTGTTTTTATTTTCGATGAGTTCAAAGAATTCATCCAAAAAATCTGTCATTGTTTTTTTAGTTCTTGCACTTAACAGGCTAAAATTATTGATCAATGCGTAAATAGCTGATTTCTTCTTACGGAATTCATCCAGGGTAATTTGTATTTCTTCCA
>CAYPBW010000281.1:0-2818 GCA_964409055.1 uncultured Chitinophaga sp. | reverse complement strand
CCATTCGTTGAAGGTTACATTTTTTTTTTTTTTTATATGCGTATCGGTTAGTTCAATGATTTTATCTACCAGTGCAAAAGGAAAACGATGGGGCAGGGTTTTCTCGATGTACTGCTGGTCGTAAACCGGCGGTTGGTTGGGGTCATAAACAGGAACACCTTTAGTGTGCTTGTTCTTTTTGATATACTGTTTGATCTTTTTGGCAAACTCTACATTGGTGCTGTGCCCCGGCCGGTTGGCAATGATGCGTCCCTTGATTGGATAGCCAATTAGTGCAAGATCTCCTATTACATCTAATAGCTTGTGCCTGGCAGGTTCGTTGGGATAACGGAGTTCCAGGTTATTAAGATATCCCTCACTCTTTACTTCGATCTTGTCCTTCTTGAAGATCTTTTTCAGCCTGTCCATTTCCTTATCATCAACGGGCTTATCAACGATAACTATCGCATTGTTTACATCACCGCCTTTGATCAGGTTATTATCCAGCAGCATTTCCAGTTCATGCAAAAAGCAAAAAGTGCGGCAGGGGGCTATTTCCGTTTTGAATTCACTGATGTGTTTTAACCCGGCATGCTGGGTGCCCAATACCGGCGAATTGAAATCTATCAGCGTCGTTACCTGGTATTCAGTAGCAGGCATGGCCACCATTTCTACTCTTTTCGACTCGTCGTAATGATAGATGTTTTCATCGATGCTGTACCACACTTTGGCGGCATCTTGTTCCACTATACCAGCTTCTTCTATCAGTTCGATAAAGGGCTGTGAACTGCCGTCCATAATGGGCATTTCTGGGCCATTAATTTCCAATAAGCAGTTATCGATACCCATGCCTACCAAGGCGGCCAATACATGTTCCACTGTGCTCACTTTGGCGCCATTGGCTTCCAGCGTAGTGCCGCGGCTTACGTCCGTAACGAGGTCGCAGTC
Organism: uncultured Chitinophaga sp.; assembly: GCA_964409055.1. GTDB lineage: Bacteria > Bacteroidota > Bacteroidia > Chitinophagales > Chitinophagaceae > JJ008. The sequence continues at coordinate 1,891 of CAYPBW010000281.1, read as the reverse complement.
GGCCTTGATTATAGGCTGGTTAGGCAGATCAATACGTTGAAACTGAAAACCAAAGCCAGGACTGGCAGGTTTCAGGGTCAGATCTGCCATGATCCCGGTATGCAAACCTGTACCGGAAATACTTACAGAGGATTTCAACGTATGCTGTTTGTCTGGATTGAAAGAAGCCAAATTACCCTTATCAGCAAATGGCATCTTGTCTGTTAATGGATTCATAGCGGCAAAGATAACGACCACAGATTTACTGCTGATTACGGTGATTGAATGATTTTTTACCCGAAAAGGAGAGAATTTCTGCTACGTTTTGAAATTTCCTGAAGGAAGGAGACCGGAATAAGGAGGTCAGACGGATGAATGCTCCTAATCATGCAAATGCATGCCACAGGTCATAGGGCTATGGCAGGTTACAGGTCTACCTTAACGGTCGAAAAATTCTTCATTCATAAAACTGCTCAGTATGAAAAAATATCTTTTACCCTGGTTATTGTTAGCCGCAACAATAGCACAGGCTCAGCCATGGACTAAGCAATATGATTTTGTGGATGACTGTATTTGTGGTCTGGCCAAAGTGAGTAAAGATGGAAAATTTGGCTATGTTGACCAGCAGGGAAAATTGATTGTGTCTGTTATTTACCAGGATGCTATGGCTTTTAGCGAAGGTTTTGCAGCTGTAAAATCAGAAAATAAATGGGGCTATCTTGACAGCACCGGAAAAATGGTAATTACCCCGGAATATGAAGAAGCAGGCTCTTTCCACGAATCACTGGCAGCGGTAAGGAAAAATGGGAAGTTTGGGTTTGTAGATAAAAACAATAAAGTCATTATTCCTTTCAATTACTCAATGGCCAATGGGTTTTCAGAAGGTATGGCCCCAGTAGCAAACGACAAAGACATGTGGGGATATGTAAATGCCAGTGGTAAACTGGTGATACCTTGTGTATTCACTTTTGCAGACAAATTTGAGGATGGAAGGGCAAGGGTGATAAAAGGCAGTGAAATGAGCTATATCGATCGGTTTGGTAAAGCGGTGAAAGATTAAAAAGACCTGTCAAAAAAGTAGTAAGCTGATTCAATAAGTAGCTATTGCATAAACCAATGGCCGGGGAGTGAGGTATTATCTCTACACTCTTTCGGCCATTAATTGTTTTACAAGAGCTTCCAGTTCCTTCAATCTTTTTTCCATTTCAGGCAGATTGCGAAAAATAGCCTGGCTGCGAAGTGAGGAGGTATAATCATATGCCGGCGATCCGGTGACGGCCTTGCCGGGTTCAAGTGATTTACTGACGCCGCTTTGTGCATTCACTTTGACGCCATCACCTAATTGAATATGACCAACAATGCCTGCCTGTCCGCCAATCATTACACCATTACCGATTTTGGTGCTGCCGCTTACCCCAGCCTGGGCAGCAATCACTGTGCTGTGTCCCACTTCTACATTATGGGCAATCTGTATCAGGTTATCCAATTTGGCTCCGCTTTTAATCAGGGTGGAGCCGATGGTAGCCCTGTCAATCGTGGCATTGGCCCCGATTTCAACATTGTCTTCTATTACTACATTGCCTATTTGTGGTACTTTTTTGAAGCTTCCATCAGCCTGTGGGGCGAAACCAAAACCATCGCTGCCAATCACAGTGCCTGCATGAATAGTTACATTATTTCCCACCCTGCAATCATGATAAATCCGAACCCCGGGATGAATGATCGTATTATCGCCAATTACTACGTTATGGCCTAAATATGCATTAGGATAGATCTTGGTGTTATTTCCTACGCTTACATTTTCACCCAGGTAAGCAAAAGCGCCGATAAAAACATTATCACCGTATTTTGCTGATGTGGAAATATAGCTGGGCTCCTGAACACCTGTCAATTGCTGCTGAACGATTTCCTG
>CAYPBW010000280.1:0-2818 GCA_964409055.1 uncultured Chitinophaga sp. | reverse complement strand
CGTTCATCCACGATGATGGCTTTGCGGTTGGCCTGCGGGAAAAAATAACGTTTGAAATATTCATGACCCAGTGCCGCCGTGTTGGGCACATACACATAGGCCACCTGTCCCTTGGTGGCTTCGGTCACTTTCTTCAGGTTGCCTTCTACCCAGTCACGGTTGCGCAGCGCTGATTCATTGGCAACGGGTACCACCTTCACTGCTCTTGAGTTGGTTTTATCTGCATTGGGGCCGATCGTTAACTCTACAATTTTGCCGGCAGTGTTTTCAAAATAGCTATAGAAATTATCTGCGGCCGTTACCTCCTGTCCGTTCACGGCCAAAATATAATCACCTTCTTTCGCATTCACACCGGGTTCCGTGAGGGGTGAACGCAGGTTAGGGTTCCAGTTCAGTCCGCCGTATATTTTTTTGATGCGGTAACGGTTCTTGTCAACGCTGTAATCAGCGCCAAGCAAACCACCGCCCACTCTTGCCGGGTTATTAGGTCTGTCGCCGGGCGATGTGATGCGGTGATGGCCTACGGCCAGTTCACTGCAAAGCCATTGTATCAGCAGGTTCAGGTCACTGCGGCAGGAAAGGTGCGGCAGGAATACTTCATACTTCTTTTTCATCGCTGCCCAGTCGGCGCCGTGCATACCGGGATCGTAGAAATAATCCCGGTTGATGCGCCATGCCTCATCAAATATCTGCGGCCATTCGTCTTTGGGGTCCATCTTCACCTGCACATCATTTAAGTTGATCATGCCCTTGCCCGGTTCTCCTTTTTCACCGGAGCCGCTGATGAACCAACTGCCCCCGGCATTGTACAGCATCTTTTTACCATCGGCAGAAAGTATATAGCCATTCATCGCTGTTACTTCGGTCTCCTTTCTTTTCTTCAGGTCGTACTTCATCATCATAGCCGGACTGCCAGGGGTGTTTCGGATATAGAGCAGCTCTCCCTCTTTACCCATACCCAGTGAAGAATAATTACCTGCCGGTACAGGCAGATCTACAATACGGTTCTGAATATCCTCCCAGTCAATCAGCAGTCCGCCGTCTTTCTTATCAGCAACAGTTTTGGTTTTTGATGAATCAACCGGTTCTTTTATTTTTTCTTCATCGCTTTCTTTGGCAAAAGGCGAAATGGTTTCTTTCTGCAACGTCACTAAGTAAATGGATTTGGTTGACCGCATATCGTTGTTCGACTGATCGAACCAGTTCACCACCGGGCCTGCATCAGTAGAGGCAAAGAAGAAAAGGTATTTATTGCCTTTATCAAAAACAGGATTGCTGGCATCACTCAATCCATCCGTGAGGGCAAATGATTTTTTCTGCTCTGCTGAATAGAGCATTATTTTTTTGAACTGCGTTTCGGTCACTTTCGTATAAACCATCCATTTACTGTCGGCCGACCAGTCGCCAAACTGGTTGCGGAAGGCGCCGGGCACATAAATATCATCATCGTCAATCTTATCAATCCTGCCGCTGGCCACATCGAGTAAATAAAGATTACGGCCATTGTCGGAGAAGCTGATCTTTTTATTATCCGGCGACCAAACCGTGTTAGCATAAAAACCGGTACCGTTCAGTTTGTACGCTTTTGCTTCACCCTTTCCATCCTGTGCTTTGATGTGCAACTGGTATTCACCACCGGCATCGGAGAAGTAAGCGATATTTTTTCCGTCGGGTGACCAGGCAGGATATTTTTCATGCACACCGGGTGTTTGGGTAATGTTGCGTTCATCGCCTTTTTCGGCGGGCAGGGTAATGATGTCGCCGCGGAAATCCACCACGATACGCTGACCGGTGGGAGAAATATCGGCGCTGCGTACATAGCTGCTGCCCTTTGCATAGCGGGGACGCAGCTCCTGCAGGTCGGTAGCGATGCCCACTTTTAACCGCTTGCTGTTTTCGCCGGGACTCAGGCTGTGCAGGTAACCGGCTTGTTCGAAGATGAGGCTGTTGCCATTGCCGGACAGGTACAGCACCGGGAAGTCTTTGAAAGTCGTCACCTGTTTTACTTCTTTGGTAGCCGTGTTATAGGAAAAAATATTGAGCTCGCCGTTGCGGTCGCTGCGGAAGTAAATCATATTGCCCATCCATACCGGGTTTACATCATTGCAGCCGCCTGCTGGTTGTGGTATTTTATAACTGCTGTTGTCGGCAAAACTGAAAACGATAATAGTAGCTATAGTGCCGCCGCGGTAATGCTTCCATTGGGTGAAGGCATCACTCAGCGGAGTATAAGCCATCTGTTTGCCATCGGGTGACCAGGCAGCCCAGTTGGCATTGGGTATGATGAGTTGTGTTTCGATACCGCCGCCAACGGGTACGGTGTACAGTTGTGAATAGCGGTTGTTAAAAGCATTGCGGGGAGAGAGGAACAACACTGATTTACCATCGGGAGCAAAGCCACGAACAAGATCCGGCGAAGGATGCCAGGTAAGCCTTTTGGGAATGCCACCCTCTGTGGGCACAATGAACACATCGGTATTGCCGTCGTATTCGCCGGTAAAGGCAATCCATTTACCATCGGGAGAAAAAACAGGATTGCTTTCTGTGCCTTCATCTACCGTAAGGCGGCGGGGGTTCGAGCCATCCCGGTTGGCCACCCACAGGTCTTCGGCATACATGAAGCAGATATGGCTGTTGCTGACAGCCGGTTGTGATAACATTCTTGTATCAGCCGGGTCAATGGGTGTGGCATTGGCGGTAAAGGCCCATGCGGCAAAGCCCATGGATACAAACAGTGGTTTCAGTAATTGCATAAATGAAAATTTGCAGTTGATTAGAAATGTTTGCGGGGATAAGGGATAGTAAGTTAGTGCATTTG
>CAYPBW010000279.1:0-2822 GCA_964409055.1 uncultured Chitinophaga sp. | reverse complement strand
ATAGTACCTGAATTGTTTCAGGTGTTTGTTGTCGAAGCAGGATGGTTTTTTTTTGGGTCAGGGTTTCAAGAATTTCATTGTTGTAATGACGGATAGTCAATAACGATAATCCCCTTGTAACCTGAACATCCAAAAATGAAGAAGCCTCCAGAGCCAGTTTCTCTATTTTCTCCGGCCATTCATCAACAACACAAAGGAAACTGATGGCGCCATTTTGGGTGAGATTAGGTTTTATATGCAACTTTTCCATCAGGTGGTAAAGATGGCCTACATGCTGTTCGCCTATAAAAGAAAAATCCCTGGAACACATTTCCAGCAACACCTGGTTTTCTTTCAATACGATTATCGGTGGCAGGCCATGAACCGGTTTATCATGTATTATTGTCCCCTTTAAAGAAGGATTGAGAAAACATTTTACATACAAAGGGATCCCTTTGTTTTGTAACGGCTTTATTGTCTTTGGGTGAATAACCTGTGCACCATAATAAGCCATTTCAATTACTTCATTGTAATTCAGTTCAGCAATTGGAACTGCATCCGGAAATTGTTTGGGGTCTGCATTCATTACACTTTCCACATCTTTCCAGATGGTCTGGCTTTCTGCATCCAGCATATTGGCAAAAACGGCTGCTGTATAGTCACTGCCTTCTCTTCCCAGAGTTGTGCTTTCATTTTCATCTGTCGCACCTATAAAGCCCTGTGTAAGGATAATATTGTTTTTCTGAAACAGCGGTACAATATTTTTTTGTACATGGTTCGTTGTAAAATCCCAGTCAATCACCGCATCTCTGAAATCATCGTCGGTACGGATGATATCCCTTGCATCTATCCATTGATTGGCAATTCCTTTCTCGTTCAGGTAATGGCTTACTATGGATGTTGAAAATAATTCACCAGCACAAACTACCTGGTCATAATAATAGTCATACTCCCTTACTGGCTTATCGTGCAGCAGCCATTCTACTTCGGTAAAAAATTCCTTTAATTGTTTTTCGCAGGAAAGATAATTAGTGACAAGCAGGTACTTTGCAGTGGTAAGGTGTTGCTGTTTAATCTGTTCAAACAATAAGAGGGCTTCATCCTTGTGGCCATCACAGAAAGCCTTTGTCACTTTCTCCAATGCGTTAGTGGTTTTGCCCATGGCAGAAACAATGACCATTAGTTTCTCACCGTTAAATTGCCGCATGATCTCAGCCATATTTTTTATTCGCTCCACACTATTAACAGAAGCACCGCCAAATTTGAACACTTTCATGTAAAAGTCCTTTGTTGATAAGTTGGCAAAATTCGGAATATTTCTCTTCTGACAGCTATTCCTTTCAACTTTTCAACTCCTCCACAATACCTTACATTTGCCTGAGTCAAATCTGCCAATATGAATGTCAACCGGAAAGTTCAGACCCTTGATGAATTTACCATACAGCAGCTTAGAGATTTTCCACAGGCTACCGGGGAATTGTCTCACTTGCTTAGGAATATCGGTCTTGCCGCTAAAAGGGTGCATGTTGAGGTGAACAAAGCAGGCCTTGTAGATATTTTAGGCGATGCCGGAACTATCAATGTGCAGGGGGAGGAAGTAAAAAAACTGGATGTGTATGCCAATGACCAGTTTACCCGGGTGTTGCAACATGGAATAGCCTGTGCCGGTATCGCCAGTGAAGAGCTTGATGATTTTGTGCCATTTGACGATGCCAAAAGTGTAAAATCAAAATATGTCTGTCTTTTTGACCCCCTGGATGGAAGCAGTAATATTGATGTGAATGTTTCAATCGGTACCATATTTAGTATCTATCGCAGAGTTACACCCATAGGGACCGTAGTTACAAAAGAAGACTTTTTACAGCCGGGTAACCAACAGGTAGCTGCGGGCTATATTGTTTATGGCTCATCTACTATGTTGGTATATGCAACGAGAAGAGGAGTGAATGGTTTTACTTTAGATCCATCTATTGGTGAGTGGACACTCAGCCATCCGGATATTAAATGCCCGGAGAAAGGGAAAATTTACTCTGTTAATCATGGCAATTTCTTCCAGTATGATAAAGCTGTGCAGGATTATATTGCTGCCTGCCAGAAAAAAGACAAAGAAACGGGAGGTCCGTACACACAGCGTTATATCGGAAGCATGGTTTCTGATGTGCACCGCAATCTTATTAAAGGTGGAATTTTTATGTACCCGGGAACAACCGATAAACCAAAGGGCAAACTCCGGTTGCTGTATGAATGTAACCCGTTTGCTTTTATTGTGACCGTGGCAGGGGGTAAAGCTACCAATGGTAAGATAAGGATATTGGATATAGAACCCACAGAATTACATCAACGAAGTCCTTTCTTTGTGGGTAGTAAACGGATGATGGAAGAGCTTGAAACTTATTTGAATTAAATTATGGCGAATACGATTATATCGGTTAAGAACCTGGTAAAAAACTATGGTAATTTCCAGGCAGTCAAGGGTATTTGCTTTGAAGTGAAAGAAGGAGAAATTTTTGGATTACTGGGGCCTAATGGCGCCGGAAAATCTACCACTCTGGAAATAATAGAAACATTACGGCCTAAAACAAGCGGCGAAATAATAGTTGATGGCTTGTGCCTTGACAAAGAACCCAACGAAATTAAAAAAATCATTGGTGTGCAACTGCAAACAAGTGGTTATTATCCCGGGTTGAATTTGCTTCAGCTGATAGAACTGTTCTGCGGATTGTACAACAGGTATGTTGACCCTATGGAATTGCTGGAAATGGTTAACCTGAGGGAAAAGGCAAAGGCTAAAGTGAAAGAATTAAGCGGGGGACAGAAACAGCGGTTTTCCGTAGCAACTACAC
>CAYPBW010000278.1:0-2822 GCA_964409055.1 uncultured Chitinophaga sp. | reverse complement strand
GCGGCGATCACCACGTTGGCCGGCAGCGTGTCGGTGAAGTTGATGCCCGACTGCGCCGGGTTGCCGGCCGCGTTCGCTAGCGTGAACGTGAGGGTCGAGGTGCCCCCGACGTCGATGGTCGCGGGCGCGAAGGCCTTGGTGAGGGATGCCTGGGCGACCGTCAGCGTCGCGCTCGCCGCCGTGCCCGTGACCGCCACCGGTCCCGTCGCGGCCGGCGCCGCCGTCGTGTTGGCCGCCGCCCCGAGCGTGACGGAAGTCACGTTCACGTCCACCTGGCAGGTGGCGCCGGGCGCGAGGCTCGCCACGTCGAAGCGGATCTCGAGGTGCCCCGCCGTGAGCGCGCCGAACCCGCCCGCGCCGACCGCCGCCCGCGACTGGACCGTTCCGCAGGCCGCCGGGGTGAAGCTCGCCGTCGCGGGAGAAGCCACGCCCAGGTTGAAGGTGCCCAGCGGGTCCGTGACGGAGACACCCGTCAGCGCCGCCGGGTTGCCCGCGGGATTCGCGAGGACGAGCCGCAGCGCGCTCGTTCCGCCGGGCCCGATCGTCGACGGCGTGAAGCTCTTCGCGAGCGTGGGCGCGGCCTGCACCGTCAGGTTCGCGCTCGCCCCGGTGGTGGTAGGCGCGTTGGCCGCCGTGACGTTGCCCAGGTTGTTGGCGTGCACGCCCGACGTCGAGCTCGTGACCTGGACCGTCACCGTGCAGCTCGCTCCCGCGGCCAACGATGCCCCGGAGAGCGCCACGCTCGGCCCGCCCGCCGCGGCGGTCACCGCGCCGCCCGTGCAGGTCGTCGCCGCGCCCGGCGTGCCGCTGTTGGCGATCGCCGCGGGATAGGTGTCCGTGAACGCGATGCCGGTGACGGCCGTCGTCGTGTTGGCGTTGGTGAGCGTGATGGTGAGGGTCGAGGTCGCGCCGGAGGCGATCGAGGCCGGCGCGAAGGCCTTGGTCGCCCCGATGCCGCCCACCACCGTGAAGGTGGCGTTCGCGGCGGCGCCGCTTCCCGCGTTGGTGGTCGTGACCGCCCCGGTGGAGTTCGTGTAGACGCCCACCTGGTTGCTGGTCACGGTGAGGCTCACGGCGCAGGAGCCGCTCGCCGGGATCGTCCCGCCCGAGAGCGAGACGCTCGTCGCGTTCGCCACTGCCGTCGCCGTGCCGCCGCAGGTGTTGGACAGGGCGGGACCTCCCGGCGGGCCGTTGTTCACGATGCCGGCCGGATAGTTGTCCGTGAACGCCACGCCCGTCACCGGCGTCGCGTTCGGGTTGGTGAGCGTGATCGTGAGGATGGAGGTCCCATCCGGGTAGATCGAGACCGGCGCGAAGGCCTTGGCGACCGTGGGCGCGCCGAGCACCGTCAGGGTCGCGTTCGCCGCCGCGGTGTTGGAACTCGCGTTCGCGGACGTCACGTCTCCCGCCGCGATGGTGTTGGCGTGCGCGCCGACGGTGGCGCTCGTCACCTGGACGGTGACCGTGCACGACCCGCCGGCCGGGATCGTGCCTCCGGCGAGGGACACGCTGCCCGCGGCCTGGGACGCGGTGCCGCCGCAGGTGGTCGCCGCGGTGGCCGCGACCGTGGTGACGGGCGCCGGCTGGGCGTCGGTGAAGGCCACCCCCGTGATGGCGGTCGACGGGTTCGGGTTCGTGAGGGTGATCGTGAGGGTCGAGGTGCCGCCCGATCCCATCTCGGTGGGCGAGTAGGCCTTCGCGACCACGGGCCTCGCCACGACGGTGAGCGTCGCGCTCGCGGCCGCATTGCTGGCGCCCGCGTTGGTGCTGGTCACCGCGCCGGCGGGAATCGTGTTCGCCTGCGCCCCGGCGGTGCTGCCCGTCACGTTCACGGTCACGGTGCACGACCCGTTGGCCGGCACCGTGCCGCCGGCGAGCGCCACCGAGTTGCCTCCCGCCGTGGCCGTCACCGTCCCGCCGCAGGTGGTGGCGCCGGCGGGAGTCGCGGCGTTCACGATGGCCCCGGTGTAGGTATCGGTGAACGCGACACCCGTGATGGCCACGTTGTTGCCGTTGGTGAGCGTGACCGTCAGCACGCTCGTCGTCCCCGCGGGAATCGTGGCCGGCGCGAAGGCCTTGTCGACCGTGACGTTCTCGAGGACGACCAGGGTCGCGTTCACGCCGCTCGTGTCCATCGTCGCGCTGGCGTTGAGGATGCGCGACGAGGGGTTGTTGTAGCTCGCGACGAAGGCGGAGGTCACGTCGACCGAGAACGAGCAGCTCGCCACGCCCGCGGCGAGGCTGCCGCCCGTGAACGGGATGGTCCCCGCGCCCGCGGTGGCCGTCACCGTGCCGCCGCAGGTGTTCACCAGGTTGGGGACCGGCGCCACGAACACGTTGGCCGGGAGGTTCTCGGTGAACTGCAGCCCCGACTGGGCGGGGTTGCCGGCGCCATTGGTGACCACGAAGGTCATCGTGGAGACGCCGCCGCGCCCGATCACCGTCGGGCTGAAGCTCTTGGCGAGCGAGGTGCCCACCGCGGAAAGGGTGGCGTTGACGCCCGCCGCCGTGAGGCCGCCGGCGAGCCCGGAGATGTTGGCCGCGTTGTTGTTGTAGTTCCCGATGGCGGTCGCGGTGACGTTCACGCGGACCTGGCACGAAGCCACTCCCGCGTTGATCGAGGCGCCGGACACCGCGATGGAGCCGGTTCCCGCCGCCGCCGTCACCGTGAACGCGGGTGCGCCGAAGCCGCCTCCCGCCGGGCAGTTCGTCTGCACCGCGGGCGTGGCGTCGATGACCACGTTGGCCGGGAACGCGTCCGTGAAGGCGAGCCCGGATTGCGCGGGATTGCCCGCCCCGTTGGCGAGGGTGAAGGTGAGGAC
>CAYPBW010000277.1:0-2824 GCA_964409055.1 uncultured Chitinophaga sp. | reverse complement strand
AACAGATATTTGAAACGACAGGTTCTAATTGTTCACCGTTAAAGAATGGGTTATGAAAAATACATCAAAAATGCTCATTGCATTAGGAGCCGGCCTGGCAATTGGAGGTGTATTAGGCGTGTTGTTTGCACCTGATAAAGGTTCAGAAACAAGGAAAAAAATTTCTGACCAGGGTAAAAAACTGGCAGATAAAGTGAAAAACAAATTTCACAAAGAAAAAGAGTTTGAAAAAATGAATGGCAGAGTTGAAGAGCTCATCTGAACCTTTCAGCAGCCTGCCCAAAGTAAATACCTATGAGTGATGAATTTAACAGGATAGAATCATTGCTGGGGCAGGCCAAAGAGTATGTGAACACCAGGATAGCACAATTCAAGCTTTCTGTTGCAGAGAAAATTTCCAAAACAATGGCAACAGTTATTGCGGGATTGGCAGCTGCCCTGGTGTTCTTTTTGTTTTTGGTCTTTGCCGGAGTGGCTGCCGCCATTGCATTAGGACAATGGACTGGTTATATGTGGCTGGGCTTTTTGATTATGGCAGTTGTCTACCTGTTACTGGCAATCATAGTATGGACAGCAAAAGATCGCTTATTGGCTTTACCTATTATGAATGCCATAATCGGTCGTCTCTTTGATGAAGAGGAGGTGCAAGATGAAAAAGATTAGAAGGGTACAGGATATTAAACAGGAACGAATGCGGCTGCGTATCCGGCAACTGGAGCTGGAGAAACAACTTAAAAAAAGCTGGAAGGAACTGAAGACCGGAACAAAACCTTCCATAGTAACTGAAGAAAAAACGAAAGAACCCGAAGAGGAGCAAGACCGGTCATTATGGTCCCTTGCACTGGATTATGGAACCGCCTACATCAGCCAGAAACTGGCCGCCAAGGCAGGTCAGGCCACTGAAGCCCGGTTGAAAGAGAGCATGGACAATATTGCAGAAAAACTCAGGACAAGTTTTTCCCGGAAGAGAAAACGGTAACAGGCTTCGCTCAACCATTTCTTTTTATTTTTGTTCTTCTAGCAAGCCGTTATTATGAATTGGTCCGTACTTGAATCAGAAGAACAATTAGCCGCTATAACAGGTCAGTCGTACAACAGGCCACAGGTTATTTTCAAACACTCTACCCGCTGTTCTGTCAGCAGCCTGGTAAAAACGAGGCTGGAAAGATCAGCCATTCCTTCCCATATCGATTTTCATTACCTGGACCTGATACGGTATCGGTCTGTCTCCAACAAAATTGCAGAGGAATTTAACGTGTGGCATGAATCGCCACAGGTGCTGCTCATCCGTAATGGTGAATGTGTATTTGATGAAAGCCACCTGGCTATTTATATGGATGATATTATAGCGGAAGCCCCGGCAGCCAATAACCAATAACGGTTTCAGGCTCTCTTACACACAATCCTTCAGAAATCATCAGAAATTAACAGCATGGCTCCTGCAAAAGAAGTAAATTCATAGTGAAATCAGTTGCATGCCGCTTAGCTACGTTATTTATGGTTCTCTTTCTTTAGTAGTGATAACACTTATACTTTTTATATTTTCCAAAAAGAAGGACAAATAAATCAAAGACAATGCAAGAAAACTGGCCATATATATTCCTGGTGGGGGTGCTGTCATTGGCATTTATTATTTTTCTCATCCGGCAAAACAGGAAAGATCAAAAGCAGCTGGAAAAAAAGCTGAATGAAGATTATCGCAAGACCAAGGACGAGGAAAATGATGTGGACACAGACGACACACCCAAATAGCGACTAATCAGTACCGGGATTGGTCGCTGACATGTATCAGTAAATAATTTTAATGATTATTGTAGCGTTGTATTGACATATTATTGGTAAACCGCAGTTATGCAGCAACAACCCAGTTTTAATAACCAGATCAAGCAACTGATGATCCTTATTCTGCTGTTGCTGCTGATCTTTATTGCACTGAAAGAACTGTATGTGTTCCTGCCGGGCCTGTTAGGCGCTTTGACATTGTATATCCTGAGCAGGGGCAGTTATTTTCAATTAGTCTATCATCGCAAATGGCGAAAAGGATGGACTGCCGGTATGTTCATGCTGGGATTCATGGCACTGCTTGGCTTGCTTATTTACTTCACCGTTATTTTACTGGAAAAGCAGGTAGAACCTTTTTTTAATAACCCTGCTTCATCGCTTAGCCAGGCCAAACAGGCCATCGTTGAAGTACAGGAAGAAGCCGGTATCGTTTTGATTTCAGATGAAAGCCTTGCAGATTTGCAGCATCGTATCTCTGCGTTTGTTCCTTCACTGGTGAATGACACGCTGAACCTGTTGTTCAACCTGGCCATCCTGTTGTTTGTGTTTTATTATATGCTGGTGCATGGTAAAGAAATGGAAGCGTTCCTGGCAAAGATCATCCCGCTTAAAAAAACGAATATTGATGTACTGGCATCTGAAACCAAGCGGCTGGTAAAGGTGAGTGCATTGGGCATTCCCATCATTTCAATTATACAGGGTATCACGGCCACAATCGGTTACATCATTTTTGGTGTGGATGAGTTTGTATTGTGGGGTTTTTTCACCGGTGTATTTGCTTTCTTCCCGGTAGTGGGTACCATGATCATCTGGGTGCCGCTGGTCATTTACATGTACGTCAGCGGCGATACCTGGAACGCCATGGGCCTGGCTATATACAGCTTCGTGGTAACCGGTAATATTGACTACCTGGCCCGTATTACCTTATTGAAAAAAATGGGCAATGTGCATCCATTGGTTACAGTAATTGGTGTAATTGTGGGATTAGGCCTGTTTGGTTTTATTGGTTTGATATTTGGTCCCCTGCTGGTGAACTATATCA
>CAYPBW010000276.1:1729-2859 GCA_964409055.1 uncultured Chitinophaga sp. | reverse complement strand
CAAACCAGCTGACATGAACACCAAAAACCGCATACTGACAGGTATAGCCATACTGATGGCCGCAGCAGGATTGCTGGTATTAACTTCGTCAGCCCCCAAAAGAAGCTCCGAGCCCGGGGTAACCGAACCTGCCCCCTCCTGCTCCAAGGTAAATGGAAATGAATGTGCCGGAACGAACAGCAACGGCGAGTTCATCCACGAAAGCCTTTCCCGCCAGTTCCTGTTTATAGCTCCCGTTAACTTTTGATTTTCAAGGCCCTGTGCCTGAAAAAAATATTCCCCGTGCCTGTAACTATTTTACTGCATAGGACGTTACACTCCTGTGCAGGTTTTAAAACCTATTTTTAACCTGCAAACCCCGGCTGTTTATGACTGAAAAGGAATACAATGATTGTGTGAACCAGTACGCTGATAATGTGTACCGCTTCATCGTTAAAAATCTCCGCCACGAAGAGGATGCCCGGGACGTGGTACAAACAGCCTTTGAAAAAATGTGGCGCAACCGGGATGAGGTGGATGCCGCTAAAAGCAAATCATACCTGTTTACCGTGGCCTACCACCAGATGATCGACCACATACGAAAAGTGAAGCGGATACAACTGCGGGAAGAATTCAGTGCGGAAACCAGGGTGGAAGACAGACCAGTAAGCAACCTGAAAAAAATACTGGATGAAGCCCTGAACCGGCTGAGCGAAACACAAAAATCACTGGTACTGCTGAAAGATTATGAAGGGTATAGTTATGAAGAGATAGGACAGATCATGAACCTGAACCCCAGCCAGGTAAAAGTTTACCTGCACCGGGCAAGAGTGCAACTAAAAGAGTATTTGGTGAAAATGGAAAATGTGATATAGCTAATAGTTCATGGCAAATAGTTCATAGCCGTTTTCGCAATGAATAATTACCATGAACCATCAACAATGAACTATGAACTTGATTAACCGCCATAATTACGAAGAGTTTTTCCTGCTGTACGTTGACAACGAACTGAGCAGCGAAGACCGCCGCATGGTGGAAGATTTTGTACAGTTACATCCTGATCTGAATGAAGAACTGGAATTATTATCCCAGTTCAAGTTCACACCTGATGATGATATTGTTTTCGATAATAAAGAAGAATTGCTGAAGGT
>CAYPBW010000276.1:0-1629 GCA_964409055.1 uncultured Chitinophaga sp. | reverse complement strand
TGCCTGTTCGCTGGTGGAGGGCTGCTGCTGCCATATTGATCCTGGCGCTGGGCCTCACTGCTGTGCTGGTAATGAATAATAAATCCATTGATGATGTGCCTGTAGCCAAGAATCCGGGCACTCCAAAGGTATCCCCGGTTGAAAATAAAGTTGATCAGCCTGTACAGGAAGCGATGGCAGATAATAATAACAGTATTGCCCCGGCAAATGAGGAAATCGCTGCTGATAAAGAAAATAAGCGGCCTACTACCCCTGCGTATGCACAACAAACTAATGTGGGTGAAAAAGAAAATAAACAAGCACAAAAAGTTATTAGCCCAGCCAATAATCCATTACCTGTGCAAAAAGAAGAAGTTTTGATTGCTAATAACAGCAATAAACCATCCAACAACCTGCCCACACCGGAGAACAACCCATATGTGAATGGCGAGAACCCGGTGGTAGCCAAAGTGAATACTCCCAACGAAAAAACGGAGATAAAAAATATTCCGGCAGTAACAAATCAACCTGCTCCTCCGTCCAACATCATACAAGCTACTTACACTAACAATGGTGAAGAACTTGTACAGAATGATGGCAAGAAGAATAAACTCCGTGGTCTTTTCCGGAAAGCAGCACGGACTTTCGAAAAAAGAACCGATATTGACCCCACCGATGATGATAACCGGTTACTGGTCGGCGGTTTTGCCATCAAGCTGAAATAGCAGACACAATTAATTTTAATTTTTAAAAAATAGAAGAACATGAAGAGGATCTTTACCCTGTGCATCGCCTTATGCACAATTGTAACAGGATTTGCTCAAACAGACACTACAGGCAAGCAAAATACTCCCCCGGCTGATGACACTATCCGTATCGGCGGAATGGTAATCATCCGCAAAGCCGGCAGCAAGGACAGGGAAGTTATTCGTGACAAAGAATACAAAATGCGCAACCGCCGCGGTGACAAACCCTCCAACATTTCTACCAACTGGTGGATCATGGACCTTGGGTTTTCCAACTGGAACGATGAATCCAATTATGCCGCCGCAACGCTTAACGGTTTTGTTGCCCCCGGCATTGATGAAGACCAGTTGCAACTGAGAGCCGGCAAATCCAGGAATGTGAACATCTGGTTCTTTATGCAAAAGCTAAATGTGGTCAAGCATGTGGTGAACCTGAAATATGGTTTGGGGCTGGAACTGAATAATTACTTTTTCGAAAACGATAAGATCGTTTTTGCCAAAAACCCAACTTATATATCACAGGGCACAACGGAGTTCAAAAAAGTGAAACTGGCAGCTGATTACCTGACGGTTCCCATCATGCTCAATTTCAATTTTACCCCTAACCGCAAGAACGGTTTTGGCATCAGTGGTGGTATCAGCGCCGGCTATTTATACTCCGCCCGGTACAAAACCAAAGAAGGCGGTGATGTGAAGAAAGTAAAAAGTGATTTTGACCTGGAAAGATTCAAACTGTCCTATGTTGGTGAGTTAGCTCTTGGCCCGGTAAAACTGTACGGCAGCTATGCCATGAAGAATATGTGGGAAAAAGGTCTCGATATGACGCCTTATAACTTTGGATTCCGGTTCAGTAACTGGTAAATTAAGTAGTAATATTAATAACAAATAAAGCCGGTCAAGTATT
>CAYPBW010000275.1:0-2865 GCA_964409055.1 uncultured Chitinophaga sp. | reverse complement strand
CTTACTTCGTTATGCTGCCGCTGCTGCACTCATTGGCTTACTGGCCTGGGGTGCTACAAGATTATTGAATAATAAGGGTGAGGATACTCCGTTGGCAACACAGCCACAACCCGGCAACAATACTGAGCAGGTAACGACTGAACATACCGGTATTCCGGAAGAAGATATTGCTGCGATAAGCGCTGAAGCAGCATTGGAAGAAGCCCGCAATGATGCTGCCCTGGAAGCCAGTAAAAAAACGGTTGCCCGCCTCGATGTAAGTGCTGTACAGAAAAAAATCAAAGATGTATCTGCCTTTGATTTTGCTGTTGCCACAGAAGATGATGATGACACAATAGATATTTCAACAGGCCGTCACAATGATATCAGCAACCGCTATATTGTATTGATGACCCCCGATGGCCATTTTATCCGCATGTCAAAAAAACTGAAAGACCTTGTATGTTGCATCTCCGGTGAAGAGGTGGATGAAGCCTGTTTGGATCAGTTAAAACGATGGAGAGAAAAAATATTAAGCTCTTCGGCTGTACATGCTCCGGGAAATTTTGCAGATATTCTCAACCTCGTTACTTCCCTGCAGGATAACAACCAGTAGTACAGTTGTTTTACACTTATTTTATTGAAGCATTAATGATAAGCCGGAATCATTTGTCATCCTGAGCTTGTCGAAGGGAGACAAATGATTACAGAAATGAATTTTATCTTTAAAGTTTTGTCAACTCAAACAAGAATTTATGGCAAGGTTAAAAATTGAACTGCCAGCCTCCTTTCACTTCTCCTGCTCCATTCCTGTCCGCATTACCGACATCAATTACGGCGGTCATGCGGGTAATGATGCCATACTTTCCATCATACACGAAGCAAGGATGCAATACCTGCATCATCTCGGCTATACAGAAATGAACCTTGCAGGCACCGGAATGATCATGGCCGATGTAGCCATCGAATTCAAAAGCGAATTGTTTTACGGTGATACGGTAACAGCTTCTGTGGTGGCCGGCGATATTTCTAAAATTGGTTTTGACCTTTTTTACAAACTGGAGAAACAGGAAAACGAAGTGCAAAAAACCGTTGCACTTGCCAAAACAGGTATGATCTGCTTTGATTATGAAAAAAAGAAAATCGTTCCGCTCCCGGAAGAAGCAAAACTAAAGCTAACAGTTCCTTAAGTAAACATAATTTTATTCATTCCAAATCCGCCAGCTTTCTTCTGCCTGCAGTACCAGCATTTCTTCGCCGTTCTTTATCGTAGCGCCCCGCTCCTCTCCTTTTTGCAGAAACAACGTTTTGGCCGGGTTATACACCAGGTCATAGAGCAAATGCCTGTCAGTAATGAATTGGTAAGGTATATCGGGGCAGCTACCTGTGTCCGGATGCATACCCAACGGAGTGGTATTGATGATTAAGGAACAGTCGGCAATAATCTTTTTATTGATATTACGGTAAGTCAAAGTGGAATGATCATGTTTCTTTCGGCTTACAATATCAAAGTCAATTCCCATTTTTTTTAAGACAAATACCACAGCAGCTGTTGCGCCACCGTTGCCCAGTATCAGCGCCTTTTTATGCCAGGATTTGAGCAGGGGTAGTAAACTTAGTTCAAAGCCCGTTACATCGGTATTGTAACCTGTCAGCCTTCCGCCGGTGATATTGATACAATTGCAGGCATTTAATCCCGCTGGAATTTTGCTTTCATCCAGATAAGCTAATACCTGCTGCTTATAGGGAATGGTCACATTCAGGCCTTCCAGCTCCGGCTGCTTTTGCAGCAAAGGAAGTAAGGCCTCTATAGTCGGCAAGGGAAAGAGTTCATATAAGCAACCGGCTATCCCCTCCCTCTCAAATTTGTCAGTAAAATACTTTTTAGAGAAAGAATGAGACAAAGGATAGCCGATCAGCCCGAATACCCGCATCAGGCCATTACTTTTTTATCCAGGTAAAGATTGAAGGTATCGCCCCGGAGACCAATCCGCATGGCTTCCAGCGGAATCACTTCCGTAGGCGCAATATTGCCGAGGTTTACATTACAACCCAGCAATTCAATAAAGTATAACTGTTGTGCTTTTTGAGGGGCTTCCCAAATGATCTTTTCACCGGGTATCTGGGTCAATATTTCCTGCACCAGGCCTTCCCTTACTTCACCGCTGCCCCGGTAAATACCCACATTACCTGCCTCTCTTGCCTCCGCAATCACATAACTGGATCCGGCTTCCAGTTCGGCCTTCATCAGTTCAATCCACTTGTAAGGAGGAATAATATGTGTGGCATCCTTGCTGCCCACTTCACTCAGCACAGTACCATGTTTGGTCAGTTTTTCTATGTAGCCGCATTTCTCTGCATGGGGAATGGTGATAGAGCCATCACTTACTTCCATATACGAAATACCGAATTCTTTGCACACATTTACATAATCGTCAAATTGATTACGGATCAAAAATGCTTCAAATAAAGTACCGCCAAAATAAACGGGTATATCAAAACTACGGTACACTTCGAGTTTCTCTTTCAGGTTGGGCGTTACAAATGATGTTCCGAAACCTAATTTGATAATATCTACATGCGGATGCGCTACACTTAAAAAATTTTTGGCTTCATCTACACTCAGGCCCTTGTCCATTACCATGGTTATGCCTGATAGACGGGGTTTCTTATTTCTCTCGGGGATCTGTGTCAGGTTAAAATTCATAAACTATCGGTTTGAAATGAAAAGATCTTGAAGAACGGCGGCAAAAATAGGGAAGAAACAGCAGAGCGTTGCTGACATGGATATTACTTATAAATCTACTTATCAGATAGACTTTTTTCTTTTATATCTCGCCAGCATATCCACCACCTGCTGGTTCTGCAGGATAGCGGGGTTTAGTT
>CAYPBW010000274.1:0-2868 GCA_964409055.1 uncultured Chitinophaga sp. | reverse complement strand
TTTCTACGGTATCAAACCGTAAAGAGACTGTTTCTGCTGAGATGTCAGCCTGAGCCTGTCGAAGGCTTTCAGTGAAAACAGCCTCAATAGCCTTGTTACCCCTGCTTTCTCCTTCTTTTCATCAATCCCATGATCAATAATGCCAGGAATGCGGCGCCAATCGCCAGTCTTGTAATAGCAGCCCTGCGCCGGCGGTCTTTATTCTCTTTTTGGATCTCCAGTAACTGGTTTACGTTGTTCTGAATATTGGTGGCTACCTGCTGGCTGTCTGTCGTTTTGGCGATGCTGTCTTTAAACCGCTGAATTTTCTGTATCACAGAATCGCTGTTCAGCAATCGTTGTTTTATATCTCCTTTCCGTGTCTTGTTACCCGGTTGGGCATCGGCGAAAAAAGTCAAAAGAAGCAATAATGAAAGGAGCAATCGTTTCATGAATAAAATTATTGAAAGTAACCCGGAGTTATTTTAAAGCAGGTACACCGGCAGAGGGAAAAACCGGTTCTTGTTGTGCAAGGAAACGGGCATTTTGGGCCTGTACACCGCTGTACATTTTCTCAATTTTCTTGCTGTCTTCCTGTGCGAGGGAAAAAGTAACGAGTACCATGATAAATAGTACTACAACAATATTTCTTTCGGATAAGATGGCTTTCATGAACAGTCACGTAATTGGCTGCAAAATAGGTTAAAATCTTCAACAAAAAATACCACAAATGGGGTAAAAAGACCTAAGCCTTTGAAACTCCGGCATTAAAATCTTTGATATAATTCAATAATAGATCCCTGCCCTCTCTTGTTAACGCCGATGTTACAAAATAAGGCGGATATTCTTCCCAGTTATCAGCCAGCGCTGCTAAAAAAGCTGCCACATTACGCTTGGTGGCCCCGGGTTTGTTTTTATCTGCCTTTGTAAATACCAGCACAAACGGCACCTGCCACTCCCCCAGCTGGTTGATGAATTCAATATCTATTTTCTGTGGCTCATGCCGGCTGTCGATCAGCACAAACAAACAAACGAGGTTTTCCCGTTTCCGGATGTACGATTCTATCATATTGCCCCAGTTGTTCCTCGATTTCTGCGAAACTTTGGCATAACCATAACCGGGCAGATCTACCAGGTACCATTTTTTCTTGTCTGATGAAACTACTTCAAAATGGTTGATCAGTTGTGTCTTTCCCGGTGTAGCAGATATCTTGGCCAGGCCCTTCTTATTGGTCAGCATATTGATCAAAGAAGACTTGCCCACATTACTGCGGCCGATGAAAGCATACTCCTGCTTATCCGCAGGCGGGCACTGCTTCCAGCCGGGACTACTCACAATATATTTTGCAGAAACTATTTCCATGAAGGCCGCAAGATAAAGGAAACTTAGCGCTATAAAACTTTCAACAAGTGACCAGAAACCAGCAACCAGCGCTACCTTTGCCCCCCATGTCCCAATCATTGCCCCACGACCATATTACCCCGTTCAAAGAATCCGGAAAAGGCAAAAAAGAACAGGTGGCCGAAATGTTTGACAAAATTGCCGGCCGCTATGATGTAATGAACCGGCTGCTATCGGCCCGTATAGATGTTCGCTGGCGCAAAAAAGCCATCCGCATGCTGAAAAAAGAGAATCCAAAGCACATTTTGGATGTGGCTACCGGTACTGCTGATATGGCCATCATGACCTGCAGGCTGCTAAACCCCGACCGGGTGGATGGAATCGATATTTCTGAAGGCATGCTCGACCTTGGCAGAAAAAAGATTGAGAAAGAAGGTCTTGCAGGCAAAATCCACTTACACACCGGTGATTCAGAAACAATAAAATTTGCTGATAATACGTTTGATGCGGTAATGGTGGCATTTGGAGTACGGAACTTTGAAAACCTGGAAAAAGGCCTTGGAGAGATGCGGAGAGTGCTGAAACCCGGTGGCCGGCTGATCGTACTGGAATTTTCAAAACCGCGGCGCAGAGCGGTCAAGAGTCTATATAACCTGTACATGGGTATTGTGGCCCCGCAGGTGGCCCGCTGGCTCAGGCAGAATAAAGAAGCGTATCAATACCTGAATGAGTCTGCCAATGCGTTTCCGGACCGCCATTTATTTACTGACATTTTAAACAAAGTGGGATACACCGATACCGGTTTTGAACCGCTTACCTTAGGAATATGCTGCATTTACTCCGGAAGAAAACCCAACTAAACAGCAACCGGTTTTTTTTGATCACTGGTTTAGTACTGATGGCCTCACTGGCTTCAGCACAGTACACCCGTACCGACCTGAACCTGTACGATCATGATGATAAGCCTTACTATTTCGGTATAACGGTAGGCATTAACCTGGCGAGGTTTCATACGGACCTGCATCCCCGCTTTTTACAGTCGGATAGTGTATACATAGCAGAGCCCACCAACTCCGGTGGTTTAACACTTGGCTTATCGGCAACGGCACGGTTGTCCAACAGGTTTCAGTTACGTTTCAATCCGCAGCTCATGTTCATCGAACGCAATATCCGCTACAAACTGAAGCAGCCGGATATTGATGGCAATAATGATGTGACCAAGAAAGTAGAATCGGTCATCATGAGTTTTCCTTTCCAGTTAAAATTCCAGAGTGACCGCATCGGTAATTTCAGGGTGTACACCCTGGCCGGTTTTAAGGCAGATATTGATATGGCCAGTAATGCAAGGGCCAAGAGAGCTGAGGAACTGGTGAAGATTGAAAAACATGACTTCGGCCCTGAGTTTGGGCTTGGTTTCAATTTCTTTTTTGAAAGCTTCATCTTCTCTCCTGAAATAAAGATCAGCAACGGTATGCGCAACATCCATGCAAGAGATGAAAACCTCCGCTTCTCCAATGTATTCGACCGTATCAAATCCAGGATGATCG
>CAYPBW010000273.1:0-2879 GCA_964409055.1 uncultured Chitinophaga sp. | reverse complement strand
TGGAGCGGTGCGACCTGAAGAACGGTCTGTTTACCTACAGCCTGCTGAAAGCTATGAATAATAATCCGACGATAACGAACAGTGAGCTGAAGAAGATAGTGGGGGAGAGAGTAGAGCAACTCACGAATGGCCTACAGAAGCCGACTTCAAGGAATGAGAATATTGTGGTGGACTGGAGTTTGTGGTGACATCTTCCTGACCTATATACTGATTATACCCTCAGGGCGGTATATGTTCTTCAAAAGGTTTATGGTAACTTACATACATGAGGCTGAAGAAATCCTTTACCGTCTTTCTTTTCTTCTTCGCTTTACCATTTTTAGTACAGGCGCAGCAGCCCAGTCTTGTACTTCCTGTAGGCCATACTGGTATCGTCCGTTCTGCCCGTTTCAGCATTGATGGAAAATATGTAATTACCGGTGGCGCTGACAGGGTGATGAAGGTATGGCAAACTTTTAGTGGTAAAATGGTGCAAACATTCTCCGGGAGCAAGGGAGAAATCTATGATGCTTTTTTCAGCAGTAATACAAAATATGCGGCCGTTATTACTGACTCTGCTGTTTACCTGTGGTCGGTAACTGATGGCCGGCTGATCAGGACATTTGAGGGGATATCAGAAAGCTTTTTCTCACCTGATAATAAACGCCTGTTTCTTCAGTCACTGAATGGTACCGTTACACAGGTTTTATTAGAGGGAGTTACAGTCGAACGGATATACACAGATAGTGTTTTAGTTCCGCTTAGGATAAACAGAAGTATCCGGACAGCTGCAATTAGTGACGATGGCCGTTTATTAGCCACAGCTAATAATAATATACTGGCTATTCACAACGTTCATACAGGCGTTCTGCTTGCCCGTTTGCAGACAGAAGGCGGAATTAGTAATTGCTTTTTTGTCCCTGGCAATAAGTACCTGGTGGCCATTTCTGATAAGGCAATGAAAAAAATAGACCTGTTTAATTATACGATCACAGACTTTGGGAATGGTGAAGGGGCAGAAAGGAGCTGGTTGAGCAGTAACAGGAAGTACCTGCTTACCAGCAGCGGAATGACTATGTATGATATACGTATTCGCTACTGGAATACCATTACGGGTAAGGATGTAACCGGCTCTATCAATTATTCATCTAAGTATGATACCTCTTTTTTGACTGAACCTGATGGAACAACAAAAGTAGTTACTGGCACTTTGGAAATACCTTTTCCCCGCAGAGAGCTAGCATGGGGAGTGAATGCTTCAATAGCCGATGACGGAAATACTATTTATGTACGTACGTTTATCTGGAATCATGAAGACCCTGCAAAGTCAGCTATATTGCCGGTTGTTGATTACAATTTATTGAAAATAGCAACTATCAGTCCTGATTCGAGATACCTTCTTGTTCAGGATAAGGCCGGCGAAGTTTTACTTTGGGATATACAAAAGCAAAAAGTTCAAAGTTCTTTTAGCGCCAAAACGGATATTTTGAAATCAGCCGGCATATCTCCGGACGGACATAAAGCAGTCATTACGGGCGGCAATGAATTGCCTAAAGTAATAAACCTGCTCAATGGAAAGACAGAATCCGTTCTAAAAGGCCACCATGATGAAATAACCAATGCGGTTTTTAGTGCGGACGGAAAAACTGTGCTGACCAATTCACTGGATTCAACTGGCCGTTTATGGGATGCTACTACCGGAGAACTGCTGGAAATATTTAAAGGCCATCACCCGGATATTAATCCGGTCTATTTCACAAGAGGGAAACTGGTATTACCGACAGCAAAATTTGATTCAATACCGGTATATGATGTAAATGATCCGGAAAAAATAGTTCGCTATGAAATGCTTCCCCGCATAATTGAATACCGCAGCAAGCTGGAAAATGCCAAAAGTAAATCGGGCAGATATTCTTTAATACAGTTACCGGATGGCAGCTATGCACTTACTGATACCAGTAAAAAACACGACACGGCCTTTTCTTTCACCTATAGTCCGCTGAATAAGTTTTCAACTAATGAAAGATGGCTGGCCATTGCGGACCAGTTTATTGACACCCTGCTGATTTGGGACATAGCAAATCGAAAAGTTGCCTATAGTGGTAAAATGGGAATAATACCCCGAAACAGGACCGGTGCGGCCGGCCTGTCTGCACTGTATTTTTCGCCTGATGACCAATACCTGGCCTGTGAAGATGTGAACGAGATAATTCACTTCAAATCAACTACCGATTTTAAAACCATTACTACACTGGAGGGCAGTCATATTTCTTTTGACACAGCAAATAAATATTTTGTTGTAGTAAACAAAGGTACCTGTGAGGTTTATGAAAGAAAGGACTGGAAATTCCTCTATACTTTCATTTCTGTTGATAGTGCTAATAGCCTGCTGGTTGATGCCGGAAAGAGATACGATGGCACAGTGGCAGCAAGAAAACTGCTTTATTATTCCTGTGGTAATGAAGTTGTTGACCTGGAGCAGTTTAAAGATCAGCTTTGGGTGCCCAATCTTGCAGAACGAATTATGAAAGGCGATGGCATCAATGCCAAAACACTCAGCGAACTGAATATCTGCGGGCTTACCCCGGAAGTGGAAGATAAAAGCACAGCAGTGCAATTTCGGTTTCATATAAAACCACGGAGTGGCGGTTTGGGCGAAACGGTAGTGTATATAAATGGTATTGAAGCCCGCCGTTACAAACCGGATCAGCTAAAAAAATCGGGTGAAGTATATGAACTTAAGCTTTCCAAAAATGAACTGGGCAGTTATTTTATTGCAGGTAAAGAAAACCCGGTCACGGTAAAAGCCTATACGGCCGATAATGCTATTTCATCCAGGGGCATTATCATCAATGAAGATAAAACACAGGAAAAGATAACTGCTGCACCCAACCTCTATG
>CAYPBW010000272.1:0-2895 GCA_964409055.1 uncultured Chitinophaga sp. | reverse complement strand
CACCAGGGCTGAACACAGAAAACCGCCATATCGCCAATGCTTCAACGTTGGCAGTCATGTTATTAGGACAGCCCAAATTCAATAGTTAGACGATATATAAGCTTAAAATCACACTATAATATGATTTTACCTATTTCATATTGCTTTTCAGAATTTACGGACTCATAAATCACAATATAATGTGATTTTAGCTATTATTTTAAAAACAAACCCTATCTTTGACTCTAAAATCACACTATAATGTTAGTTCAAACTCTTGGTCAAACTATAAAGAAAAGACGAAAGGAGTTGAGCATAACTCAACCTCACCTGGCTGAACTGGCAAATATCAGCACCAACACGCTGTATAAATTAGAACGAGGACAAGGCAATCCTTCGTTGGATGTGTTGAACAAATTGGCTGAAGTGTTGGGTATGGAACTAACCCTTGAGGTGAAAAACCTGTCCCGATAAGTTCGGGGGAAAATTGAAGCAAATGAGAGCATTGGAAATATATCGTAACGGGACTTTAGCGGGAACGCTGACAGAAGAAAATCGCATGCATTATATTTTCAAATATGACGATAATTATTTCAATGATTCAAATAAGCCACCGATAAGTTTGACATTACCAAAAACGCAGCAGGAATATAGCAGCAGCTTTTTATTTCCCTTTTTCTTCAATATGCTAAGTGAAGGAGTGAACAGAAAATTACAAACCACACAATTGAGAATAGACGAAGATGATAATTTCGGTTTGCTGGGAGCAACAGCACAATATGATACAATTGGTGCAATAACCGTGAAACCAATAGTAGTGAGATGAACTTAGATGAATTAAAATATTGTCCGGGAACATTAGCTGAAGGTTTTTCTACTTACAGCCCGGGCTGCTTGCGGAATTTGTTTAGCGGTAAAAAGGTAAATCATATTTTACCCTATGAACAGCCCCAGCTAAGCGAAGAAGTTGCAGAACAATTCATGGAAAATCGCAAACGCATATCCATATCCGGTGTTCAGGAAAAATTGAGCTTTCTTTTGGAGAAAAATATATTGCGATTAACAAAGGAAGGGGAGCGGGGAACATATATCCTCAAGCCGATACCAAGAGATTTAAAAAAGGTTGACCAGGTTCCTGCCAACGAACACCTGACAATGCAAATAGCCAAACAGGTGTATGGACTGAATACAGCAGAAAACGCTATGATTTTTTTTAAGAATAGTTCACCTGCCTATATTACCAAACGATTTGACGTTAAAGAAAACGGAGAAAAATGGGGCAAAGAAGATTTTGCAACGCTGGCAGGAAAAACAAAAGATAATGCAGGTGCAAATTTCAAATATGAATACAGCTATGAAGAGGCAGGACAGCTGATACGGAAATTTGTTCCAGCATGGCGGATAGAAATAGAAAAGTATTTTTCTTTAGTTGTTTTTAATTATCTGTTTTCAAACGGAGATGCTCATTTAAAGAACTTTTCTTTGCTTGAATCACCAAGAGGGGACTATTTATTAAGTCCTGCTTATGATTTAGTTAATACAAAGCTACATGTGGACGATACAGATTTCGCATTAGCTAAAGGATTGTTTGCAGACGATTTTAAAAGTGAACAATACAAAAAAAGCGGCCATCCTTCTAAAGCAGACTTCATGGAATTTGCATTGAGAATTGGAGTCGGAGAAAGCCGGGTTGAAAAACTATTAAATCCGTTTTTAGAAAAGCAACTTTTTGTGGAAAGATTAATCAGTCGTTCTTTTTTAGCTGAGGCCAACAAGAGAGGGTACTTGCATATGTATAACACAAAAAGAAATTATTTAATAGCCCAATGAAATTGAAGCATTCCTTCTCCGGCTAGTCTCCTCCTGCACGCCTATAAACTTTAAAGAAATCAGCGGAAGGAGCCGATAGTTATCGGCTTGTCGCCTACGGATCTGAAGCCTTCGCTCCCCGGCTCTCCAATACTTGCAGCCAGGCCACACTATTCTATACCCTCCGGCTTTCACCAAAACAACATGATTCCGCTCATAGCCGGGCTACCCTGCATGCGATAGCTTTACAACAGAAAGTACCCACATAAACGAGATGAACATGACAACCTCAACTGTCCTGTTCCGGGTTGTAAAGCAAAGAGCCCGCCGCATACTGCCCCTCTTACCCGGAATAGTAATACTAACCGTTCTTTTTTTATTCTCCCTGCCCGCAATCAGTCAAAAAGGTTCTTCCCTCGTCATCCACGATAACACCACGGCTGCCAACGGCGGAGCCAATGCCACTGCCGGCCTCCGCAGCGAAATAGAATCTGCCTTCAACCGGGAAAAACCCTGTGTGGACATTATGGACGACGATGATATCCGCAACATCATAGAAAGTGAAAGGCAAAAAGAATTGCTCGAAGGCAGCGATCCCCAGGCAGTGCTTACCCAGATCGGCAACCTGGTGGGCGCCAGTTATGTGATGAGTGTTTCCGCCATACCCGGCAATGCCGGTGGCACTGTTTACACGGCTTTTGTAATGGACCCAAAAACAGGACAAACCATTGCCCGGCAGACCGGCACCGATGCCAAACAAATTGCTGAAAGCATGGTGAAGCAGTTAGGCTCCGGCCTTCCGGACAACTGCAAACCCCACTGGCTCGGCGAAGTGAAATATGTATTTACCTGGAATGAAACCAGGGTAACCCACGATGAAGGTGCCGCCCATGCCAGCACCCGCAACACGAAGCGAACCAAAACCGATACCTATTCGGCCACCAATACCATTACCGCTACCCTGCTGCCACCGCAGGCGGGTGGCACTGCGGCAAGCGGCTCCACGATGGCAAGGGTGTGGATGCGTTCAAAAATCATTGCTGAAAAAAAACAGGAAACTGTCGGCGAAATATGGTGCCGTGAACCGGGAAAGAATCCGCAGTTGAA
>CAYPBW010000271.1:0-2912 GCA_964409055.1 uncultured Chitinophaga sp. | reverse complement strand
ATTGACACAAAAGCATTTGTTCACTAATCTATAAAGTGATTAAAACTAATTATCATGACAAAAGATCAAAAAAACGAAGTGATTGAGCTGCTGAAAGGCAAGTTCTCTCAATATAACAACTTCTATGTTGCCGATACAGAATCACTGACTGTAGAGCAGGTGGGCAAACTGCGCCGTGCATGCTTTAACAAGCAGGTAGAAATGAAAGTGGCAAAGAATACCCTTATCAGGAAGGCACTGGAATCACTGGATAATGAGAAGTATGCAGGCATGTATGATTCGCTGCATAAAGTAACTGCCCTGATGTTTTCAGAAAATCCGAAGGAGCCGGCACTGATCATCAGTTCTTTCCGTAAGGAAAGTAATGGTGAAAAACCGGTACTGAAAGCTGCTTTCATCAATGGTGATGTGTACATGGGTGATAACAACCTCAAGGCTCTTACGCAAATCAAGACCAAGAATGAGCTTATCGGCGAAGTTATTGGCCTGTTGCAGTCACCTGCCAAGAGAGTATTGGCTGCTTTATTGCACCATCACGAACAGAAGGCGGGTGGAGCAGAGGCTGCTACCGCAGAGTAATTGAATTATTTATTGCATTGGCAATCAAGATAACCACCCAGGCCTGAGGGTCAATAAAGGCAAATTTTTTTAAACCGCCGTCGGAGCAACTAAAACAAGCAGTGAAGACGGTAAAAATTTAAATCAAATGGCAGACGTAAAAGCATTAGCAGAAAGCCTGGTAGGCTTAACAGTAAAAGAAGTACAGGAACTCGCAGATTTCCTTAAATCAGAGTATGGCATCGAGCCTGCTGCAGCTGCAGTAGTAGTAGCTGCCGGCGATGGCGGTGGTGCAGCTGCTGTAGAAGAGAAAACATCTTTCAACGTAGTGTTGAAGAGCGGTGGTGCTTCTAAACTGAACGTTGTAAAGATCGTTAAAGACCTGACTGGTCTGGGACTGAAAGAAGCTAAAGACCTGGTAGACGGAGCACCTAAGAATGTAAAAGAAGGTGTTTCTAAAGCTGAGGCAGAAGACATCGCAGCCAAGCTGAAAGAAGCAGGCGCTGATGTTGAAATCGCTTAATTTCTTCTTTTAATAAGAAAGTTTAGCCCTTCACTTAGTGGAGGGCTTTTTTTATAACAGGACTGTAACTCAGAAACTATTATTTTAGCTAAAAAACAAGTGAAGATATATTCAATGTTGTTGCTCGCCCTTGTATTTTTACAAGCTAGTGCACAGGATAACTTTCAGGTTCAGTTTATCTCGCTGATCAGGGATGCTGAAATTGGTCTCGTTAATTACCGGGGCAATTTTAAAAAGCTTTCATTATCAGATTCAGTTCTTAACTCCAGAATAATTCTCGAAGGCACAACAAATAATGAAATACTTGTAACAGGAAATAAATTCCACTATATGGCTGATGTAGCCGACTCGTTGAATAAAAAAAGGGGAATGAAATTAGCCGATGATCTTAAAGGAAGGGTATCACAATTGTTGCATTCAAATTACATAATTAGTCCCTTGAAAATTGAAATTTGGAATCCAGCTATTTATGGCTGGAGATTTAAACATAATGGTATAACTATAAGTATTACTTTATACAAGAGAGATTCGTCTCCTAATCATTTTATAAAATTAGCGATCGATAATATTGATGCTATAGACTAAGGTATGGGGCAATTTTTTTATAGGTTTCTTCTGTAATAACTGCTACTTTCATTATATCCTCCAATTTTGAAAAAGGTCCATGTTCATTACGATAAGCTACAATTGGATTAGCAAGGCTATAACGGATATATGGATGGGCTTTTAATTCATCCACGGTCGCCGAGTTGATATTTATCTTTCTCAATACATTGGTTTCCAGCTTTAGGTATTGCCTGATTCTTTGGAAGGTAGAATCTGGCAAACCATAAGTTTCAGCTACCTGGTTAACGGAGTAAAAGCCACCTAGTTTATCCCTGAAGTTTACAATCCTGGCCGCTAGTTTAGTTCCAATACCCGGAAGAGCTATGAAGGCAGTGGTATCAGCTGTATTGATATCAATTGAGGAATATCTTGGTTTTTTTACGGAATTATTGTTTACTGCTGGTTGAAATTCCTCTTCATTAGACGAGGGAGTATTATTATCAGCAATTCTGATATAGGCTGCCAGTCTTTCATATTCATCAGGGAACAAGCCGTAAATTTTTTTAAGATCTTCTGGTTTTTTGAATTTGCCTCCTTTGCTCAGGTAATTGAGAATTGTTTTTATTGTTTTATCCCGTAGACCTAATTTTTTCCATCCCTCGGCAGGGAGACTGTTTGGATCAAAATAAAAAAGCTCTCCTTTTGAACCGGCATTATAATAGCCGGTTCGCCTGTCATACTGGTAGCTGTTATTGTTATCATAATCAGAAGCCCCGGTTTTGTTATCATCACTATCCGTTCTGATCTCCAGCCTTTTCATTGCGGCAATCCAGGCAGTATCCGGTTGCTGATTTTGAGAATTTTGATTTGTTTTTGGTAGTGCTTTTGGCAGAAGAAATACGGACACAACCAGTATCAAAATAACAAGAATAGCTATCCTGTCCCTGCGGGTGAAAGTGAGGTAATCAGCAACAATTTTCGGCCAGCTCATGAATGCCTCTTTAAAGGCAAAATAGTAAAGGATGAAATACCGGAAAATAACCACTTAGTGGTATTTTGGCCGGGTTATTGTGAGCAAACTTTTCTTGGCTGAGAATTATAAATCCTTACCTTTGCCATCCTTTATTTTGGCCAAATATATTTTGACATCCCAAATCATGTGTAAGTAGTTGACTTCCATGGGTTTTCATTTTTTCTCAAAATGAGAGCCTGTGAGTGATTTGTATGTCCTCAAAGTTGTAAAATCGGTATTACGCATATGTATTCAACAAAAGTGAACTATATA
>CAYPBW010000270.1:0-2954 GCA_964409055.1 uncultured Chitinophaga sp. | reverse complement strand
GCAAACACACAGCTAAACTCCAATCCTTTGGCTGCATGTATGGTCATTAGCTTTACCGTATCTGCATCGGGGTCTTTTTCATCAGCATCCGTCAGCAAAGTGATTTGCTGCAAATAAGAAGCGAGAGATTTATCTACGAGTTCTCCATCTTCATTATCGGGACTCTCTGTCCATTCTTTAATAGAGTTCAGCAACTCTTGTATATTCTCATAGCGTTGTACACCCTCGGTGCTTTTATCATTGAACAACTCTTTTACCAAATTCGTTTGTTTGCCCACATGAAATGCTACTTCGTAAGCATTCTGCTTAGTCAGCATACTGGCAAAACTTTTGATCATGATAGCAAACTCATCCAGTGCCGATAAAGTACCTGCTTTAAAACCATACTTCGCCGCATTTTCCACCACCTCCCATACGCTGATATTATTTTCATTAGCAATCAGAATTAGTTTGTCAATCGTTGTTTTGCCAATTCCTCTTGCCGGATAGTTAATGATACGTTTAAGCGCCTCTTCATCTTTCGGGTTAACAATGATCCTCAGGTAAGCTACCAGGTCCTTAATTTCCTTACGCTGATAAAAACTGATACCACCGTAAATAGTATAGGGAATGCCCATTCTTCTCAGCGCTTCTTCAAATGCACGGCTTTGCGCATTGGTGCGGTAAAGAATAGCAAAATCTTTATTGCTGTAATGATTGCGGAGTTTTTGCTCCTGTATGCTATCAGCCACAAGTTTTCCTTCGTCGTTATCCGTCATGGTGCGGACCAGCTTTATCTTTTCGCCCTCACCATTATCCGTAAATAACACTTTTTCTATCTGGCCCTTATTATTCCTGATCACTTCGTTGGCCACATGTAAAATACTCTTGGTGCTGCGGTAGTTCTGTTCAAGTTTGACAATCTTTACATCATCATAATCTTTCTGGAACTGCAGGATATTCTGAATAGTTGCCCCACGAAAGGAATAAATACTCTGTGCATCATCACCCACCACACACACATTCTCATACATAGCACCCAATAATTTAATGATTTCATACTGGGCAGGGTTGGTATCCTGGTATTCGTCGATCAATATGTACCTGAATTTTCGCTGGTATTTGGCCAATGCTTCTGGTACATTTTTCAGCAGTTCATAGAATTTCAGCAGCAGGTCATCAAAATCCATGGCACCGTTCTTGAAACAACGTTTTACATAAGCATCATAAATCTGACCTATGGCCGGACGATTGGCCCGCATATCTTCCTGCTGAATAGCATAGTCATTCCGGTACTCTGCAGGACCCACCAGGGCATTTTTAGCAGCAGATATCCGGTTATATACTACATTGGGTTTGTAGTGTTTGTCATCTAAATTCAGCTCATTGATGACCGTCTTCACTACACTTTTAGCATCGTCTGTATCATAAATGGTAAAATGACGGGGATAACCGATCTTATCTGCTTCAAACCGAAGTATTCTTGCAAAAACAGAGTGAAAGGTGCCGATATATAAATTCCGGGCTTCTCCATTACCCAATATCTTCTCCACCCGTTCTTTCATTTCTTTGGCAGCCTTGTTGGTAAATGTCAGCGCCAATATATTGAAGGCATCCACACCATTGGCCATCAGGTGGGCCACCCGGGTTGTCAACACTTTGGTTTTTCCGCTGCCGGCTCCGGCCACAATCATCAAGGGACCGTCAATATGTAAAACAGCCTCCCGCTGCCGCTCATTCAATCCTTTTAAATAATCAACCATTTCCGTCTGTCACCCTGAGTTTTGTGAAGGGCAATCATGGCCGCAAATTACATGTAATGAATGAGAGCCTCAAACAAGCAGGCTGCTGTGAATAAGTATTTACTGAATGGTTACTTTTTTAGCCAGCACAGTATCTTTAATACCAGTTGGTTTATTTTCAACCGGGTCCGTGCCTGTGGCAACACCATACACCTGGTAATCACCTTTGGGAAGTTGACGGACTACCGCATGCACAGTTGAACTGCATCGGCATTTACAGCCTTGTCCAAACCAATATTCAGTGACAGTTATGATATTTTCGTTTTTCTCAACTGATACCTTGACCTGCCTGCAGCAGAGATGTTGTTCGAACCGGTTGTAGATAATAGAATCTGCTTCTGCTTTTATACCCGTGTCACCGGCTGACGGCAATTCTGAATCATCCTTGAATTCACCGGAGGACGGAAACTTTGTGTTTTTTCGGGTAGCAGCTTCCGCACAACCTTTTACCATCCAGTAACTGTTGAATGATGTATCTAAAACAAGGGCAGTGGATTTGTTTTCGGGTGATGCAGCCGGTTTTGCATCTTTTTGCTTTTTACCGGTGCAAGCTGCCAGCAGCACAAATGACAGCATCATAAAAGATAACAGTGTCTTCATAAACGGGCTGTTTTACCAAACAGCCAAATTATTCACTGATCCGGGGGGTTATTATTGACATTTATCAAGGCAATATGTGCTTTTACTCATAATGGCTTACTGGTAAGCCGGCTATCTTACCTGGTAAATTGTGTTTAGAATAATATGGTCACGGAAAAGTGATCAAAAAAAATTAATGTCCCTTTATGAAAAAAGTTTGCAGTGAAATAATCATCAACCCTGTCCGCTCAGTCGTTATACTGGCTGCAGCCGCTTTATTTTCATTTCTGTTACTCAGTTTTAACTATCCGTCAGTAAACCAAGAAAAATTACTGGGGCTAACTTTTGATGATGAGAAAAAAGAAGTTACCATCAAGGTAACCAGTACCGGGTGCACTGAAAAAAATTATTTTCAGTTCAAAGTGAGGGGCACCGTCATTGAGATAATAAGAACAAAAAGAGATGAATGTAAGCGAATGCCTTTTGCAACAAGTTTCACTTACAGCATGGCAGAAACAGGCCTGGTACCCAATAAGGTGTACACCATAAAAAATAAGTTTAGTGCAAGCCCTGACCTGGCTAATTTACCATAGT
>CAYPBW010000269.1:0-2954 GCA_964409055.1 uncultured Chitinophaga sp. | reverse complement strand
GTTACCCCCAGGAGGGTCTGGTATTTTTCATCATTCAGCACACCTTCCGTCAACTGGCGGATAGCTTCCGGCTGATCACCCGCCGGCGGAAAAGGAGTATGAAGTTTGAATGGCATTGAACCTGCAATTTACCAAATCAGTAAAGGAAAAACGAAGGAAGATTAACAGGGATTAACATCAAAGTCATGCAACAGACAAACCGGAAAAACTATCTTTATCCGCTTTCCCTTCCGTTGGTGTAACTGGAAGAGTAAAGCAGCATTTTACGGATTATCTTACTGAATTAAATTCAAAAGATGAAAAAGCAAAGAAGATTGCTGCTTGCATTATTAATGGCATCAGCATCGCTATTTTCAAACGCCCAGCGGATTGACTCAGTTTTGAATGCACTTTCTGCCAGCTTACCTGTTGAAAAAATTTACATACACTATGATAAGGAATATTATGTGGCGGGTGAAACAATCTGGTTCAAAGCATATGTTTACAATAATGGAAAGCCGGGAGGTATCAGCAGCAATTTGTATGTGCAGTTTGTGGATGCAAATGGTCAATTAATCAGTTCGGGCCGGTACCCTGTCATGGGCGCCGTCACAAAGGGAAGTATTGTGATACCCGATTCTCTTCCGCAAGGCAATTACTACATAAGAGCGGTAACTCCCAATATGCTGAACGGTGAAGAAGATTTTATTTATAAAAAGAACCTGTTTGTTTACAAGCCATCTGCCAGTACTGTTGCTGCAACAAAACCTCAGCAAGCAATTTCCCTGCAATTCTTTCCGGAAAGCGGCCATCTCATTGATGGAATTCTGACTGTTGTAGGATTTAAAGCCAACGATCAGTGGGGAACACCAGTGGAAGCTCACGGATTAATAAAAACAGATGATGGTACAACGGTGGCGCCATTTCACAGCTATCATGACGGTATAGGAAAAGTCCAGTTCAAGCCCATCGCAGGAAAAAAATATGTAGCTGAACTGGAAACGCCTGGCGGAAAAAGAACGTTTTCTCTACCAGAAGTACAAATATCAGGAATCAATCTTAAGATTCAGGATGAAAAAGGAGGAAAGAAATTTCAATTGTCCCGGGGCAGCAAAGAAAAAGAAAGGTTTGAGACAGTTTTACTCGTGGTACAAATCAATAACCATGTAGTAAACGAGTTTGAAGTTACATTCGAAGACTACCCTTCAGTAATCGGGCATATTCTGACAGACAGTCTCCCTTCCGGCATTCTACATTTTACTGTATTTACGATGGATCGTTTACCTGTTGCGGAAAGGCTCAGTTTTGTAGATAACGGGGAATATAAAGGTCATGCTTCCATTGTTCCGGTAACTACCAGCCTTGAAAAAAGGGCATCGAATTCACTTGAACTTAGTTTTTTGGATTCATTGCAATACAGTTGTTCTGTTTCTGTAGTGGATATGTCAGGCGGAACCTTTGGTGACGAAGACAATATCTGGTCCCGGTTTCTGCTTACCAGCGATCTGAAAGGATATATTTATAATCCGGCCTGGTACTTCAGGCAGCAAAACGATTCTGTAAAGCAGGCTCTTGATAATCTTATGCTGACACATGGGTGGAGCCGGTTCAACTGGACCAAACTCTTTGCCGGACAATTTCCTCAGCCGAAATATATCGATCAGGACCTGATAGCTATTTCCGGCAAAGTGGTGGATGAGAGAAATAAACAACCCCTGTCATACGGTCAATTGAATGTATTACTTGAAGCAGCAGATTCTTCCCAGCAAACAATTGAGTTGCCCGTTGATGAAACAGGGAGATTTGCCAGGGATTCTATGTATTTCACAGGGAAGAGCAAGTTGTTTTACGGCTATCTTGATAAAAATGGAAAACAAAAACCCGGAATAGTAGAAATGGATACAGATTCATTAAGCTATATCATTAACCGGGTACCTAAAGGTATCGAAGGCGTTGCAGGAATAAAAAGCCCTTTCTATCTTTTAAATAAAGAGGAGATCAACAACAGGTTTGGTTATGTAAAAGCTGAAAACGATGAAAAAGTAAAGGAACTGGCGAATGTGAACGTTCAGGCCAAATCCTACAAAAAGCCAGTGGATGCAGTAAATGAAAAATATACCACTGGTGTGTTCAGGGCACCGGGAAAGGTAACATTGGATAATATTAATGAGCCGGCCAATGACAGGGCTATGAATGTGGTGGATTATATTAAAAACAGGATACCACAGCTGACTTTGCAGGGAGGGACATTTGTGAACCGTAAAAATTTTAGTCTTCAGTCAGGACGTAACTGGCTGGTCGGTATTTTTTTGAATGAAATTCCAACGGATATTAATCAACTCAGAATATTAAGGGCGGATGATGTGGCCCTGGTTAAATTTTATGAAGCAGGCTTTGTTGGCGTAGGCAGCGGATCACCCGGTGGAGCCTTGGCTGTTTATACGAAAGAAAAATCAAATAAAGATCTGAAGCCTGAAAAGCTTGAATATGTAGAGGCGGATGGCTATGCGATTACAAAGGAGTTTTATAGCCCTGATTATAGTGTACCTAATCCACGTCATACGCTTACCGATAACAGAACAACCTTGTACTGGAACCCGGATGTGATTACTGATGGAGAGACAAAAGTGGTAAAACTGAATTTTTACAACAATGATTTTACAAAAAAATATAAAATCGTATTGGAAGGCTTTGATGCAACTGGTCGCCTGGTGCATGCAGAAAAGATTATCGGGGAATAACGATACCATAGTAAAAAGAAAAGCCCCTTTTCAAATTTTTGAAAAGGGGCTTTTGTATTATAAAGAATGTTTATTAAAACTCTGCAGATACAGTGATGGAAGGCTCTTCTGCTACTTTACCTGCTTCAATGGCCTGTCCCGTTACACCAAAATCCTTCAGTTTGATACTGAAATTGGCTGCCACTTTTAGTTTACCATCGGCTACAGTAATTGTACCCTCAACCTTAGTTGGTT
>CAYPBW010000268.1:0-2961 GCA_964409055.1 uncultured Chitinophaga sp. | reverse complement strand
ACATTACTATGCGCTTTAAACCGAAGCACCTGTTTCCTGTTTGCAAAATCATAGATGCGAATCTGACCGGCCAGGTCGCCGTCTGTTTCAGTGCCAATGGCAAGAAACCCGCCAACGGCCAGCAACCTGTTGTCGGGTGAAATAGCAAGTGAGTATAATTTACCCTGGTTAAAAACCGATTTGGGACCTCTTATTTGCTCTATGATTTTTTTTTGCTCTACATCCCAGATACAAATCGTTTTATCTGTACTGGTGGTGATGATAAATTTTCCATCGGCCGTGTTTACCGCTTCTGATATTTGTGACAAATGACCGCCCGGATTGATCTGCAACAGGGCATCGCCGGGACGGGGCTGAGCTATCGCCTGTAAAGTGAAAAAGGAAATAAAAAAAGAAAATGTAATTCCTTTCAGCCTTAACATCTTCATGGGTGTCATTTTACTTTTCAATAAAGCTAATATACAGCAAACAGATTGCTATACCGGAAGAAGGGTATAAATAGCAAACAAATGCCTGAATTGGCAGAATAGTAACAAAAAGAATAACACTGCTCAGCCAAATTAGCTTACCTTTCGGCAGATATTTGAGTTTTATTGCTCTTGTAAGAGATTACTTTCCTCCTCTTTCTTCTACACCTGCACTTCTTCTCAACTTGTTTTATCTCAAAATTTCCTGACATGACAATTTATGTATCTAACCTTGACTTCACCGTAAGCGATGAACAACTGAAAAAAATCTTTACCGGTTTTGGTGAAGTGTCTTCCGCTAAAGTAATGACCGATAAATTTACTAATCGCAGCAGGGGCTTTGGGTTTGTTGAAATGCCGGTTGAAACTGAAGGCCAGAAAGCAATTGCCGATTTAAACGGAACAGCACATGAAGGAAGGACAATGATCGTAAACGAAGCCAGGCCAAGGAAACAATTCTAATTTTTTTCATGCATTTTTAACGGGGGCTGTTACTCAGCCCTTATAAACCTATATACAAATGACAGCAGAACAAATTGAAAAATACATTGATCTGGCCAGGAGAAAACATAACCCTGTGTTTATTCATTTTAAAGACAGGCAACCGGTAGAAGGTGTTTTTATTGTGGGTAACGACTACGATGAACTAAAGTCAAAGAACCTGTGGCGCATCGTTACAGAAACAAAATATTCTCAGTGGAAGCAAAACAAAGACATGAATCTTAGCCGTATATTCAATGGCATTTCATTTACCCGCCTGTCGGAGGAATCATAGATGAGATAAATTATAACAGGAAACTACTTGCCTGTTTAACTTCATTGAAGTAGTTTTAATCACTAACCATTTCGACTTATGATGCGTTCCATAATAACCGGTACCGGTTGCTATATTCCCCCTGTAGTGATGAGCAACAAGGATTTTGCTGCCCATCTTTTTTATACAGAGAAGCAAGAACCCATTGATACTCCTCCAACAGTAGTGGTAGAGAAATTCAAACAGATTACAGGCATAGATGAACGGCGCTACACCAATGATGAACTGAACACTTCTGATATCGGCAGCCAGGCGGCAGCAGCGGCAATAAAAGACAGTGGTGTTAACCCCGAGGAAATAGACCAACTCATCGTAGCGCATAATTTCGGGAACGTTTTTAAAAATACGATTCAGACAGATGCTGTGCCCTCACTGGCCAGCCGCATCAAACATGCATTGGGTATTAAGAACCCTGATTGTATCCCCTATGATATTTTGTTTGGTTGCCCCGGCTGGGTGCAGGGCCTGATACAGGCAGACGCCTATTTCAAAGCCGGTATTGCAAAAAAAGCATTGATCGTTGGCACGGAAACATTGTCAAGAGTGATTGATATGTATGACCGTGACAGCATGATCTTCAGTGACGGTGCGGGGGCTGCTGTGCTTGAGTATAAAGAAGTGAATGACAATGGCCCCGGCATCATCGGCGCTGCTGTGCAAAGCCATACCGTAGAGGAAGTGGATTATATCAATATGGGCATGTCGTACTACCCCGGCAGTGATCCCGGCGTACGTTATATAAAGATGAAGGGGCGGAAAGTGTATGAATATGCCATGAAATATGTTCCCGCTGCTATGAAGCATTGCCTTGATCAAAGCGGCGTTGAGATTCAGCGGCTGAAAAAAGTTTTCATTCACCAGGCGAATGAAAAAATGGATGAAGGCATGATCAAAAGACTGTACCAGCTATATGGCGTAAATGAACCGCCCAAAGATATTATGCCCATGAGCATACACTGGCTGGGCAACAGTTCGGTGGCTACCATACCCACTTTGTATGATCTTGTGGTAAAAAACAAAGTGGACGAACATGCCCTGGAACCGGGTGATGTAATACTATTTGCTTCTGTGGGCGCAGGGATGAATGTGAATGCAGTTTGCTACCGCTACTGAAATACCAGCTTCTCAGATCTTCTTTACGTTAACCGCCATCAGGCCCCGGGGGCCATTCTCCACTTCAAAACTCACTTTGTCATTTTCTTTTACCGGGGCTGAAAGATTGTTGGCATGTACGAAAACACTTTCCTGGGTAACAAGGTCTTTAATAAAACCAAATCCTTTATCGGTATTGAAAAAAGTAATCTTACCGGTATGCGTTAGTTCTTCCTGCGAGGGGGGTACATATTCCGGTACACCTATTTCTATGTCTTCGAGTTTGATTTCCTTCCGCTTTGAAGGATCGGGCGGGGTGTCGGTAATGTTTCCGTTTTCATCTACATAGGCCATCATCTCATCGAGGCCTTTGCCGGAGCCTGACTGTTCCTTCCTTTCTTTTTTACGTTGCTCTTTCTCTTTTTTTTCCTGTTGTTTTTTCTTTTCTCTTTCTTTTTTATTCCATGAATCCGCCATGCATTACCTGTTTTTGTGAACGATGAGCGATGAAGGTACTCTTTTAAAAAGGAAGCCGTGATTATTTCTTATGATAGCTTCTTCATTCATCCCGGCACCGGAGATGGGCTT
>CAYPBW010000267.1:0-2965 GCA_964409055.1 uncultured Chitinophaga sp. | reverse complement strand
CCTGGCGGCAGGGACCGCACCAGCTGGCCCAGAAATCTACCAATACATATTTACCGCGGAAAGAAGAAAGCGAAACGGGATTTCCTAATGTATCAGGCTGTGTAAATTCCATTGCTTCGGTACCTACAGCGCCAACTTTTTCTTTGGCAATAAATCCTGCCAGTTGCTGACCTGCTTCAGAATTTTTAGCATCTGCTGTAAGTTGGTTATACCGGTTTTCCAGTTTTATAACATCCTCGCTAAATCCATAAGTGGCGCTCAGGATAAATGGGGTAACAGGAGAACCGGGTTTTTGCTTTACGAACCGGTCTATTTCATCCTGCAGTTGGCCCTGCAATCCTGTATAAATATTCATCAGGCTGTCTCTTTCTTTACCCAGCATGGTACGGTTAATGACAGCAGCCGTAGCAGAAAGTTGCTGCACTTTCGGAACAAACGTAGCGGTAAAGCCTGTAAACTCTTTGTGCGAATTGGAACCGGATATCTCGTAGGAAGAAGGATTTTCTTTTTTCCCTTTAATGGATATTTTACCGGGCTCTACATATACCTCAACCGGGTTGCCGCTTCCAATAACGAGGAAACAAAGTACCGGCTCCTTTACCTGCCCTGCCAGGTTAACTTTTGTGTTCTGGATCTTGGCCGAAGTGAGTTCCGTATTATCATTATTACGGTAAAGTTTTACTTCTGTGCCATCAGCATAGCCGTCAAACTTTCCTTCAATGACAAAGGATTTGTTCTGCGCAAAGGCAGCGATCATGAAATTTGATAAGAGTACTGCTAAAAATAATTTCTTCATACAGGGGCCTGTTTTCCTTTTTGAAATATTGGACAAGTTGCAAATTTATACAATGCCGCTGAATGAAACCACTCTAGCGGCCGAGTATTGACGAAAGGAAGGATTTTGTGGATGCATTAACATCTGCACTGTTTTCCAACGCTTTAATATAGGCGCTGCCGATAATACCACCCTCGGCCAGCTGACAAACGGCATCAAACGATTGCTTGTCCTTAATACCAAAACCCACCAGCACCGGGTTTTTAAGTTGCAGCCCCCTCAGCCGTACCAGGTAAGACTCAATGCTGCCGGATGCCTTCTCACTTCCCGTAGTGGAAGAAGAGGAAACAGCATAGAGGAAACCGGAACTGAGGCTGTCCAGTTTTTTTACCCGTTCGTCCGTTGTTTCAGGAGTGACGAGGAAAATAAAATCAAGGCCGTATTTTTTTATGATAGCCCCATATTCAGTTTCAAATTCATACTCCGGTAAATCAGGCAATATCAGCCCGTCAACACCTGCTGCAGCCGCATCGGCGCAAAACCGTTCGAAGCCGTATTGTAAAACGGGGTTCATATAACCCATCAGCACCACCGGCACATGAATGCTTTTTCTGAAATCTCTTAACTGTTCAAAAAGGATGGCTAGTGTCATGCCATTGGCCAACGCAACACTACTGCTGTGCTGAATTACCGGTCCATCTGCCAAAGGGTCGCTGTAAGGCATACCCAGTTCAATGATGTCAGCACCGTTTTCCTGCAAAGCTGTCATTACTTCCAGCGTTGCGTGCAGCCGGGGATAGCCGGCGGTGAAATAAATGTTCAGAACATTCTTTCCTTTTGCTTCAAATATTTTTTTTAATCTGCTCATCTTTTTCTTTTGCCACAAAGGCACAAAGTCACCAAGAATTTTCTTTGTGCCTTCGAGTCTTTGTGGCTATAAATTTTTCATATAAGTTGAAAGATCTTTATCTCCCCTTCCGCTTAAACAAATCACCACTACATCTTTTGGATTAAAATTGATCATCTTCAGGGCATGCAGTGCATGGGCTGATTCGAGTGCAGGAATGATTCCCTCATATTTTGCCAGTTCAAAAGCAGCATTCAAGGCTTTCTTATCTGTTGCACTCATAAAAGTAGCTCTGCCGGTTTCAAATAAATGGGCATGCAAGGGACCGATGCCGGGATAATCCAACCCCGCTGAAATACTATGAGGCTCCACCACCTGCCCGTCGTGTGTCTGCATCAGCAAACTTTTGCTTCCATGTAAAATACCCGGCTTACCCAATGCAGTCGTCGCAGCGCTTTTACCACTGTTGATGCCCTCACCGGCTGCTTCTACAGCAATCAATTGTACGGAAGGCTCATCCAAAAAATGATAAAAGGCCCCGGCAGCATTGCTGCCGCCGCCTACACAGGCTATAACATACTTTGGTAATTCACTGCCGGTTTTTTCCAGCAACTGTCCCCGCATTTCTTCACTGATCACACTTTGAAACCTGGCCACCATATCAGGATAAGGATGCGGACCTACCACCGAACCAATAATATAATGTGTATCATTCGGATTATTGATCCAGTCTCTTATCGCTTCATTCGTTGCATCTTTCAACGTTTGGCTGCCGCTGGTGGCGGGGATAACGGTTGCACCCAGCATTTTCATCCTTGCCACATTCGGTGCCTGCCGTTCAATATCCTTTTCACCCATATACACAATGCACTCAACCCCTTTCAATGCGCAAACAGTAGCAGTGGCCACTCCATGCTGACCGGCACCTGTTTCAGCAATGATCCTTTTTTTACCTAACCGCTGTGCCAGCAATATCTGTCCTATTGTATTATTGATCTTATGGGCACCGGTATGACAAAGGTCTTCCCGCTTCAGGTAGATATTTGCTTTATAACGGTTGCTTAATCTTTCAGCAAAGTATAAAGGTGTCGGCCTCCCCACATAATCTCTCAGCAATTGCTGAAACTCTTTTTGAAAACCTTCCTCCTCCATGATCTCCAGGTACCTGGTCCGCAGTTCCTCCACATTTCGGTGCAGCATCTCAGGAATGTAGGCGCCGCCAAACTGGCCGTAGTATCCCTGTTCATTGGGCGATGTGTATGTTTTATTTTCTGTTTCCATACTCTCCTATTTCATTGCCTGTTTAAACTGCAATATCAATTTCATATCCTTCACCCCCGGCG
>CAYPBW010000266.1:0-3012 GCA_964409055.1 uncultured Chitinophaga sp. | reverse complement strand
CAAAAATAGGGAGACTTGTATAACCTTCCAAATACCGGCTGAAAACTTCAATTATCTTCGCAGCTGTTATGTATAAGCTACTGCGTACTATTCTCTTCTGTTTCCCTCCCGAACCGGTACACCATTTTTCCATGAACGGACTCAGGTTACTTTGCAGCCTCGGTTTCAAAAAAATGCTGTCAAAAATGTTCAGGCCAAAGGGAAATCATAATTATACTTCGTTCGGTATTCCATTTCCTAACAAAGTAGGACTTGCAGCCGGCTTTGATAAAAATGCTAAATACCTGAGGGAGCTTGAATGCCTGGGATTTGGCTGTGTGGAGATTGGAACAGTGACGCCGCTTCCACAAGCCGGTAACGAAAAACCTAGGGTGTTCCGCTTGCCAAAAGACAAAGCCCTTATCAACAGGATGGGGTTTAACAATGACGGGGTGAAGGTGATAGTAGAAAGACTTAAATCCTGGAGAAACAGTCAACGGTCAACAGTCAACGGTCAACTGATTATTGGTGGAAATATTGGAAAGAACAAAGTAACTCCGAATGAGGATGCCTGGAAAGATTATGAGATTTGTTTTAAAGAACTGCATCCTTATGTTGATTATTTTGTAGTAAATGTCAGTTCACCCAACACACCGGGTTTAAGAGAATTGCAAGAGAAAGAATCACTCCGAAAAATTCTGACACATCTGCAACAGCTTAATGTCAGCCTGGGCCTGCATGCCGGACCGGCAGGCTTTTCGAAGGGTGATAAACCATTGTTGCTTAAAATAGCACCTGATCTTACACAGGAACAAATTGATGATGTGATAGACCTCGCATTGGAAATTAAATTAGACGGACTGGTTGCTACCAACACCACCATCAGCCGTGAAGGACTTACGACTCACCATTCACGACTCACCACTATTGGCGCCGGGGGCCTGAGTGGTTTGCCACTGAAACAGAGAAGCACAGAAATTGTACAATACATTCATCAAAAAACAAACGGGCAAATACCCATTATTGCTTCGGGAGGAATTTTTACAGGTGCTGATGCTAAAGAAAAATTGGAAGCGGGGGCTTCTCTTGTGCAAGTATGGACCGGTTTTATTTACGAGGGACCAGGTATAGTGAAAAACATTTGCAAAACACTCAATAGTCAATAAGTCAATATTCAATATAAAATGGAGCATTTATTTACAGCCGACAGCATTATCAGTTTTATTATTCTTGTCATCCTGGAAGTGGTGTTGGGAATTGATAATGTAATTTTCGTCTCTCTTTCCTTGAACCGCTTAACCAATGAAAAAGAGAAACGTCGTGCCCGCCGGGTATGGATGATTACCGGTATTATTTCCCGCAGTTTATTACTAATGGCATTGAGCTGGTTGCTGACACAAAAGGGAAAGGCAGTATTCACCCTATGGGGAAAAGGTTTTGACCTGGCAAGTATCATTATGCTTGCCGGTGGCTTATTCCTGATCTATAAATCAGTGATAGAGATACATCACAAACTGGAAGGCGAAGATCCCAATGTAGCGCTAAAGAAGAAAAACGGTATTTCGTTTTCGCAAGCCATTATGCAGATCATGCTGATCGATGCTGTGTTTTCTTTTGATAGTGTAATCACTGCCGGTGGCACTGCCAAGCATATTGAAATTATGATTGCCGCCGTAGTAATTGCTATGATTGTTATGTTCCTGTTCAGCCCGGCAATTTCAGGCTTCATTCACAAGCACCCAACGTTGAAAATGCTGGCCCTCTCCTTCCTGGTAATGATCGGACTTGGATTAGTGATTGAAGGATGGGATAGTGAAGCGGCTCATCAGTTGCATCTGAAAAACTATATTTATTTCGGTATGGCTTTCTCATTCGCAGTAGAGATGCTGAATATGACCATGCTCAGCCGGGCTGCAAAGAAAAAAGCTCATTTAGTAGAATTGAATGAGCCGGTACTGGAGGAAGAAAAGAAATAATCAGCAGTTCATTAATAAAGCAGCAGCCACCACCCCTGCCGTTTCTGTACGCAACCTTGTTTCACCAAGTGATACTGGCTGATAACCATTTTGCAAGGCCAGTTCAATTTCTTTGCGGGTAAAATCGCCTTCAGGACCAATTAGTATAGCTGAGGGGTTGACAGGTTGAAGAGTTGACAGGTTGTTTTTGGTTGAACTTTCATCACAATGAGCTATAAACTTATGTACCGGGGATATTTGTGAAACAACTTTATCAAATTCAGCAGGCTCATGTAACACAGGCAGAAAGCATTGCTGGCTCTGGAGCATCGCACTGATACAGATAGCATTCATCCGGTCATGACGAAACTTTTCTTTTTCCGTTCTTTCACAGATCAAAGGGATGATCTCACTAATTCCTATTTCTGTGGCCTTTTCCAAAAACCATTCAAAGCGGTTGGTGTTTTTGAGCAGGGAAATGCCAATAATGATGTTCCTGGCTGCTGGTTGTTGGTTACTGGTTGCTGTTACTTCTACAAAACATGACTTTTTTCCTGCTTCCTTAATTTCACAGGTCAGCAACTTTCCTTTTCC
Source organism: uncultured Chitinophaga sp. (assembly GCA_964409055.1). Classification (GTDB taxonomy): domain Bacteria; phylum Bacteroidota; class Bacteroidia; order Chitinophagales; family Chitinophagaceae; genus JJ008. The sequence continues at coordinate 484 of CAYPBW010000266.1, read as the reverse complement.
ATCTGTGAGGTTGAGTTGTTCTCCTTCTTTCATCCGAAGCACCTGTACCACATGCCTGCTGGTATCTTCATCCAGCGTCAGTTGTTTTTGCCCTGAATAATTATTACTATAAAAAAATGGTAGCGCCATAAAAATGTCCCGTCGTTGCGGGACAAATCTAAAATCCCTGCCTGACCCTGTCAAATTAAAAAATATTTCAGACGGGCAGGTTAAATCTATCATCTAAAATCTGCCTGCGGCCAACAGGTCAGAATGGTGTATCCTCATCATCACCCATATCATTCATCTTGCTGCCTGTCTGTATAAATACCCTTGCACCTCCATCATCATCTACTCCGCTTACCGGCTTCCAGTTTCCGGGTAAGCCTGTTCCGCCAAATCCGCCACTGCCATCATCTTCGGTGAATTTTTGAATATGCAGCAATGCTTTCAGCTTGATCGTTTCCAAGGAACCATTACGGTGCTTGGCTATGCGGACATGGGT
>CAYPBW010000265.1:0-3028 GCA_964409055.1 uncultured Chitinophaga sp. | reverse complement strand
GTATTATTCCCTTCTTTGAATACCTCCAGGTCCTTGTCTTTCAGGGATGGATGTATCAACGCCTTTTTCATAAAATCACTGCCCAGTTTCTCTTTGAAGGTATTCTGACCGATTGTGTAAACAATCTTGCTATGAGCAAATACCGGTTCTTTCTTATAAACTGTTTTAAGGTAGGCCGGAATCAGTCCTGTCATCCAGCCACTGCAATGAATGATGTCTGGAGGCCAGCCAAATTTTTTTACGGTTTCAAGGGCCCCTTTGCAATAAAAGACAGTTCTTAAGCCATTATCATCAAACCACTTTTCATTTTCGTCATGAAAAACAAACTTTCTCTTAAACAACTCCTCATTGTCCAGGAAATAAACCTGCAGGCGGGCACTCGGTAAAGATGCCACCTTAATTTGGAGGGGCATATCATCATTATCTACCGACACATTGATACCGGAAAGTCTTACCACCTCATGCAACCGGTGGCGGCGTTCGTTGATGGTGCCAAACCTTGGCATGATACAACGAACCTCGAAATTATTGTCGTTCGCCTTGATGGCCAGTTTGTTAACAATCTCAGAGAATTCTGTCAGCTCCAGGTAGGGCGACATTTCGTTGGCGATAAATAAAATTCTTTTCTTTGCTGACATGGGCTTCCCGTTTAATTTACACCGCTTTACTAAAGGCGTGCAAAGGTAGCTATTTTAAGCCGAAATATGCCGAACAAAGCAATCAAAGCCCCAAATACGGTTCATAATGATTTTATTCAAAAAAGCAAATAGCCTTCATCAATGGGTTGATGCTCAGCAGGGAAAAGGGTTGAAAGTTGGATTTGTACCAACAATGGGTGCTTTACATCCCGGACATATATCACTTATTGAAGCCAGCAAAAAAGACAATGATATTACTATCAGCAGCATTTTTGTAAACCCTACGCAGTTCAACGATCCGAAGGATTTTGCAAAATACCCCGTAACCATCGAAAAAGACATACTGCAACTGGAACAAGCCGGTTGTGATGCCCTCTTTATACCCTCTGTTGACGAAATATACCCAAACGGAACCACCCTAAAAACACAGTATGATCTGGGAAAAATGGAAACACTGCTGGAGGGCAAATACCGGCCCGGTCATTACCAGGGTGTATGCCAGGTAGTACATCGTTTATTAGACATAGTACAACCCAATAACCTCTACCTCGGACAAAAAGACTATCAGCAATGCATGGTGATTGCCCGGTTAGTTGAATTAATGGGCAAAAAAGATTCCATACATATTAATATATGCCCTACGCTCCGGGAAGCAGATGGGCTGGCTATGAGCAGTCGTAATATGCGGTTGAGTGAAACAGAAAGAAAGAAAGCTGTTTTAATCTTTAAATCCTTATCCTTCATTAAAGATAACATTAACTCTGCCGGTATTGAAACCATAAAAAGCAAGGCAATCTCCATGCTCATCCATGAAGGTTTCAGGGTTGATTATATTGAAATAGCCGATGCAAAAACACTTGAATCTGTAAGCAACCGGGATGGAAAGAAAAAGCTGGTGGCACTGGCTGCTGCCTTTTTAAACGAAGTAAGATTAATTGATAACCTGCTTTTAAATTAAAGGCTTTGTTTTGGCAGCATGCTGTAGTACTTTTACAGCATTACGAATCGCAATGAAGACTATTCCATTCCAATGAACAAACGAATCCGAACCATACTCACTTATCTTTTCTTCCTGGGCCTGGGCATCTTTTTGGTTTGGTGGTCCATTAAAGATCTGACTGCTGATGATAAATCACAAATTAAAACAGCTTTACAAACGGCGAGGTACTGGCTTGTTATCCCGGTTTTTGCCATGTTATTTGCAAGTCATCTTGTAAGGGCATTGCGATGGAAGCTATTAATAGAACCAATGGGCTATAATCCATCAACCGCCAACACTTATTTTGCTGTAATGATCGGGTACCTGGCTAACCAGGCTGTTCCCCGCCTGGGCGAAGTTTTAAAGTGTACCGTTCTTGCCCGGTATGAAAAAGTACCCGCCGACAAACTGATAGGTACTATCATCCTGGAACGAGTGATTGATGCAGTGTGCCTGCTGGTTGTTTTTGCTGTTACACTGGCTATTCAACCCGATATTTATACTCAACTAATTGACACCATTTTTTACTCTTCAAAAGCAGACGAAAAAGAACATCATATACCCAATTATGTTATCGGGCTTTCCGTACTTGGGCTTATTCTCCTGATAATCGCTGTCTGGATGATAAGAAACAAGAAGAGTTTCAAAGACCTTGGTCTCGTCTTCAAACGTATCGGGCAAAGTATCTGGCAAGGGCTAAGTGCTGTACAGCACCTGAAAAGGAGAACAAGATTTATAATTCTTACGCTTATGCTCTGGGGACTGTATCTAACGGCAGGCTATATCGGCTTTTTTGCCCTGCAGCAAACATCCCAGTATGGCATCCGGGAAGCTTTTACCATTTTGTCAGCCGGAAGTATCGGTATGATCGCAACACCCGGAGGTATTGGTGCTTATGCTTACCTTATTCAAAAAACCATGCAGGTGTACGGGTTAAATGAAGGTATTGCCCTTGCATTTGGATGGATATTGTGGCTGGCACAAACAGCCGTCATTCTCATCGGAGGTTTAATTAGCTTTGTTGCCATTCCCATTTATAACAAAAAGAGAAAAACAATTGAAACGGTCTGACCTTATACCGAAAAAAATCCTTACTAAGGAAGAGGCTGTTCAACGGGTGGCTCAATGGAGACTTCTTGGCAAAACGGTTGCTTTCACCAACGGTGTTTTTGACATTCTGCACCAGGGTCATATTTTTTCTTTGTCACAGGCAGCAAAGGAAGCAGATAATCTTATAGTTGGCCTAAACGCTGATACTTCGGTAAAGCGTTTAAAAGGAGAAAGCCGCCCTGTCAATAACCAGGAATCCAGGGCCCTGGTACTCTCTTCCTTAATCATGGTTGATGCAGTAGTATTATTTGAAGAAGATACCCCATTAGATCTTATCATCTCGTTATTACCGGATGTATTG
>CAYPBW010000264.1:0-3050 GCA_964409055.1 uncultured Chitinophaga sp. | reverse complement strand
GTATCTGAGAAAGATTGTCGGACAGAAGCAGCGTTGAATAAGTTAGAACGTATTTGTACAGCTGGTTCTGTATATAGTACAATATCATCAATCCACCATCCGGGAGTACCTGTGGCAGGACCTGTATTATTATCAGATGCAAACCTGAACCTGATTTTAACAGACTGACCGGCATAAGATGAAAGATTTGCAATTGACTGGATAAAGCCAGTACTTGTTCCTGTAAATGCATTTCTGCCACCCAGGTTACTTCCGGTACCCAAAGATCCATTGTAACCATTGGTAATAAAATTGGGTCCGAGATCGCTCCATGTAGCACCGTTATTAGTACTTATTTCAACTACTCCCCCATCCCATCCGTCTTCGGTATTATAGCGATGCCAGAAGCTTAAAGTAGTGTAATTGGATGCTGTGTTTGGTGCAAGGGTGTATTGGGCAGTGGTGGCCAGTGAAAGATCATTAGCAGCATTAATGTTATATAAAGCCGCAAACGAATTGGGCGCACTGTTACTTACCGTTGTGGAAACCGACCATACTGTTGCATTGATAGAGCTTGGTGTCCAGGCTGCGGGAATTGCAGCCCCGGCTACGGTTTCATTAAAATGTGTAACAGGAGCAAAATACGTTCCGGCATTTACCGTAACTGTAACAGGGAATGTCTGAGTTTGTCCGGCTGCCACCGTTATAGGACTGAAAGTAACCACCCTGTTGGCCGGGTTGTATGAACCGCCACTAACATATGTAACATTTGTTGGTAACGTATCGGTAACAAAGAAATTGGTTATCACATCGCAGCTGCTTGCAGTCACCCTGTTGAAATAAGTAACACTCTGTCCTTCTGCAGCTGTCTGTACACTTTCATTTAATCTTACACCACCAGAACTTGCCACAAAACTTGGAATTTGGTCAGTTACACTACCAGCAGACCCCTGGGAGGCACCAATACCCATTCCTCTTTTAGCAAATGCCCGCCAGATAGCGCAGCTATATTGTGCCCCAAAGAAAAGTGTATCTGCTTTTAAGATGGCGTTCCTTGCGTCAATAAAGCCAGGTCCGCACGGCTGCAACTTCATGCCTTCTGTAACCAATTTCAAAGCGGCAGAATTACCACCTACACCGGCCGGGTTAAACACATTGGGGTTAATCCCCGTCTGTTGTATCATTTCCCATGTCATTTCCCATAAAGCTGCGCACCAGTATTCGCCGCGGTTATGAACCTGTGCAGGCAGCGTAGCAGAATATACTAAAGGATTTACAGCAAGATTTGTAGAGTAGCGGAAATTACGAATGCCTGCCCCGGAAGGTGGTTGGTTCAGCGCATAAGTTCCAATACCCCTTGGATTAGGACCATCATTAATTGTAGCTGTAGACCAATCGGTAGTCACCATCAGTCCATAATAATCACTCCAGCCTTCACCACCATGTTCGGCATTACCCACACAAGAACTATTACCCGGTCCACCTGTGAGACGATTGCTGATACCATGACCAAATTCATGTGCAATGATACCATTGTCAACATCACCATCCCTGTCCGGGTTAGGTGCAGTCCATAAATACATCTGCATTCTTGGTCTTGTACCATCTACAGGAGTGGCGAAATTGGCATTATTGCTTCCACCGCCGTCCTGGGCATCTGCAATAACATAATCATTTCCCAAACCTCCCCGGCCCAAATTGCTGTTCTGGAAATTACCAGATACTTCATCAAAGCCATACTGGTATACAATATCATGCATGATATTATTCCAGTAAAACAAGTTAGTAATATTGAATTGCTGGTTAGGGGGTGTGGTAGTGGTGGGTGCCTGTGTAAAATCAGGAACATAATCAAAAGTGAGATTAGGTTGAGGCGTCTGCGACACTGCTGCCCTGTCAATTACTGCATTGGTATTATTTCTGTCTTCAGCTGCCCATACATTATTACCCCTTGTACTATCATGATCCGCTGTTCCATCATTATGCCAGTTCAAAGTTGTGGCATTTCCCGGTGCCATTGTCCAGGGATCAGTGTGCAACTGGGGAGTACCGCCGGGGTGTGAGGGGCTTTCTGCAGGAAATTTCACTACCCTGTATGAAGCGGAATTAACTGCAAATGTTTTTTCAGTTCCTGTTTTGCTTACGCTTTTATTTTGCTCAGCAATGCTTTGCTGGTGTGAAATCTTGTCACAACTGGTTGCAGCACTCTCATCTTTGTGCCAGTTGCAATAAACCGTGTAGTTATATTTACCAACAACTGCTCCTGTTGCAGCATCTACTTTCACTGACCACATATCAGAGGAACCATCCGGGGCCAGGAATATTTGCCATACTAACCTGAACTCTTTTTCATTTACCGGAAACCAGAATAATTCTGCTGTGATGTCCTCAACTGCCACTCCTAGTTTTCCAAAATCAAGTTTTCCCAGGCTATTTGTAACAGGATTTTGAACTGAACCTGCAACTTTTGAAACCGGGATTTTTGCATCAGCAATTGCAGACAATACCGCCTGCCCTGCAGTAATAGATGGCAGGCCAGTGGGGCTGTTAATCATTTTATCAAACCCTTTTATTCTCCCCCCTGCTATCGAAACAGCCTTTCCATCTCTAAAAGCCAATACATGCATCTGGTTGTAGACAGGAATACCCTTGTAACTCTGGTAGAGATAAATCATCCTGATACCCTCGGTAGAAAGATAGGTGGATGAAATAACGTAATTGTTCAGGTCATCTGCCGACAACCCGAGTACAGCAGCATTTTTACTTAACAACTGCTTTACCTCCAGCACATCTTTTTCGGAATACTGTGCCTGTAATGTTGTTAAGAAAAACCCTGTAACGATTAGAAGTAGAAATTTTTTCATGAGTTTTTTAATTGACAGAATAATTATGCTTTCAAAAGAGCCTTAAAAATATGGTTTCGCAGCCGAAAAATTATTACGCAAACGTTTTTTCTTTTCATTTGGTTGCCAAAATAGAAAAACCCCATCCCGGGAAAAGCCGGGACGGGGTTGATTGTATTGGTTTAACAGTTGTGTTTACTGGTATACAATGATCCTGCGGGTGCCGAT
>CAYPBW010000263.1:0-3052 GCA_964409055.1 uncultured Chitinophaga sp. | reverse complement strand
AATATTCTTTGATAATATACCCTTTATAGCCCAGGCAAATTACAAACTCATTAAAACCGTGAGACGAATATATTTTCATGATATGCCAGAGTATAGGCATATCGCCAATTTCAACCATGGGCTTTGGCTTAACGGCAGTTTCTTCTGAGAGCCGGGTACCTAATCCGCCTGCAAGCAGTACAACTTTCATTTTATAATGGCTTTTGGGTAATTAATGAAACACAATCCTTTAAAATTCCTCTTGTCAGAAAATAAGAAGTAACAATATATATACAAAAAAACAGAGTGCCGGCCAGCATTAGTAACAGGGTTAAATCCATAATTGGCATACTTAACTTAAAAAAATAAATTAAAACTCCGCCAATCATTGTAACAACTAATATTTCAAACAAGGGTTTGGCCAGAAAACCAAAGGGTTTTTCCAATTGCTTTGCAGTATAAAATAATGTATAAGGAAATATTAAGACAGTAGCTATAAGATAGCAAACGGCAACACCTTTTACACTGAAAAAAGAACCAACAACAATCATTGCTATAATAAATAACCGTATTACCGTACTGAACTTAAAAAGCTTTGTTGTTTTCCCCGCTGACATGAGCAATGTTCCAATTGGTGAAATAATGGTCTCCAGCATCCCTACTATTGAAAAAATCATCAGCAAATCAGCTACCTCAGCCCAGGCAGAACCATATAAAAATAGAATAATCTCACTGGCAAAAACAAATACAAAGGTCATAATGGGAAATGTGGCAAACGCAATACCCAATATTGCCCTTTTATATACGATGGATTTTCTATCGGGATCACCGTTGGATTTGGCAAGTACTGGAAGCAATACACCTGAAACAACCGATGATATGTTTTGCAAGGGCATTTGCATCAGCGTATACGCCCTGTTGTAAATACCCAATGCATACGACCCAAATATCCTTCCAATAATAAGATTATCACTATTTCTGCTGAAGTATTGAAAAAACTGGTTTAAAAAAAGGGGCAGGCTGAATTTAATAATCCCCCCCCACTCCCTTACTTTAAAATTAATACCGGGCTTAAAGGGATAGAAAAAAAAGAGAACCACACAAGAAATAAAGGATAGTAAAATAGTTTGAAATACAAGGCTATAAATCCCCCATCCGTTGTTTGCAAAAATCAAAGCCGTAACACCTGCAATTGAAACAGATACCGTTTTAACAATAAAGAGGCCAAAAAAATTCATGTTCCTTGTCATCATTGCAGAAGGAACGGTCGCAAAAGCATCAATAATAAAGGTGAGTCCGCTGATACGTATTAAAATAGTTAAACGGTCATCATTATAAAAAGTAGCGATAAGAGGAGATACCAGGTAGATCAAAAGAAAAAGTACCGCGGTAAATAGAAAATTAAAGTAAAAGATGTTATCACATAATTCCTTGGTTACATCCTTTTTAACAATCAAATAATTACCAAGCCCGAAGTCCTTAATTAAACTAAAGAAGATGATGAAAGTATTGATGATGGCAAAAATGCCAAAATCTGACGGGGGGAGTATACGGGAAAGAAGTACATTAAAAACGAAATAGAGTAAAATGTAGGTGATTTGTCCAATAAAACTCCACTTAAGGGCATTTGAGGCCTTCATAATTATCAGTTTAACACCTCCATTCGTACGTTATGCATATTTATATGAGTCTTGAACTCTATCACTCCCTTTGTTAGAGCTTGTTTTAATTAAGGAAAAAATATTTCCTTATACACTTCTTTCACTAATTATTAGAGGCATAAATCCTTTCAACAATCTCTACCACTTTCAAACCATCTTCACCCTTTATTGTATTAGCTGCCCTTCCTTGTAATTGCCATACAATATGCTGCAATAAGGCCTGTTGATTTTGTTGTATATAATCACTGTTGTCAGGAGTTGGCCTGGGCAAATTATCAAGACTCACATCTTTTATATGGCAATGATCAATTCGGTTCATATACTGGCCGCCAATACGTATACTGCCGTTTTCAGCGATGACTGTAAGACTGCTCTCCATATTTTTATCCCATACACAAGTGGAAAAACTAAGGCTGCCGATACCCCCCTTTACAAAGTCAAACTGTACTACACCACTATCTTCAAAATCAGTCATTGCAGAATGTCCAAAATTCCTTGACCTTGCATTAATATTCCTTATATCTCCAAACAGCCAGTATAGGATATCAATAAAATGGGAGAACTGAGTAAATAAAGTGCCGCCATCTTTTTCTTTTTTCCCATGCCAGCTGCCAGGCTGATAGTATCGTTGGTCGCGGTTCCAGAAACAACTTAACTGAGCCAGGTAGATATTTCCCAGATTACCGCTTGTAACCAGCTCTTTCAACCAGCGTATGGGAGCTGCATAGCGGTTTTGCATTACTACAAAAACCTGCCTGCCCGTATCCCTTGATTTACTAAGAATAGCATTAGCATCAGATGTTGTTAAAGCTAACGGCTTTTCGATCACAACATGTTTACCGGCCTCCATGCATTTTATGGAATGCGCAGCATGAAGATAATTGGGGGTAGCAATAATCACTGCATCAGTATCGGTCGCTGATGCAAGCATTTCATCAAGACTTGAATAAAAAGCAGTGTTTAATTCTGCAAGCCCGAGAGCCTCCCTGGGCAGTATATCTGCTAACGCAGTTAACATTGCCCCATCACATGCATTGAGCACCCTCGCATGTCTTGATCCTGCATGGCCGCAACCTAAAATCGCAAACCCAATTTTGCCGGTATCAGTCATCCCCCTTTTTAAAAGCTATTATTTTTTTTCTCAATAACTCAATTTCATCCTAAGCAATCGTATCAGGCGTAGCTTTTCATTCAGAACACAGCTTGCCCTGATAAATTGATAAGTCGAAGCACAATGTCATCCTGGCTGCCCGCCGTGGCGGGAGTCTGCCTACCGGACAGGAAGGCTTGTCAAAGGATGAGCTATGAAGCCGGCATTCATCAATCCTTTCATTCATCACTCTTCGACAGGCTCAGAGTGACAACAACTAAACCCAGGCCACAATCTAAACTAAACCTCAACCTTAATCTCA
>CAYPBW010000262.1:0-3055 GCA_964409055.1 uncultured Chitinophaga sp. | reverse complement strand
GTTATGTTCCCCGTGTTATCCAGGGTGTGCTGAATGATGGTTTACAAAACAGCGCCACACCAACTCAGAATACTATTGTGGTGATCCCTGCCTTCAACGACCAGTATTATACCACTATGCCTGAAGAAGAGTTCATAGAAAAAGATGTAAACTGGTTCAGGCTGAGAGATGTTACGATCAACTATACATTTTCTAAGAACTTTATCAGATCCTTCAAATCACTCAGCTTGTTTGTCACTGCTAATGATTTGATCCTGCTGACCAACTACAGCGGCGCTGACCCGGCAGTAAATGGTAATACTGCAGGAAGTTTGGGTGTTGGTGCATTCGGTTTCGATTACGGTACCCTTCCCTCACCTGTTCAAATTAATTTCGGTATCAAAGCGTCCTTCTGATAATTATTAAAAAATTAGAAATATGAAACTTAGAAATAAACTAATAGCAATTCCGCTGACCCTGATTACGGTTACCGGGTTGTTTTCGTGCAGTAAAAAAATTGACGAGGCATATATTAATCCTAATGCCACGACCCGGGTACCCATTGAAACATTGTTACCGGGTATCATCGGTAACTTTGTTGGGAGTTCCTCTGCACAAGGTAGCGCCTATGGTATAGCTAATGATGGGTTGTATACAGGTCGTTACGTTCAGTTTTGGGCAACCAATACTACAGCGAACCAGTATGATATGATGGGAGGCGCCACAGGTGCCAGTGACATCCTTGGATCAGTATGGGCTATGCATTATTATGGACATGGCGCCAATTTATCCAAAATGATTGAGTGGGGAACGGAAGAAAAAAAGTGGGATTATGTGGGTGTGGGCTATGCCATCCGTGCATGGGGCTGGTTAACGCTGACCAATATGTATGGTGAAGCAATACTCCGCCAGGCTTTTGATCCCAACCGCCTGGTATTTGATTATGACAGCCAGGAAGATATCTATGCGGAAACAAGACGTTTGTGTCATACAGCCATTGAATACCTGAGCAAAACAGGTGACGGTGTAAGCCAGGCAAATCTTGCATTGGGTGATGCTTATTTTTATAATGGAGATGTAAACAAATGGAAGAAGTTTTGTTACTCTGTTTTAGCCAGGTCTTTCAACCACCTGACAAACAAAGCCACTTACAATCCTGATTCCGTTATTTATTATGCCAATCTCGGCATTTTAGATAATGCTGATAATGCTTCAGCAAAGTTTGCTGCAACCGGTCTTTCTGGTACTTATAACTTTTTCGGTCCCTTCCGTGGTAACGTAGGCGCCCTTCGACAGTCCCGCTTTATGGCCAACCTGATGACTGGCTTAAATCCTACTTTCCTTTCTGTTAATGACCCCAGAGCACCTTACCTGATCCGGGAAAACACAAACGGTACTTATAAAGGCATAAGACCTAACAAAGGATCAGATGGATTATCCACAAATGATCAGCCCCGAAACTTCTGGGGGGGAATATTTACCTCAACTGCTGCTCCGGGAACAGATGTTGATTGCCGCTATATCTTCCGCAATGGTGCACCATTCCCGATCATTACTGCCGCAGAAGTTCATTTCATGAAAGCAGAAGCTTACCTTAGAAAAGGTCCTGCCTTCGCTGCACAGGCAAGACAATCCTACATTGATGGTATCAATGCAAATTTCGACATGCTTACCGGCACACCAGATTATCATAATTCAGTTCCCGGTGCCATGCAAATCTCACCAGGTGTAAAAGCAGCATATCTTGCCAATCCAACTGTGGTGCCGGCTGTGGGTAACCTGACAAGGTCTCACATCATGTTGCAAAAGTATATAGCCATGTATGGCTATGGCGTGGTAGAAACCTGGGTGGATATGAGAAGATACCACTATACAGATCTTGACCCGGTTACCGGTCAGCAGGTATACGCAGACTTCGCTCCTCCTACTGGTACCGATCTGTTTACAAATAATGCTGGTAAATGGGTATACAGGGCAAGGCCAAGGTATAACTCGGAGTACCTGTACAATGTAGCTGCCTTATCCAGTGTGGGTGGTTTGGCATTAGATTATCACACCAAAGAGCAGTGGTTCTCTCAACCCTGATAGTTATTAACTCATAAAACTAAGATTATGAAATTTATAAAAACATATATACCGGGAATAGCCTTACTGCTCCTTTCTGGCAGCATAATGGTCTCCTGTACAAAATCATTTGATGAAAAACAATCGCAGCAGCAGGATTTTACCAATTCCAGTATCATGCAGGTGTATGTAGCCACAGTGAATGCCAGCCGAAACTTTATCTGGGTGGACGCCAATCGTATTAATGGGGCATCATTAACTACAGGAAGTGTTTTTCCTACAACAGGTTTTGGATTCAATGTTGGCGGAGGTCTGCGTAATTTCCTGGTAAGGGATACTTTGTCTACTAGTACACAGGTTCCGTATTCTTTTGCGGAAAACCTGCAGGCGGGTAAAACATACACTCTTTTCATGTATGACACTATTACATCGCCTAAGCAGAAAACAGTTGCTACAAATATTGAAGTACCGACTGACACAACTGCAAGGATACGGTTTGCACATTTCCCTTATAGCCCAACCGAAATTCCTGCAGTGGATATTTTTTCTGTCAAAAGAAATGCGAACATTTTCACAAATGTAGCATTGACTGAAGTGACCGGTTTTATTCCTATTGCTTCCGGAGTAACAGATACTTTCTATATCCGCCCTGCCGGTACCGGAACAAATCTGCAAAACTTTAATCCAAGCCCCGCTCCCGGCGCCTGGTCAAATATTCAGGCAGTATTGACCCCAACGATCAAAAGGAGCTATACTTTAATCTTCAGGGGTGGTTACAGAGCAACCACAACTACCAATGCCACTGTAAGATCTTTATCTGTATTTGTAAACAGATAATGTGCATATTTAATTGATCTAAGAAAGAAACCGTTCAAATTGAACGGTTTCTTTCTTTTACACAAGTACATTGCTTAAGCAAAGAAGATATAAGCCATGGCAATTGCTGTAATAATGCCTGCCAGGTCGGCCAGTAACATGGTAGTAACAGCATAGCGGGTATTCTTTATACCCA
>CAYPBW010000261.1:0-3065 GCA_964409055.1 uncultured Chitinophaga sp. | reverse complement strand
GGGCATCACCACCTGGAAAACCGGCTTCAATCTCCACCCGTTCAAATACTTTTTCTTCTGCACTGACCGGGGTTCCCGTTGTGTCGATGGTAAAAACGGCTTCTATGGTTGCTTGTTTCAATATAATTTCCAAAACACCATACCTGCCTTTTTCGCCAAATTTTTCCGTTGCAGTGGTGCCCTTAAGCACATTTACTGATTCAATCAAATCTGCAGGTATCAGGCTATTGATGTCTTTGTTGATTTCTCTGATGGTGCCTGCCACCTTACCATTAATGACGACCAGAATATTTGAATCCATAGGCAGGCTGGTTGCCTTCATCGTAATGTCTGTCTTACCGGTATCGGTATTAGTTTTCCCAAAAGTTGCGGTATTTGTACAGGCAAAATAAATGGCTAAACAAAAAAGGGGTTTCATTACAATGGTAATTGATTACTTATTGCTGTAAATATCTGCAAAATTGAATTGCAGGGCTTCTTTTTCTTACTTTGTGCACAACATTTTTTCGGAATATATTTACACTTATGCAATCCTTCGAACTGCTATCCAGGAAATTTGCTATTCATTTTGAGCAGCAGCATTTCCCTTCTGAGCCCGCCAGCCTGTATGAACCTAATGAATATTTCTTAAAATTAGGAGGCAAACGCATCCGTCCTGTGCTTTGTTTGATGGGCAACGAATTGTTTGATGATATAAAAGCTGATGCATGGGAGATGGGTTCAGCCATTGAGTTATTTCACAATTTTACCCTGATACATGATGATATAATGGATAAAGCTCCTTTGAGAAGGGGAATGGAAACTATTCATGTAAAATATGGTGAGAATGTCGCCCTGCTGGCCGGTGATGTGATGCTGGTGAAAGCTTACCAACAACTGGAAAAAGTTCAGCAAGATTTTCTGCACCCTATACTTCATCTGTTTAATAAAACGGCTGCCGAGGTTTGTGAAGGCCAGCAATGGGATATGGATTTTGAAAAAAAAGAAACAGTAAAATTGGATGAATACCTGCGAATGATTGAGCTAAAAACCTCTGTGCTATTAGCAGCCAGTCTTAAGATGGGGGCCATTTTGGGAGGTGCAGGAGAGAGAAATCAAAACCTTCTGTATGAGTTTGGAAAAAAACTGGGTATCGCTTTCCAGGTGCAGGATGATTATCTCGATGCCTTTGGTGATCCTCAAAAATTTGGAAAACAGGTTGGAGGTGATATTCTGGCCAATAAAAAGACGTTCCTGCTGATACATGCTTTTGAAACTATATCCGGTTCTCAAAAGGAAGAATTAAACGAATTGCTGGCAGCGAATACCCCTGATAAAGTAGAAAGGGTGTTAAAGATATACAGGGAATGTAAAGTGGATCAATGGGCAATGGAGTTAAAGAATAAATACCTGGATGAGGCTATTTTACACCTGGAAGATATTGCTGTAGTTTCCAAAAGAAAGCAACCTTTAAAAGAACTGGCGCAGTTCCTGGTAAAAAGGGAGCATTAAGATTGTTTACCATAACCTGTAACTGCTTTCATTTTTTTCCTATTTTGAAGCATCAAAACCAACCGAAGAATGTTAAATCAACTTTTCCGTAAGAAATCTATTGATAAACTGATCAGGGATGCTGACTTGCCTGCTGATGATGTGCATAATAAATTAAACAGGGTGTTAAGTGTCAGGGATTTGACTTTTCTTGGAATTGCGGCTGTTATAGGTGCAGGAATTTTTTCTACTATTGGTGGGGCTGCATATAATGGCGGACCGGGTATTTCACTTCTATTTGTAATTACAGCCATTACATGCGGATTTTCGGCCCTTTGTTATGCTGAGTTTGCCAGTCGTGTTCCAGTAGCGGGAAGTGCATACACCTACTCGTACGTAACATTCGGAGAGATTATTGCCTGGATTATTGGCTGGGCATTGATTCTTGAATATGCCATTGGCAATATAGTGGTAGCAATCTCATGGAGTGGTTATTTTAATAATTTGCTTGTTCATATTTTCAATATTCACCTCCCCGACTGGATGCTGGTAGACCCGGTTACAGCGTCAAATGCGTATCAATCAGCTACCAAAGCATTAGCAGCCGGTAATATTACGGACCCGGAGGCTATTAAGAATTACCAGTTTGCCATTGACGCCTATACTAATGCTCCTTCTGTGGGCGGAACAAAAATTTTCTTCAATTTGCCTGCTTTTATAGTGGTGGCACTGATTACCTGGCTTGCCTTAATTGGGATTAAAGAAAGCAAGCAGTCGGCCAACTTCATGGTTATTTTCAAAGTTGCCGTAATAATCTTTGTCATTATAGCCGGGGCATTTTTTGTTGATACCAATAACTGGACTCCTTTTATGCCAAACGGATTTGAAGGGGTTCTTAAAGGAGTATCGGCTGTTTTTTATGCATACATAGGGTTTGACGCTATTTCCACAACCGCGGAAGAATGTAAAAACCCCCAGAGGGATATGCCAAGAGGCATGATCTACTCCCTGCTTATCTGTACAGTGCTGTATATATTGATAGCATTGGTGCTAACAGGTATGGAAAACTCAGCTTCTTTCAAAGATGTGAATGACCCTTTGGCTTTTGTTTTTGAGAAAAGAGCTCCATGGATCGAAAAGATCGTTTCAATAAGTGCAGTAGTGGCAACAACATCTGTGTTGCTGGTTTTCCAGATCGGGCAGCCCAGAATCTGGATGAGTATGAGCCGTGATGGGTTATTGCCTAAAAAGTTTCAAAAAATTCATCCGAAATACCACACTCCTTCTTTTGCTACTATCCTTACAGGCGTTATAGTTGGTGTTGGCGCCTTATTTATCCAAAGCGGGTTGGTGACAGATCTTACAAGTATTGGGACCCTATTTGCATTTGTATTGGTTTCTGGAGGGGTATTATTATTACCACCCGTACCGAAAGAGCCAGGCAAATTTAAACTGCCTTACATAAACGGAAAGCTGATCGTCCCGGTTTTACTTGCCCTTTTCATCTACATCTTTAGAGAGAGGCTTTCCAGCGCTGTACAGCATATCGGTAATGAAAATTATCAGGAGATTTTATTTCTTGTGTTTATTGTAAT
>CAYPBW010000260.1:0-3066 GCA_964409055.1 uncultured Chitinophaga sp. | reverse complement strand
CCGTGAAGCGGTGCTGCGCTATAAAGACAAATGGGATGAGATAACCCGCAAGATGGGCTACTGGGTTGACCTGAACGATCCCTATATCACTTTCAAGAACGAATACATTGAAACACTCTGGTGGCTGCTGAGTGAGTTGTACAAAAAAGGATTGCTTTACGAAAGTGTGAGCATACAGCCCTACTCTCCTGCTGCCGGTACCGGTTTAAGTTCGCATGAGCTGAACCAGCCGGGAACGTACAAGGATGTAAAGGATACCAGTTGTGTGGCCATGTTCCGGGCGGTGCAGGATGCAAAGAGCCAGTTCCTGCATGATGCAGTGCATGGCGCTGAAGTGTTCTTCCTGGCATGGACGACGACACCATGGACACTGCCTTCTAATCTTGGATTGACAGTTGGCGGCAATATTGATTATGTGCTGGTAAAAACATTCAATCCCTATACACACCTGCCCATTAATGTAGTGCTGGCCAAAGCACTGCTCGGAAAATATTTTAAAGAAGAAGGAAAGGATGGTGATTTTGACGGCTACAATGAAAAAGTAAAAGTGCTGCCGTGGAGCATCATCACCGAGTTTAAAGGAAGTGATATAGAAGAGTGCCGTTACGAACAACTGCTGCCCTATGATGCCAACAGCCCCGCACATGCCGGTGGTGATCCGTTCAGGGTATTGGTGGGTGATTTCGTAACAACAGAAGACGGAACCGGTATAGTACATACAGCCCCGGCCTTTGGCGCCGATGACTATAAAGTAGGCAAGAAGTATGGCATCGGTATACTCACCATGGTAGACAGGGAAGGAAAATTCGTAGACGGGTTAGGTGAGTTCAGCAACCGGTACGTAAAGAATTATAAAGACGATCCCAACTATGTGGACGTAAATGTTGACATAGCGGTGAAACTGAAAAAAGAGAACCGGGCTTTTAAAGTAGAGAAATACGAACACAGCTACCCCCATTGCTGGCGAACAGATAAACCTGTTCTTTACTACCCGCTGGATGCCTGGTTCATCAAAACCACGGCCATCAAGGACCGCATGGTGGAACTGAACAAGACTATCAACTGGAAACCCGCCTCCACCGGCGAAGGCCGCTTTGGCAACTGGCTGGAGAATATGGTGGACTGGAACCTGAGCCGCTCAAGGTATTGGGGCACACCGCTGCCCATCTGGAAAACAGAAGACGGCGAAGAAGAGAAATGCATCGGCAGCATCGAAGAACTTGTAAGCGAAGCCGCAAAAGCCGATACTCAATTAGGCACTAACAACTCCCGACTAACCACTAACGACCTGGACCTGCACAAACCCTATGTTGATGAAATAATTTTAGTAAGTGATTCGGGCAAACCCATGAAAAGGGTACCCGACCTGATAGATGTGTGGTTCGACAGCGGCGCCATGCCCTATGCACAGTGGCATTTTCCGTTTGAGAATAAAGAGACGTTCAAACAATCCTTCCCGGCAGATTTCATAGCTGAGGGTGTGGATCAGACAAGGGGCTGGTTTTATACCCTGCATGCTATTGCCTGCCTTGTATTTGATTCCGTTGCCTATAAAACGGTTGTTTCAAACGGATTGGTTTTAGATAAGAACGGCAACAAGATGAGCAAGCGACTCGGCAATGTGGTAGACCCGTTTGAGACGATTGAAAAATACGGCGCTGATGCCACCCGCTGGTACCTCATCACCAATGCCTCTCCGTGGGATAACCTGAAGTTTGATATTGAAGGTATCAAAGAAGTGCAGCGCAAGTTCTTTGGTACACTGTATAATACTTACCAGTTCTTTGCCCTCTATGCCAATGTAGATGGCTTTGCTTTCAAAGAAACTTATATACCGCTGCAGGAAAGGCCGGAAATAGACCGATGGATACTTTCCTCGCTCAATACAGTGGTGAAGAAAGTAAACCAGTACATGGATGATTACGAACCCACACAGGCCGGCCGGGTGATCGAGGATTTTGTAGATGAACATTTGAGCAACTGGTATGTGCGTCTCTGCCGCCGCCGTTTCTGGAAAGGCGAATACGAGCAGGACAAGATCTGTGCTTACCAGACCTTGTATGAATGCCTGGAAACTATAACCAGACTGATCGCCCCGATATCACCTTTCTTCAGTGATTCGGTATTCCGTAACCTGAATGCGGTAAGCGGACGCTTTACGGCCGAATCAGTACATCATTCCGATTTCCCGGTGGCCAATGAAGCCGCTATTGATGAATCGCTGGAGGAAAGAATGCAACTGGCACAGGATGCATCTTCGCTGGTGTTATCGCTGCGCAAGAAAGTGAATATAAAAGTTCGGCAGCCCCTGCAAAAAGTGCTGATACCGGTGATGAGCCTTTCCATGCAGGAGCAACTGAGAAAGGTGGAAGACCTCATCAAAGCAGAGGTGAATGTAAAAGAGATAGAGTACCTGAGCCCGGACAATACGTTTATCAGTAAAAAGATAAAGCCCAGCTTCGTAGCCCTTGGTAAAAAGCTGGGGCCAAAGATGAAGGCCGTATCAGCAGCGCTGGCACAGTTTACCCAGGAGGATATAGCAAGGTTGGAAAAAGAAGGTCAATATAGTTTGTCAATTGATGGCGAACCTGTAATATTACAAATTACCGAAGTGGAGATCAGCAGCGAGGATATTCCGGGCTGGACAGTGGCGAATAAGGGCAGTTTAACAGTGGCATTAGACGTAACGGTAACCCCGGAACTGGAAGCCGAAGGGCATGCCCGGGAGTTTGTAAACCGTATACAAAAGATCCGCAAGGACAGTGGTTTTGAGCTGACAGACAGGGTGGAAGTAAGGGTTTCGGCCACCGACGGGCTAAAAGATTCTTTGACCCGGTTTAAAGACTATATTTGCGCCGAAATTCTGGCGGACAGCCTGGAGTTTGTGCCTGAAATTCAGGACGGCACGGAGATCGATATAAACGATGTTTTGCTAAATGTGATTGTTTCAAAAAAAGGGTAATTTATGGCAACTAAGAAAAAACAGGCCCCCAAAAAGGCCGCCAAACCCGCCCCTAAAAAGCCTGCAGCTAAAAAACCTGCAGCAAAGAAAACTGTGAAGAAATC
>CAYPBW010000259.1:1592-3076 GCA_964409055.1 uncultured Chitinophaga sp. | reverse complement strand
AATTAATTCAAACCGCCCAGTAATTCTTCCAGCTTCATCACCAGTTCGGTCTTTGTAATAGGTACACCCATGACCTTATTGTATCCTTTAGCATCTACCAGGAACTGGTCACGGATAATTTTTATCAACTGACCATTATTGATCTCAGGAATCAGAATGGTATCAAAGTTCTTCAGCATCTGCCCAAGGTTGCGGGGAAACGGACGGATATAGCGCAGATGGGCATGGCTTACCGATTCACCTCTCGACTGCAATTCTGCCACTGCAGACTTAATAGCACCGTAAGTTGAGCCCCATCCCAGTACCAGTATCTTTCCTTTCTCCGGGCCGCTGTCCAGTTTTTGTTCAGGAATATCATTGGCAATCAGGTCCACCTTCGCCTGCCTGGTCTTCACCATGTGCTGGTGGTTATCGGGATCATAACTTACATTACCGGTACCATCTTGTTTTTCAATACCACCGATACGATGCTCCAGGCCCGGTGTGCCGGGTATAGCCCATGGCCTCACTAATTTCTCATCTCTTTTATAAGGCATGTATTTTTCATCGCCCTCATCTATCTGCTTTTTAAAGGAAACTTTGATCTCAGCCAGATCTTTTGTTTGCGGAAACTTCCATGGCTCTGCACCGTTGGCAATATAGCCATCACTCAGGAAGATCACCGGGGTCATATGTTGCACCGCAATGCGCACTGCCTCATATACGGCATCAAAACAATCTGTTGGAGTTGAAGCTGAGATTACAGGCATAGGACATTCACCATTACGTCCATAATATGCCTGCATCAGGTCGCTCTGCTCTGTTTTAGTTGGTAAACCGGTGGAAGGACCGCCTCTTTGAATATTGATAATTACCAATGGTATCTCAAGCATTACAGCAAGACCCATCGCTTCCCCTTTCAGCGCAATACCCGGACCACTGGAAGTGGTAACACCCAAGGCACCACCATAAGAAGCGCCGATTGCCGAAGCAATAGCAGCAATCTCATCCTCTGCCTGGAATGTTTTTACCCCAAAATTTTTATACTTGCTCAGGTCATGTAAAATATCTGATGCCGGGGTAATCGGGTAAGAACCAAGGAACAACTGCAGGCCGCTTTTCTGTGAAGCTGCAATCAATCCATACGCCACTGCCTGGTTGCCCATGATGGAACGATAGGTACCCGATTCCATCTTTGCCTTTTCTACCGTATACGTAGTGGTAAATGTTTCGGTAGTATCGCCATAGTTATATCCTGCCTGCAATACTTTGATATTACTCTCTAATATTTCCGGTTTCTTGCCAAACTTATCCCGGAGGAAGTTGATGGTATTCTCCATATCCCTGTTGTACATCCAGTACAGGAAACCGAGTACAAACATGTTCTTGGCCCTGTCCTTTTCTTTCATACCAAGGGTAATATCCTTCAGTGCTTCACGGGTCATCTTGGTTACATCCATCTTGATCACTTCATAATTACCAAGGCTGCCGTCCTCAAGAGGATT
>CAYPBW010000259.1:0-1492 GCA_964409055.1 uncultured Chitinophaga sp. | reverse complement strand
GCTGTGTTGTTTGAAAATTGGGTTCCGGTTAACTGCATGCCATCGCCACTATCGCCGGCAAACTTGATAACCACATCGCTTAATACTTCCTGTTTTCTGGCCATTGCTTATTTGCTTATTTAATGCTGCGAATTTAACACAAGTTGGGCTTGTAAAGCACATTGATTTTGGTCATCCGGGGCCATATTTTACCTGAGAAATATCAGTAAATTTTTATATTGCTGGTTATAATAATTCTTATGTACCGAAATCTGATCCTGCTTTCCGCACTGCTTATCCCTTTTTTACTCATTGCGCAGGCCGATGAGGATATTTATGAAGCCAACCGCCTGAAAAAAGTATTTCCGGACGACCGGGTAGCAGCCACCATTGTAGAAGAAGAATACAATTTCGATAAAGGCAGGAGTGAAGACAAGCTGCCCGTAGTAACTGCTACAAAAAACACCGGTATCACTTTTCTGGCCCTGCGGGAAAGGGCCAGCATCCAGTATTTTGATTTCTACAACTCTTTTTGCAAGATCACTTCCTTCAAGCAACTGGAAAAGATGAAGGGCATGTTTGGCATCAAAAAGAATTATAATGTGGGCTATGCCATCGACCGCTCCGCCAGTTCCAGCGATTTCTTCTCGGATGACAGCCGGGTGAAGTTTTTCAATATCGGCTTCTCCGGCTATGGCGATGCCACCCGGGTGGAAACAGAAAAGAAATTCTTTGACAGTAAATACCTCACCAGTATTTATTTCCACAGCTGGTTCCCGGCTAAGGAAAAAGTAGTAACCATCAAGGTTCCCGACTGGCTGCAGGTAGATATCCGTGAATTCAATTTCGATGGATATAAAGTAACCCGCCAGAAAGGACAGGAAAAAGGCCTTACCGTTTACACCTTTAAAATGCAGAACCTGGTTC
Organism: uncultured Chitinophaga sp.; assembly: GCA_964409055.1. GTDB lineage: Bacteria > Bacteroidota > Bacteroidia > Chitinophagales > Chitinophagaceae > JJ008. Next base: position 586 of record CAYPBW010000259.1, on the reverse strand, counting down.
CGATGAAATCAGAGCCCCGCTCAATTGGTGTGGCGTATCAGTATCCCCACCTCATCCTTGTTGTAAAGTCATTTAATTATGATGGCAAATCCGAAAAAGGATTTGGTGATGTAGGCGACCTCTACAACTGGTACAAATACCTCTATAATAAATGTGTGAATAAACCCGATGAGCTCAAAGCAAAAGTCGCAGAACTCACCAAAGGAAAAGCTACTGATATTGATAAAGTAAAATCCATCTTCTACTGGGTGCAGGACAATATCCGTTACATCGCTTTTGAAGACGGGCTGGCCGGATTTATTCCCGCCACGGCACAGGATGTTTACAAATCCAAATACGGCGACTGTAAAGGCATGGCCAACCTGGTGACGGAAATGCTGAAGCTGGCCGGCCTCGAGGCGTACATGACATGGATCGGCACCCGCCACCTGCCTTACGATTACACACTCCCCTCACTGGCAGTAGATAACCATTGTATCAGCACTGTTATTCTGAACGGAAAAGAATATTTCCTCGACGGCACTGAAAAGTATATTCCCTTTGGTGATTATGCCTGGCGTATTCAGGGCAAAGAAGTACTGATCGG
>CAYPBW010000258.1:0-3097 GCA_964409055.1 uncultured Chitinophaga sp. | reverse complement strand
TTTCACAGACTCAAATACAATCACAAATAGATGTACTGAATAAAGATTTTAGTGCTACAAATACAGATTATAATAACACCCCTTCCATATTCCAGGGTGTAAGATCTGGTGACATTGGCGTTCGTTTTGTATTAGCCGGCGTGGTTCGTAAAAAGACCAACAAAACCAGCTGGCAACTGAATGACGCTATGAAAAAAAGTACACAGGGAGGTATAAATCCGACGAGTCCTACTACCACACTTAATATTTGGGTGTGCAACCTGACAAGTGGCTACCTGGGTTATGCCCAGTTCCCGGGTGGTGCTGCTGCCACGGATGGAGTGGTTTGTGATGATAATGCGTTTGGTACAACCGGTACAGCGGCCGCTCCTTTTAATAAAGGAAGAACAGCTACACATGAAGTAGGTCACTGGATGAACCTGCGCCATATTTGGGGTGATGCTACCTGCGGTAACGACCAGGTAACTGATACACCTGTACACAATACGGCTAACTATGGATGTCCCGCAGCCGGTCATACCAGTACTTGTTCTGGCAACCCGGTTGAAATGACTATGAACTATATGGATTATACGGATGATGCTTGCATGTACATGTTCAGCGCCGGTCAAAAAACAAGGATGCTGGCCATATTTGCTTCTGGTGGTCCCAGGAATAGTTTTGCTCAACCATAAACTTTTATTTTATAGCAACAAAACCCCGCAATGCGGGGTTTTGTTTTTTATAGTATAGAAGTAAAAAAGCACTATGAAATAATTTTTCCTCCAAAATAAGGATGTAACACCGTGGGTAAACTGATTCCTTCTGATGACTGATTATTCTCCAGCAATGATGCCATAATTCTTGGCAAAGCCAAAGAACTACCGTTCAATGAATGCACCAGTTGTGATTTCCCTTTTTCATCCTTATAACGAATCTTCATCCGGTTGGTCTGGAATGCCTCGAAGTTGGAAACAGAACTTACCTCCAGCCATTTTTGCTGTGCCGCACTGAACACTTCAAAATCGTAAGTTAGGGCAGATGCAAAACTCATGTCGCCGCCGCAAAGACGAAGTATCCTGTAAGGCAATTCTAAAGTATTCAGCAATTTTTCTACATGGCTGACCATTTCTTCCAGCACTTCATAGCTTTTTTCGGGGTGAACCAATTGTACAATTTCCACTTTGTCAAACTGGTGAACACGGTTCAACCCTCTTACATCGGCGCCAAAGCTACCTGCCTCTCTTCTGAAACAGGCAGAGAAAGCTGTCATCCTGATTGGCAAATCTGACTCTTTTACAATTTCATCACGATAAATATTGGTAACCGGCACTTCCGCCGTAGGAATCATGTAAAAATTATCAGCCGGCATATAATACATCTGGCCTTCTTTATCGGGTAACTGACCAGTGCCATAAGCAGTAGCTTCGTTTACCATCAGTGGTGGCAGGTACTCTGTATAACCCGCTGCCGTATTAAAATCAAGAAAATACTGGGTCAATGCCCGCTGTAGCCTGGCTCCTTTGCCCTTATATAATGGGAAGCCACTACCGGTTATCTTAACCCCCGTTTCAAAATCAACAATATCATATTTTTTGATCAGGTCCCAGTGCGGAAGAGCGTCAGCAGACAATTGTGGTTTCACTCCTCCTTCTCTTACCACCACATTATCCGCAGGCGTTTTTCCGGCCGGCACTTTTTCAGAAGGCAGGTTGGGCAATAACACCAGCTTTTCGCCCAGTTGTTTTTCAATTTCAGTTTGCTGATCAGCCAATGGCTGTAAGGATGCTTTTATTGCAGCCACCTCCTGTTTCTTTGCTTCTGCTTCTTCTTTTTGGCCTTTGCCCATCAGCATTCCGATCTCCTTCGATGCAGCATTTACTTTTGACTGCAACGTATCCGACTCTAATTGCAATTTTTTTCTTTCATCATCTAACGCAATGATCTCTTCCACCAGTCCGGGATTGGCAAAATGTTTTATTGCCAATCTTTCCTTTACCCATTCGGGATTTTGACGTAACACCTGTACCTGCAACATTTTAGTTCAATTTGCGGCAAAGATAATTGCTGAGGGGCATGCATAAACCGATTTCTTAAACAGCCAATTATGACGGGTTATATATTTGCAAGATGTTACCTGCTGATGATTTACAACAACGCTGGTGGAACCTGGAAGCCAAATTGGTGGAGCGATTCGGGAAGAAACCGGATATGGAAGCCATATTGTTCCTGATCGGTATCCAGGAATTTGGCGAGATAAGAGAAAAATTTACCAAGGAACAGAAACAGGACCTGATGCATGTGGCTGTATGCAACCTGCTGTCGCAAAGCGGCTACTATGAACTGGAAAGCGTAGATGCTGATGGCTGGCCGCATTTCAGGCAACTGAAGCCCATGCCTGATATGAGTATGCCGGAACAAGAGAATTTTTTAAAGGATCATATATTACTTTATTTCGAACAGCACAATTTTTAATGATGAAGAAATTAATCTTATTGTCACTTACTGCTGCTTTCTTTACTTGCACCGAGGCCCAATCAGACTCAACGCTCAAAAAGAAAGACCGCAAGAGAGACGTGTTAATACAAACATCTATGGGTGATATGACTGTCCGGTTGTCGGACTCTACCCCGCTTCACCGGGATAATTTCTTAAAGCTGGTAAAGGTTCATTTTTATGACAGCCTTTTGTTTCACCGGGTCATAAAAGATTTTATGATACAGGGTGGCGACCCTAATAGCCGTAATGCCAAACCCGGTGAAACATTAGGAATGGGTGGTCCCGGCTACCGGGTACCAGCTGAATTCAGGCAAACGCTGTTTCACAAGAAAGGAGTAATTGCTGCAGCAAGAGACAATAATCCTGAAAAAGCCAGCAGTGGCTGCCAGTTTTATATTGTACAGGGAAAAAAATTTACAGATGAAGAGCTGGATAATCTTGAAACAAGCAGGTTAAAAAGAAAAATACCGGCCGAACAACGGGAAGTATATAAAAACCTGGGCGGCACACCACATCTCGACCAGGGATATACTGTATTTGGCGAAGTAATAAAAGGAACAGACGTACTGGATAAAATAGCCGCAGTAGAAACAAGTAAAGGAGCCGACAGGGACCGGCC
>CAYPBW010000257.1:0-3116 GCA_964409055.1 uncultured Chitinophaga sp. | reverse complement strand
ACCTCAAACCTTAAACCTCAAACCTTAAACCCCTTATGCGTAACGTCCTTCTTTTCATTCGCCGGTACAGAACTTTCTTCGCCTTCCTTATTTTACAGGGGGTGGCGTTATGGTTTTTATTCAGTTATAACCGCTTTCACCGGGCCAAATTCCTGGGAGTGGCCAATGAAGTAACGGGTATCATCAACTCACAGTATAATAAAGTTGAAGACTATTTTACCCTCCGGGAAGAAAATAAAAGGGTTAACCGCCTGAATGATTCGTTGCTGAACCTGTTGCCATCTCACTTTGGCAGAAGAGATACTACAGTTTCTGCAATACAGGACTCTGTTCCTTATGATACCTTGGGTAATTACCGGCGCTATTTTTCCCGACCGGCTACAGTCGTTTATAATACGGTCAATTCACAGAAAAACTACATACAGTTAAACAGGGGCGCCAACCAGGGAATTAAGGATAATATGGCTGTACTGGGTTCTGATGGCAGCGCTGTTGGAGTAGTAGTGAATGTTAGCCCTAACTTTAGCCAGGCAATGAGCCTGCTGCATGTGCAGCATAAAGTAAATGCCTCCCTCAAAAAAAGCGGAAATTTTGGAACTGTTGAATGGGATGGCAAGGATCCCCGCTACCTGACATTAAAAGGCATACCTCAAAGTGTCGAAGTGAACAAAGGCGATACAGTATTGACGAGTACTTACTCCTTCAACTTTCCGCCGGGTCACATGGTGGGCTTTATTGATGATGTGATAAAAGATAAGGGTACCAATTTTTATGTGCTGAAGATCAGGACAGCGGCTAATTTCTTTACCCTGCAGCAGGTGCATGTTATTGAGAATGTGGAACGGGATGAACAGTGGCAGCTGATGCAGGATACCCGAAACAAAATTGAACAAGGTAAAAAAGCACCGAAGTGAGTGATCTGCTGAGAAATATTATAAGATTCGCTGTATTCATACTGGTACAGGTCTACATCTTGAACAAGATGCCGCATCTGCACCGGTTTATTACACCGTATATTTATTTTCTTTTCATTCTCTGGCTGCCTTTTACGATTTCCCGCTTTGGGCTGCTGGTGATCGGGTTTGCTACGGGGCTTACACTTGACTATTTTACCATGACACCCGGCCTGCATGCAGCAGCCTGCACCCTGATTGCTTATGTAAGACCTTTTGTCATCAATGTACTGACACCAAAAGACAGTTCCGAATTCAACTACCGGGAACCCTCACCCAAAGCCATGCAGTGGACACCTTATGCTGTTTATGTTTTTGTCCTAACCCTGCTGCATCATGGTTATATGGTATTTCTCGAATGGCTGGATGTTGGCAATTTCCTGGATTTTATCATTAAAGTTATTGCTACCACAGGCATTAGTATGCTGCTGATTTTTATGGTTGAATTATTGTTTCCCCGCCAGCTGAAGTTCCGCACCAATACTGCATAGAAAAATCAACAGGCAGCAATGAAATTTTCCTTAAAATAAATTTTCCTGTCAATTAGATTTGGAAACCGTTTATCGTAATTCGTACTTTGCAGTCTTGTACTTTATTTTTCACCTCATACCTCGTACAGTTTATCCCGTAGTTTAATATGTCCGTGTTTAACCAATCAAGAAGCCGTATCATCCGCCTGATATTCGGGGTTACTTTTTTGGTCATTATAGGTCAGTTGTTTTACCTGCAGGTGATGTCAGGAAAATTCAGGCAACTGGCAATGGATAATGCTGTTTATCCTAAGATCATTTACCCCGAAAGGGGAATTATTTATGACAGAAAGGGGAAAGCCATTCTTAATAATACCATCAGTTATGACCTGATGGTAACCCCTGCCGAGATCAAAGGAATAGATGTACAGGAATTTTGCCGTCTTATGAATTTAGATACGGCAGAGTTCAACAAACGCATACTCGAAGCCAGGATTAAAAATACGGCTGTACGGCCATCTGTTTTTGATGATCAGCTAACGCCTGACTTGCAGGCAAGATTTGAAGAAAACGGCTGGAAGTTTCCGGGGTTTACATTGGTAGAAAGGCCGGTGAGGACTTATCCTTTTAATGCGGCTGCACATATCCTGGGTTATGTAAGAGAGGCGGACCCTAAGGATATAGAGAAGTCAGGAAACTTTTACCGCCAGGGTGATTATATAGGAAAAACCGGGTTGGAAGCTTATTATGAAAAAGTACTGATGGGTCAACGAGGGGTAGAATACTGGATCAAGGATAATAAGAACAGGTTAGTGGGCCATTATGAAAAAGGTGCTTATGATACGGCCGCAATTGCCGGAAGAGGGTTGAGAACTTACCTCGATGCCGATCTGCAGCAATTGGCAGAGAAACTGATGACAAACAAAGTAGGAGGGCTGGTGGCTATTGATCCCCAAACCGGTGGAATACTGGCTATGGTGTCGGGGCCTAATTATAATCCCAATGACTTGACAGGTCCGGAAGGAAGTAAAAATTTTGGCCGCTTGCAATTGGATGTGGCGGGCCCCATGCTCAACAGGGCAATTAATGGATTATATGAGCCCGGTTCCACTTTTAAACCTCTTGGAGCATTGGTCGCCCTTGACCAGGGATTGATATCTCCTGCATACGGCTATCCTTGCGGCGGTCGCTATATGGGTTGTGGTTCAGGTAAACCGGCTTGTACACATTCCGGTGGTGGGCATTCAGCTAATTTACGCAATGCCATTGCGTACTCCTGTAACTCTTATTTCACCCACCTCTACCGTATGGCGGCTGACAACCCTCAATATGGTGGAGTGAAGAAAGGATATATGAAGTGGAGAGAGTATATGAACCTCTTTGGCCTGGGTGTTCGTTTAGGAGTGGATCTGCCCAGTGAAAACAAAGGAAATATTCCGGATACAGCTAGTTATAATAAACAATACCGCGGCAGTTGGAACTCCTGTACCAATCTGACACTGGGTATAGGACAGGACCAGATGCAGGCAACACCATTACAGCTGGCCAATGCAATGTGTATCATTGCCAATAAAGGGTATTATTATACACCCCATTTTGTGCAGAAGATAGACGATGAAACGGAAGATGATACAGTGTACATGAACAGGTTCAGGGTGAAGCATGAAGTATTGACACATATTCCTGATACAGC